>NZ_JBDGJH010000012.1:0-207532 GCF_057656995.1 Mycobacterium sp. Soil_C_30 | reverse complement strand
CCGAAAACCCGCAGCGGCAAGATCATGCGCCGGCTGCTGCGCGACGTCGCCGAAGGCCGCGAACTCGGCGACACCTCGACCCTCGTGGACCCCAGCGTCTTCGAAGCCATCCGCGCCAGCAAGTGAGGCGTACTACACCGGCCGAAAGCCCGTCCCCGGACGGGCTTTGGCGGTGATGTCGGCCAGCTGAGTGTTGAACGACATGGTGACCGCGGGGGTGTGCAGCGGGATGAATTTGATGACGCAGCTGGGCAGGTCGTCGCTGAACGCGCCGTGGATCATCCCGACCAGCTTGTTGTTCGCGGTCACCGGCGCGCCCGAATCGCCCGGCGCCCCGCACACCTGATTCAGGACGGTGCCGGGGTCCTCCCCCGGCCCCCACGTCACCCCGCACGAGGTGCCGGTGGTGCGGCCGAGTTTGCACACCACCTGGCCGAAGGCCGGGTCCGGCCCCAAGCCGTCGATGACGAAGCCGTTGACGTTGTTGGTCGGGATGACCTTGCTGCGGTCGAAGCGTATGACGGCGTAGTCGAGTGCGTCATTGCCTGCCACCATCACGCCCACCGGCCCCTGGTTCTCGGCGCCCTCGGCAGACACCTGGGCGCCGGGGCCTCCGCAGTGCGCCGAGGTGAAGCCGACGAGATCGCCCCGGTTGTCGGTGCCGATCGCGGTGAGCGTGCAGTAGGACTCGCCATTGATGACGATGCCGGAACCTCCGCCGAGGGTCACCGGGGCGGCCACCGCCGGGCTTGCGGTGATGACCGAGAATGCGGCCAGGGCGGCGACAGCGCAGACGGCAAGGCGCGCGAATTTCAAGCGAACTCCCAAGTCAGGGTTTGGCCAGGGTCGTCCCCAGTGAACCAGACATGGCAACATGAAGCCCGTGAGCAATGGTGACCGCAAGAATGGTGTGCCCGCGACCGTGACGTCGATCCCGTTGGTCGATCCCAACGCCGTACCGGCGGATCCGTCGATCGGTGACCTGGTCAAGGACGCCACCACTCAGGTGTCCACCCTGGTGCGCGCCGAGGTCGAACTTGCTCGCGCGGAGATCACCCGGGACGTCAAGAAGGGTCTCACCGGAAGCGTCTACTTCATCTTGGCGCTGGTGGTGCTGTTCTACTCCACCTTCTTTTTCTTCTTCTTCGCCGCGGAACTGCTCGACACCTGGCTGTGGCGGTGGGCGTCCTTCTTGATCGTCTTCGGCGTCATGGTGCTCACCACCGCGCTGTTCGCGCTCCTGGGCTACCGCAAGGTGCGCAAGATCCGCGGGCCGCAGCAGACCATCGAAACCGTCAAGGAGACCAGGGCGGCTTTCACCCCCGGTCACGACAGGGCGCCGCAGGCGCCCGCGGGTAAGGCGCCCGCAACCACGGACCCGTCGGGCTGGTAGATGCCGCCGCCGGATCCGTCCGTCGTTCGGATCAACGGACCGTGGCGTCACCTGGACGTCCACGCGAACGGCATCCGGTTTCATGTCGTCGAATCCGAGTCCTCCGCGCCCGACGGGCCCCTGGTGATCCTGCTGCACGGGTTCGGTTCGTTCTGGTGGGCCTGGCGCCATCAGTTGCGCGGTATCACCGGAGCGCGGGTGGTCGCGGTGGACCTGCGTGGGTACGGCGGCAGCGACAAACCACCGCGCGGGTATGACGGGTGGACGCTCGCCGGTGACACCGGTGGCTTGATCCGCGCCCTCGGGCACACGTCGGCCACGTTGGTGGGCCACGCCGACGGCGGGTTGGTGTGCTGGGCCACTTCGGTGTTGCACCCACGTCTGGTGCGGGCGATCGCGTTGGTCAGCTCGCCGCACCCGAGCGCGCTGCGCCGGACCGCACTGACCCGCCGCGACCAGGGCCGGGCACTGCTGCCTTCGCTGCTGGGTTATCAGCTGCCGCGCTGGCCCGAGCACGTGTTGACCCGCCGCGACGCCGACGACCTCGAGGCGCTGGTCCGCAGCCGCGCCTCCGGCAAGTGGCAAGCGTCGCAGGATTTCTCGGAGACCATCGGCCATCTGCGCCGCGCCATCCAGATCCCGGGTGCCGCACACTGCGCGCTGGAGTACCAGCGATGGGCAGTACGCAGCCAACTCCGGGGTGAGGGCCGGCGTTTCATGAAACAGATGGACCGTCAGCTCGGAATCCCGTTGCTGCACATGCGCGGTGACGCCGACCCGTATGTGCTGTCAGCACCCGTCGAGCGGACCCGGCGCTACGCGCCCCACGGTAGGTTCGTGTCCCTTTCCGGGGCAGGGCATTTCGGTCACGAGGAGGTGCCGGATCAGGTGAACGGCCACCTCAACAGGTTCTTGGCCCGGTTGTTCTAGCCCCTCGACGGGCCTGGCCCCTCTGTAGGCCGGCCCTCTCTCCCCGGCTCGTCCCTCGCCGCCTCGTCGGCCGGCCTGGCCCCTCTGTAGGCCGGCCTAGGTGACGCAGGAGCCGGTGGCCGCCCGCTCGGTCGCGTTCACCTTCAGCATCTGACGTTCCACCTCATTGGCGGTGAGCACGAATCCGGTCTCGGTGTCGTCGACGGCGGCGCCGAACACCACCCCGAGCACCTCGCCGTTGGCGTTGATCAGCGGGCCGCCGGAATTGCCCTGCCGCACAGTCCCTCTGATGGTGTAGACCTCGCGGTTGACGGTGGTGGTGCGGTAGATGTCGGGACCGTTGAGTTCGATGATCTCGCGGATCCGCGCGGGCGTGGCTGCGAAGTCCCCGCCACCGGGATAGCCGAGTACCAGGGCGTCGGTGCCGGTCACGGCGGGGTCGGGCGCGAAATCCAACGTCTGCGCGGGCAGGTTCGGCACGAACAGCATCGAGATGTCGGCGTTCGGGTCATACGACACCACCACGGCGTCGTAGGTCTGGCCGGCGGACTCGACGGTCACGCTGTCGGAGCCCGCGACCACGTGCGCGTTGGACATCACGTGTTGCGGCCCAACGACGAAACCTGTGCCCTCGAGCACCTTCTGGCATCCCGGCGCCACCCCGCGGATCTTCACGACGCTGGGCTGGACCGCGGCCACCACGGCGTCGGTGGCCAGGGTCGCGTTCGGCGGCTCCACCTCGACGATCGGGGTGCGGCCGAACGGCTGGAGCACGTCAGGCAGGCCGGAGGTGTCCAGCAGCGCCGAGAGCCGCTTGGGCACCGCGCGCAACCACTCGGGTGCCGCCTCGTCCACTTGCGCCAGCACCTTAGAGCCCTTGACGGCATTGACCAGATTGGTTTGGTCGGAGGAGGTCAGCGGGGTGGCGAGCAACCAGGCCGCCACCATCACCACGATCAGCTGCAGGCCCACACCGATCAGCGAATCAACCAACCGCACACCGGGATTGCGGATGGCGCTGCGTACCGCGCGGCCCAGCACCACACCGGCCACCTCGCCGACGACCACCAGAGCCAGGATGAGGAACAGTGCGGCGAAGAGTTTTGTCCTGGCACCGTCGATGTGGTTGACGATGTGCGGCGCCAACAGCACGCCGGCAACGGCACCGAGTACCACGCCGATGAACGACATCACCGAACCCAGCGCGCCGGAACGCCAGCCCGAAACGGCGGCGACGAACGCGATTGCGACGACAGCGATGTCGAGCCACTGCGAAGGGGTCACTGCGCCTCCCCGCCCACGAGCGCCATGGCGTCCTCGAGTTCGAGCACCTTGGTGGTGTCCCAGGGGCTGGACCAGCCGGCCACGTCGAGCAACGCCGAGATGACCTGGCCGGTGAATCCCCACACCAGCATCTGGTTGAGCAGGAAGGCGGGCCCGGCGAAGCGGCGGGTATTGGCGGCTCGGTAGACCATCAGCCGATTCTCCGGGTTGGTGAACGCGCGGACAGGTACCCGCGCAACGATTGCGGTTTCGGCTTCGTCGACGACGGACACCGGTCCTGGATCGGGCGAGTAGGCCAACACAGGCACGACGTGGAAGCCCGACGGCGGAATGAACATCCGCTCGAGCGTGGCCAACGGTTGTAGGCGTGTGACGTCGATCCCGGTCTCCTCCCGCGCCTCCCGCA
The DNA here is from genome assembly GCF_057656995.1 of Mycobacterium sp. Soil_C_30. Lineage (NCBI taxonomy): Bacteria > Bacillati > Actinomycetota > Actinomycetes > Mycobacteriales > Mycobacteriaceae > Mycobacterium > Mycobacterium sp. Soil_C_30. The sequence continues at coordinate 203,519 of NZ_JBDGJH010000012.1, read as the reverse complement.
ACGCGGTGGCAACCGGTCCATCATCGCCCGGATCGCTGGCGCCGCCCGGAAAGGCGGCTTGTCCGGCGTGGTGGCGCAGTGTGGAAGCCCGGACGGTGAGCAGCAGGTCCGCCTCGTCGGGCAGCCCGGGCACCACAGAGCGAGCCGGGGTGAACTCCGGGCCGGAGAACAACACCAGCACCGCGGCGTCGCGCCGGGTGACGGCGGACTCGGCGGCCGCGGTGATGGACGCCAGCACCTCGGCCGGCACCCGGCGCCGGTACGCGCCGCGCACGTTGTGCACGTTGTCCAGCAGTGGCCGCAACCAGTCGGGTCCGTCGTCGGGCGACGGGGATACCGCACTGCTCACCGCGGTACCCCTCTCATCGCAACTCGGTTCCGACCGCCTCGGCGATGTCGTCCGCGGAGACAAAAGCACGGGGCAGGATCTCGGCAACGCTACCGTCCGGGCGCAGCAGAACCGTCGCAGGCATGACGTTCGGGACCTTCAGAGCCGCAGCAATGCTGCGGTCACCGTCCTGCAGGGTGGGTAACCTGACGCCCCACTCCGCCAGCCGCGACAATGCCGCCTCCTCGTTGGGGTCCTGGTGCACCGTCACCACGAGGACGTCTTGGCCCACCCGTTGCTGATATTCGACCAGCGCCGGCAGTTCGTCGGCGCACGGTCCGCACCAGTAGGCCCACAGGTTCAGCAGCACGGGGCGCCCGGAGAGCGCACGTGCCACGTCGACGTGCCCGCCGTCGGCCGCGCACACCGCCGTGACCCCGCGCAGTTCGGCAGGGCCTGGGCCGCCGTCGCCAGTGGGGCACGGCGGCAGGTCCGCTTCGCGGCGGGCTTGGCTCAGTTGGCCCGGGTCCTGGCGGGGTTGGCCCGCAGTCGGTGGGCCGGACTGCACGCCGGTCTCGGGAGACTCACCGAGCTGAGCGAGCAGCGCAGCCATCACCACCGCGATGACGGCGACGATCGCCAGGGTCCACTTGGCCGAGCCGGTCACAGACCTGCCAGCGCCAGGAGGTGTTCGGTTTCGGGTCCCTTGACCAGCGGAGCGGCGAGCAGCGGATCGGTGGGGCCCGCACCGAACGACGGACAGTCCTTGGCCAGTACGCAGACCCCGCACGCGGGCTTACGGGCGTGGCAGACCCGACGCCCGTGGAAAATCACGCGGTGGCTGAGCAGCGTCCACTCGGGGCGCTCGATCAGGTCACCGACGATCTTCTCCACCTTCACCGGGTCTTCCTCCGCCGTCCACCGCCACCGCCGGACCAGCCGGCCGAAGTGGGTGTCGACCGTGATGCCGGGGATGTCGAACGCGTTGCCCAGGACGACGTTGGCGGTCTTGCGGCCGATGCCGGGAAGCGTCACCAGCTCATCGAGGGTGGCCGGCACCTCGCCGCCGAAGTTGTCGACCAGCGACTGTCCGAGCCCGATCAACGAGCTGGCCTTGTTGCGGTAGAAGCCGGTGGGCCGGATGAGTTCTTCGAGTTCGGTGCGGTTGGCCCCGGCGTAGTCGGCGGCCGTGCGGTACTTCGCGAACAGCGCGGGAGTGGTGAGGTTGACGCGCTTGTCGGTGCTCTGCGCCGACAGGATGGTGGCGACCGTCAGCTCCAGCGGGTTGGTGAAATCCAGCTCGCAGTAGACATGTGGGAACGCCATCGCGAGGGTGCGATTCATCCGGCGGGCACGCCGGACCAACCCCAGGTGCGTCTCGGTGTCCCATTTGGTCTTCGATTTGGTCTTCGGCGAAGAATCCGGCTTTGCCTTGGCGGCCACCCTGACAGGCTACTGACCGGGCCCGACAGATTCGTTACAGCTATGTCTGAGCGGTTGACAAACCGTGATCCTGCTGAGACCTGGCGCGTGTTTACTTCTCGTCGTGTCCTGGTTGCTCGCGGCGTCGGTCCCCGGCCTGCTCATGCTGGCGACCTTCGGGCTGCAGCGGCTGGAGTCCGGTATCTGTACCTTCGAGTCCCGCGATGGCGCGGAGCTGACCGAACAGCCCAAGATGCGCCCCGAACCCCGGCCGGACAACGACTTCCCGTCGTTTCCCTCGCTGCGCGCGGCCTTCGAAACACTCGACGGTGAACCCCGTTTGCCGACCCGGCTGAGCCCGTCCGTGCAGATTCCGGTGGACAGGAATCCGCAGTTTCAGGCGACTCGCCAGGCCAATCGTGTGTAGCGTTGGCTAGTCGCGCCACTGCTTACCTCTAGACTTGCAAGGAACACACAGATAGAGGCTGGTCGACGCACATCACACAGCCAAGAGCCAAAGAGGGGCAACGTGGACGAGATCCTGGCGAGGGCCGGAATCTTCCAAGGAGTCGAACCCAGCGCCGTATCAGCGCTGACCAAGCAGCTGCAGCCCGTCGACTTCCCGCGGGGGCACACGGTATTCGCCGAGGGCGAGCCTGGCGATCGGCTGTACATCATCATCTCGGGCAAGGTGAAGATCGGTCGTCGGTCACCCGACGGTCGGGAGAACCTCCTGACGATCATGGGCCCCTCCGACATGTTCGGTGAGTTGTCCATCTTCGATCCGGGCCCCCGGACGTCGAGTGCCACCACCATCACCGAGGTCCGTGCGGTGTCGATGGACCGGGACGCGCTGCGTGCCTGGATCGCCGACCGGCCCGAGATCGCCGAGCAGCTGCTGCGCGTGCTGGCCCGTCGCCTGCGCCGCACCAACAACAACCTCGCCGATCTGATCTTCACCGACGTGCCCGGCCGGGTGGCCAAGCAGCTGCTGCAGCTCGCTCAGCGGTTCGGCACTCAGGAGGGCGGCGCCCTGCGCGTGACGCACGACCTGACGCAGGAGGAGATCGCCCAGCTCGTCGGCGCCTCCCGCGAGACGGTGAACAAGGCGCTCGCCGATTTCGCCCACCGCGGCTGGATCCGCCTGGAAGGCAAGAGCGTGCTGATCAGCGACTCCGAGCGGCTGGCAAGGCGCGCCCGCTAGTTCTCTTGTGATTTCGGCGCGCTGGTAACCGCTGAGCGGTTACCAGCGCGCCGAAATCACGTCTTGAGGTAGTCCAGCTGGGCTTGCACGGACTTCTCCGCGGCATCCCAGAGCTTCTGGTCGACGTCGGTGTAGACGTGTTCGACGACCTGCCGGGCGGAGGCGTCCTCTCCCAGCTCCCGCAGGGCGGCCCTGACCTGATCGAGTCGTTCCTCGCGGTGCTTCAGGTACATCTCGGTCACGCCCACCAGATCGCCGAGATCGGGGCCGTGCCCAGGCAGAACAGTGCGCTGGCCCAGACCATGCAGCCGGTGCAGAGAGTCCAGGTAGTCGCGCAGACTCCCGTCTTCGGTGTCGATGACCGTGGTTCCGCGACCCAGCACAGTGTCGGCGGTCAACACGGCGTCCTCGAGGACAAACGACACCGAGTCGGCGGTGTGACCGGGTGTCGCGAGGACGGTGATGCGCAGGCCGGCAGCGTCGATCACCTCGCCGTCGGTCAACGGCCCGCCGAGACCGCGCAGGAATCCGCTACCGACCGAGCGGACGACGGCGCCGGTGCGCTCGACGAGTTTGTCGATGCCGTCGGTGTGGTCGCCGTGCCGGTGGCTGATCAGGACCAGAGGAATCTTTCCGAGCGCGGCGATCCGGTCGAGGTGCGCCTCGTCGTCGGGACCGGGGTCGACGATCACGATCTCGTCGCTACCCCGCCCCTGCAGCACCCAGGTGTTGGTGCCGTCGAGGGTCATGATGCCCGGGTTGTCGCACAGGAGCACCGACGCCGTATCCGTGACCGGACGCAGCTGCGCGTAGGCGGGGTGCTCGAGGGTCACGCGACCTCGACGATGATTTCCACTTCGACGGGAGCGTTGCGCGGCAGTTCGGAGACACCGACCGCGGAGCGAGCGTGGGCACCGGCATCGCCGAACACCTCACCGAACAGTTCGGAGGCGCCGTTGATGACGCCCGGCTGACCGTCGAATCCGGGTGCCGAGGCGACGAAGCCGACGACCTTGACGACCTTGACCACCTGGTCAACGCCCACCAGGGAATTGACGGCCGCCAGTGCGTTGAGCGCACACACCCGGGCCAGGGCCTTGGCGTCTTCGGCGCTCACCTCGGCGCCGACCTTGCCGGTGCGCAGCAACTCCCCGCCCTCGATGGGCAGCTGGCCGGCCGTATAGACCAGGTTGCCGGTGCGCACGGCGGGCACATACGCCGCCAGCGGAGCGACGACGGGCGGCAGCTCGATGCCGAGCTCGGTCAGCTTGGCAGACCAGCTCATTTGGGACGCTTGAGGTAGGCGACGTGCTGTTCGCCGGTGGGCCCGGGCAGGACGGCGACCAGCTCCCAGCCGTCAGCCCCCCACTGGTCGAGGATCTGTTTGGTGGCGTGGGTGAGCAGCGGCACGGTGGCGTACTCCCAGATGGTCGGTTCGCTCATGGGCAGAGCTTAGCCGCCGGACCCAACCACATGGTTAGGCTGCAAGCCATGGCGACCACAGCAAGCGGCCCAACCAGCGTCGGTTGGCCCTCCCGGTTGGCGAAAGCCCGCCTCCATTTTGTCAGTGGGAAGGGCGGCACCGGGAAATCCACGGTGGCGGCCGCGCTGGCTCTCACGCTGGCCGCCGGCGGCCGCAAGGTCCTGCTGGTGGAAGTCGAAGGCCGCCAGGGCATCGCGCAGCTGTTCGATGTTCCGCCGCTGCCGTACAAAGAGCTCAAGATCGCCACGGCCGAACGCGGCGGTCAGGTCAACGCCCTGGCCATCGACATCGAAGCCGCATTTCTCGAATACCTCGACATGTTCTACAACCTCGGTCTGGCCGGTCGAGCCATGCGTCGTATCGGCGCCATCGAATTCGCGACCACCATCGCGCCCGGGCTGCGCGACGTGCTGCTGACCGGCAAGATCAAGGAGTCCGTGGTCCGCGTGGACCGCAACAAGCAGCCGGTGTACGACGCGATCGTGGTGGACTCACCGCCCACCGGCCGAATCGCACGCTTCCTCGACGTCACCAAGGCTGTCGCTGATCTGGCCAAGGGCGGGCCGGTGCACTCGCAGAGCGAGGGTGTGGTGAAGCTGCTGCATTCCGAGCAGACGGCCATTCACCTGGTGACGCTGCTGGAGGCGCTGCCCATCCAGGAGACAGTCGAGGCCATCGAAGAACTCGAGGCGCTCGGGCTGCCGATCGGCAGCGTGATCGTCAACCGCAACATCCCGACGTTCCTGCCGGCGGACGCGCTCACCAAGGCTGCCGAAGGAGACATCGACGCCGACGCCGTGCGCGCCGATCTCGGGAAGGTGGGAATCACGTTGTCGGACGACGACTTTGCGGGACTGCTGACGGAGAGCATCCAGCACGCCACCCGGTTGCAGGCCCGTGCCGAGAGCGCCGAGCAGTTGGACTTGATCAAGGTGCCCCGGCTGGAGTTACCGGCCATCAACGACGGAATCGACCTGGGCAGCCTGTACGAGCTGGCCGAGGCACTGGCAGAGCAGGGGGTCCGGTAACGATGAGCACCACACCACCAGCTCTGGACATGGAGTCGATCCTTCGCGACACGACCAACCGCGTTGTTGTGTGTTGCGGCGCCGGCGGTGTCGGAAAGACCACCACCGCCGCGGCGATGGCCCTGCGGGCCGCCGAGTACGGCCGCTCCGTCGTGGTGCTCACCATCGATCCGGCCAAGCGACTGGCCCAGGCACTGGGCATCAGGGATCTGGGCAACTCGCCCCAGCGTGTACCGCTGGCTCCGGAGGTGCCCGGCGAGCTACACGCGATGATGCTCGATATGCGGCGCACCTTCGACGAGATGGTGGTCGAGTACTCGGGAAACGAACGCGCGCAAGCGATTCTGGACAATCAGTTCTATCAGACGGTGGCCACCTCGCTGGCCGGCACGCAGGAGTACATGGCGATGGAGAAGCTGGGCCAGCTGTTGGCCCAGGATCGCTGGGATCTGGTGGTGGTCGACACCCCACCGTCGCGCAATGCGCTGGACTTCCTGGATGCCCCCAAGCGCCTGGGTAGTTTCATGGACGGCCGGCTGTGGCGTCTGCTGCTGGCACCGGGCCGTGGCATCGGCAAGCTGGTCACCGGGGCGGTCGGCCTGGCGATGAAGGGGATGTCAACCATCCTGGGTAGCCAGATGCTCTCGGACGCTTCGGCTTTCGTGCAGTCTCTGGACTCGACCTTCGGCGGTTTTCGGGAGAAGGCCGACCGTACTTACGCATTGCTCAAGCGCCGCGGAACCCAGTTCGTGGTGGTATCCGCGGCCGAGCCGGATGCGCTGCGTGAAGCATCGTTCTTCGTCGATCGGCTCTCGGAGGAGGGCATGCCGCTGGCGGGGCTGATCCTCAATCGCACGCATCCGACGTTGTGCTCGTTGCACGTGGAGCGTGCGGTGGACGGGGCCGAGGAGCTGGAGGCCGATGATCCCGAGTCGCTGACGGCGGCGGTGCTGCGCGTGCACGCCGATCGGGCGTTGACGGCCAAGCGTGAGGTTCGCCTGTTGTCGCGATTCACCGGGGCCAATCCCAAGGTGGCGATCGTGGGGGTGCCGTCGCTGCCGTTCGACGTGTCGGACCTGGAAGCGCTGAGAGCCATCGCCGACCAGATCACGGCGTGAGTCGAGACGGCCGAGGTACGAGGCCGTCGAAGAGCTCACGCCCAAACGATCCGGCGTGAGTCCGAGGCTGCGAGGAACGAGCAGTCGAAGGAGCTCACGCCCAGACGGGCCGGCGTGAGTCGAGACGGCCGCGAGACCAACGTCCGGGATGCAATCGGCCCCTCCGCGCGGTGCGGGAGGGGCCGATTGAAGCCAGTACTACGCAGAAATTAGCCAGCGCTGCGGTGCTTGCGTTGAGCGGCGAAGAATTCGGCCCAGGAGACGACCTCCGGGTGCTGCTTGAGCAGAGCCCGCCGCTGACGCTCGGTCATACCGCCCCAGACCCCGAACTCCACACGGTTGTCGAGGGCGTCGGCGCCGCATTCGGCGATCACCGGGCAGTGCCTGCAGATGACTGCCGCCTTGCGCTGCGCGGCCCCGCGGACGAACAGCTCATCAGGGTCTGCCCCGCGGCAGCGGGCCTGTGACACCCACGCGATCCGCGCCTCGCCCTCGGCCCCCTGCAGCGGGCTGGGCATGGGTGTGGCGGTGGTCCCCCCTGGTGCGGCCGAAATTCCTGACATCAGCGAACTCCCCTTCGCTCAGGCCGACTTTCCGGCCACTGTCTCGGGTGCAAACCGCGACTGCGATCTACGCCACATTGCGCACTTTTCTGTTACCTGTGTCGCACTGTCTGTCTAAGTTAGGTGGTCAAATAGCGTTTTGGCAACAGTCTGATTCCGACTTTTTTGGGACAACCGTGCAGTCCCTCAGCGAATCTTTGGTTTCGGCGTGTCGCGGGCACGCTCCGGGGCCGTTCCGTGGACGCCGTACGGGCATCAGCACTGTCGGCAACCCCATTACTCTGTAGACCATGTCGGACCGCCCCCCGGTCGCTGTCACCCTGATCAAGCTGGCCTGGTGCTGCTTACTCGCCAGTGTGTTGACAGCGGCATTGATGTTCCCGGTCGTCGGCGGTATCGGCCTGATGTCCAACCGAGCCTCCGACGTCGTCGCCAATGGTTCTTCTCAGCTTGTCGAAGGGGAGATACCCGCCGTCTCCACGATGGTGGACGCCAAGGGCAACGTCATCGCCTGGCTCTACACCCAGCGCCGGTTCGAGGTTCCCAGCGACAAAATCGCTGACACCATGAAACTGGCAATCGTGTCCATCGAGGACAAACGATTTGCCGAACACAACGGTGTGGACTGGCAGGGCACGCTGACGGGTCTGTCGGGTTACCTGTCGGGCAACCTCGACACCCGCGGTGGGTCCACCCTCGAACAGCAGTACGTCAAGAACTATCAGCTGCTGGTGATCGCCCAGACCGACGCCGAGAAACGCGCCGCCATCGAAACCACGCCCGCCCGTAAGCTGCGGGAGATCCGGATGGCGTTGACGCTGGACAAGACGTTCACCAAGCCTGAGATCCTGACCCGTTACCTGAACCTGGTCTCCTTCGGCAACAACGCCTTCGGCATCCAGGACGCCGCGCAAACCTACTTCGGCATCGACGCCTCCGCGCTCAACTGGCAGCAGTCGGCCTTGCTGGCCGGTCTGGTGCAGTCCACCTCGACGCTGAACCCGTACACCAACCCCGAGGGCGCCCTGGCCCGTCGCAACGTCGTGCTCGACACCATGATCGAGAACGTGCCCGAGCATGCCGAGGCACTGCGTGCCGCCAAAGCCGAGCCGCTGGGCATCCTGCCGCAGCCGCAGGAACTCCCCCGCGGCTGCATCGCCGCGGGAGATCGCGGATTCTTCTGCGACTACGTGCAGGAATACCTGGCCAGGGCCGGGATCAGCAAGGAGCAGCTGTCCAAGGGCGGCTACCTGATTCGCACCACGCTGGACCCCGACGTGCAGGCCAACGTCAAGAACGCCATCAACAAGTTCGCGCCTGCCGATCTGGAGGGCATCGCCTCGGTGATGAGCGTGATCCGGCCCGGTAAGCAGACCCACCCGGTGCTCGCGATGGCGAGTAACCGCAACTACGGGTTGAACCTCGATGCCGGCGAAACCATGCAACCGCAGCCGTTCTCATTGGTGGGCAACGGCGCCGGATCGGTGTTCAAGGTCTTCACCACGGCCGCGGCCCTGGAGATGGGCATGGGCATCAACGCCGAGCTCGACGTGCCGGGTCGGTTCGAGGCCAAGGGGCTGGGCAGTGGCGGCGCCCGCGGGTGCCCGAAGGACACCTGGTGTGTGCAGAACGCCGGCGGCTACCGCGGCAAGATGAACATCACCGACGCCTTGGCCACCTCCCCCAACACCGCGTTCGCGAAGCTGATCTCCCAGGTCGGGGTGGGCCGAACGGTTGACATGGCCGTCCGGCTGGGCCTGCGGTCCTACGCCGAACCGGGAACCGCGCGCGATTACGACCCGGAGAGCAACGAGAGCCTCGCCGACTTCGTGAAGCGGCAGAACATCGGCTCGTTCACCCTGGGCCCCATCGAGGTGAACGCGCTGGAACTGTCCAACGTGGCGGCCACCCTGGCCTCCGGTGGTGTGTGGTGCCCGCCCAACCCCATCGACAAGGTCTTCGACCGCGACGGCAACGAGGTCGCCGTGACCACCTCCACCTGCGAGCAGGTGGTGCCGGAAGGTCTGGCCAACACGCTGGCCAATGCCATGAGCGAGGACGATCGCGGATCGGGTACCGCCGCCGGGGCCGCCGGATCCGTCGGCTGGACGCTGCCGATGTCCGGCAAGACCGGCACCACGGAAGCCAACCGATCCTCCGGGTTCCTGGGTTTCACCAACCAGCTGGCCGCGGCCAACTACATCTACGACGACTCCACCGAGCCCAGCGAGTTGTGCTCGTTCCCGCTGCGCCAGTGTGGATCCGGCAGCTTGTTCGGCGGTAACGAGCCGGCCCGTACCTGGTTCACGGCGATGCAGCCCATCGCCACCAACTTCGGCGAGGTGGCCCTGCCTCCCACCGATCCGCGGTACGTCGACGGGTCTCCGGGCGGCCGGGTGCCCAGCGTCGCCGGGCTGACCCAGGACGCGGCTCGTCAACGCCTGCGCGACGCCGGTTTCCAGGTCGCCGATCAGGCCACCCCGGTCAACAGCAGCTCACCGAGCGGTGCGGTGGTGGGCACGTCGCCGTCGGGGCAGACGATCCCGGGCTCGATCATCACCATCCAGATCAGCAACGGCATCGCGCCCGCTCCGCCACCACCGCCGGTGGCAGCGCCCCCGCCGGGCGCTCCGCCGGAGTTCGGCCAGACCGTGGTGCAGATCCCTGGTCTGCCTCCGATCACGGTGCCGGTTCTCGTCCCGCCCGCGCCTGCCCCGCCACCGGGGCCGCCGCCCCCACCGCCACCCCCGTAACTCGCGCCACGCACAGGGTGCCGCAGTAGGCTGCACACATGGCTGCCGCATTGCATGTTCTGAAGAACACCGCAGCAGTGGCGCTCGGCACGACGGTCGCGGGCATCGGTTACGCCGCGATCATCGAACGCAACGCGTTCGTCGTGCGCGAGGTCACCATGCCGGTGCTGACGCCCGGGTCCTCGCCGCTGCGGGTCCTGCATCTGTCCGATATCCACATGCGGCCAGGACAGCGCCGCAAGCAGGCATGGTTGCGCGAACTGGCCGGCTGGGAGCCGGATCTGGTGGTCAACACCGGAGACAACCTGTCGCACCCCAAGGCGGTGCCCGCCGTGGTCCAGGCGCTGGGTGACCTGCTCTCGGTTCCAGGTCTGTTCGTCTTCGGCAGCAACGACTACTTCGGGCCGACGATGAAGAATCCCGCCAAGTACCTCTACGACAGCGAGTTTCGCGCTCATGGCACACCGCTGCCCTGGCAGGACCTGCGGGCTGCGTTCACCGAGCGCGGTTGGCTGGACATGACGCACACCCGCCGCGAGCTGGAGGTGGCGGGCGTGACCATCGCCGCCGCCGGGGTGGACGACTCGCACATCGACCGCGACCGTTATGACACCATCGCCGGCCCGGCCAGTCCGGCGGCGAACCTGCGGCTCGGTTTGACCCACTCGCCGTACACCCGGGTCCTGGACCGCTTCGCCGCCGACGGCTACCAGCTGATCATGGCCGGGCACACCCACGGCGGGCAGCTGTGCCTGCCGTTCTACGGGGCCATCGTGACCAACTGCGATATCGATACGTCGCGGGTCAAGGGCGCGTCGAAGTGGGGTGCGGACACCGCGCTGCATGTGTCGGCCGGAATCGGTACGTCACCGTATGCCCCGCTGCGATTCTGCTGCCGTCCCGAGGCCACGCTGCTGACGCTCATCGCGGCGCCGACGGGCGGACGGGACTCCAGCCGCACACTGGGACAGTCGCATCCGACCGCGTCCTCCGTGCACTGATCCCGGTGACCCGGGTCGTTGACCGCGGCCGTTCGCGACAGTGGGTGGACAACGCCGTCCGGCTGATCGAAACCGATGCCCGCCGCAGCGCCGACACCCACCTGCTGCGCTATCCGCTGCCGTCGTCGTGGTGCGGCGGCGTGGACGTCCAGCTGTATCTGAAGGACGAGACCACCCACATCACCGGCAGCCTCAAGCACCGGCTGGCGCGGTCGTTGTTCCTCTATGCGTTGTGCAACGGGTGGATTCACGAAGGCACCACGGTCGTGGAGGCGTCGTCGGGGTCGACGGCGGTGTCGGAGGCGTATTTCGCGGCGATGCTGGGGTTGCCGTTCATCGCGGTGATGCCGGCAACGACGAGCTCGTCGAAGATCGCCCTGATCGAAGCACAGGGTGGGCGTTGCCATTTCGTGAAGCGTTCCTCGGAGGTGTACGCCGAAGCCCACCGGCTGGCTCAGGAGACCGGCGGTCACTACCTCGATCAGTTCACCAATGCCGAGCGCGCCACCGACTGGCGCGGCAACAACAACATCGCCGAATCGATTTTTTCGCAGATGCGCGACGAAGACCACCCGATCCCGGAGTGGATCGTTGTCGGGGCGGGTACCGGCGGCACCAGCGCAACCATTGGGCGCTACATCCGGTATCGGCGCCACGACACCAAGCTGTGCGTGGTCGACCCCGAGAACTCGGCATTCTTCCTCTCCTACGAGCGCGGCGCCGAAATCGAAACCGGTGCGTCGTCACGGATCGAGGGAATCGGCCGACCGCGGGTCGAGCCGTCGTTCCTACCGCACGTGGTGGACCGGATGGTCAGCGTGCCCGATTCGGCGTCGGTGGCCGCCGCGCACCACGTGAGCGCCGTGCTGGGCCGCCGGGTGGGACCGTCCACCGGAACCAACCTTTGGGGTGCATTCGGCCTGCTGGCCGAGATGGTGTCCCAGGGCCGCAGTGGCTCGGTGGTGACCCTGCTGGCCGACAGTGGCGACCGCTACGCCGACACCTACTTCTCGGAGGAGTGGCTCACCAGCATGAAGCTGGATCCCACCGGGCCGGCGGCGAAGCTGTCCGAGTTCGAGAGATCCTGCTCCTGGAGCTGATCGCCGCCCGTCGAATCGTCGGACGTCAAGAAGAGCCACAGAGCCGCCAGCGCGAAGAATCCCCCGTAGATAGCAGCACCCAGAGCCGTCATGGCCGGTCCACCTTTTCCGTCGTCTACCTGGTGCGCAGTGTGCGCTTCGTTACTGTCCACAACGCCTGCGACACGCCATTTCCATCCCAATCCGTGCAATTGCGATCGAGATCCGATGTGACATCGGTCCGTGAGCCATCTGTTCCCGAATCGGGCGATCTTTATGCGTTTGGCTTCTCGGGCTACCCGTGCGATACGCTGTCGGAGCTTCACGCGGGGTGTGGCGCAGCTTGGTAGCGCGCTTCGTTCGGGACGAAGAGGTCGTGGGTTCGAATCCCGCCACCCCGACTCGTGTGAACTGCAGCGAGAAGGCCCCCGACTGGTCATCCAGTCCGGGGCCTTCTCACTTCTCAGTCCGCAGCTGGTCCGCAGTGGCTGCTAAGGACCGCACTCGCGCCGCATCTAGTGCTACCGAAACCTGCTCCAGGTCGTCCGGGAACAAGTCTGCATAGGTATCCGAGGTCAGAACCGCAGACGCGTGTCCACCATCAACGACGCAGGCATAACCTCATCGACATCGATGTCAACGTGCGAACCATCGGCGAGGAAGCCCCCGGCGCTGAGTTCTATGTCGATCCAGAAGCGATGCAGGGCTTTTAGCGTGGCTACCGCATCGATAAATAAGTCGACGTCGGGATCGACGTCCGGATCGATAGATATCTGACGAACTTGTGGGCGAGCGAGTGCCGGTGCGCGATGGATGAGGTCAAGGGGCCGGCCTGATTCTGTGTAATGGCGCCGCCCTGAGCGAGCCACAGCAGTGACGCTCAGAGCTTTTCTTCGGCGCCATTCCGCTCGATTTTGTTCGTTATCGCGAAAGTCCTCACGTTGTAGGCGCCATTGCGGGTCGGTTCGTGCCGCCGGCCACTGAGAACATCACGGTATGGCGGTGCCAACGCCGCAACCAGAGTTCGCGACGGTCGTGCGCCGAAGTTCTCCGGGGCCGCGGGCCGCACGCTAGCGGCAGCAATTCGGGTCGAGTACGGCACACAACGCCTGCAGGGCTTCCGGGTGCGCGCGATGAAACATGTTCATACCGCGGCGCTCGGAGAGCACGAGGCCGGCCTTGCGCAGCTGGGCCAGGTGATGGCTCACCGTGGATTCGGTGAGCCCGAGCGCGGCGGCGAGCTCGCCGCTGTTCTGCTCCCCCGCCTCGGACGAGAACAGGTGCGACATCAGTTTCACGCGTGCCGGGTCGGCGAGCGCCTTGAGGCGCAGCGCGACGTTGAGTGCGTCGTCATCGGTCATCGGTCCCGCGGCGACCGGTGCGCAGCACACCGGCGCAGACGTGTCGATGACGGGAAGCGCTTTGGGCATGGCGCCAGTCTGCCAGAAAGATTGACATATATCCAAAAGGTGGCATGCTGGGCCGTGGCGCGCTACTTCGATATATGTAAAACAACCCGAGGAGGCCGGGCCATGTCCCGCGTACAACTGGCACTCAACGTCGACGACCTCGACGAAGCAATCACGTTCTACAGCAAGCTGTTCAACACCGAACCCGCCAAGGTGAAGCCCGGCTACGCCAACTTCGCCGTGGCGGAGCCCCCGCTGAAGCTGGTACTGCTGGAGAACCCCGGCAAGGGCGGAACCATCAACCACCTCGGCGTGGAAGTCACATCCAGCGAGACCGTCCACGCCGAGATCGCCCGCCTGGCCGGCGAGGGTCTGTTCACCGACGAGCAGATCGGCACCACGTGCTGCTTCGCCACCCAGGACAAGGTGTGGGTGACCGGACCGGCCGGCGAACAGTGGGAGGTCTACACCGTGCTCGCCGACTCCGACACCTTCGGCAGCAGCCCGCAGCATCTCGATGACACCACGGACGCTGCCGACGTGTGCTGCGGCAGCCAACGCGCAGCCGCGCCGACAGCGACCGCATCGCCCTGCTGCTGACCATGAGCCGGTGGGCATGCCGGGCCGCCGGCATGCCCGCCGACGGGTCGTCGTTCACCGACTGTTCGCTTGCACCCTAGTTTGATGAGTGTCAATATCGATGCATGTCGAATCCACCCGAGGCGGCGGACGCGTGTTGCGTCACTGCGCCCCTGCTCAACGAGCCGCTGTCCGAGCAGGCCGCCGCAGAGATGGCCAAGAAGCTAAAGGCCTTGGCGGACCCGGTGCGATTGCGGCTGTTCAGTGCGATCGCTAGCCATGCCGGCAGTGAGGCCTGCGTCTGCGACATCTCCGGTGGCATCGACGTCTCCCAGCCAACCGTGTCGCACCACCTCAAAGTCCTGCGCGATGCAGGCCTGCTGACCTCTGAGCGCCGGGCGTCCTGGGTGTACTACGCCGTCGTCCCGGCCGCCCTCGGCGAGCTCTCAGCGCTGCTGGGCCTCAACACAGCGACACTCGCGGAGACGACCGCATGACCGAGACCATGTCATCGACGTCGGCACCGGTCGTCGCGAAACTCTCCACCCTGGATCGGTTCTTGCCGGTGTGGATCGGCATCGCGATGGTCGCAGGGCTGCTGCTGGGTCGCTGGATCCCCGGCTTGAACAGGGCCTTGGAAAGCGTTCAGATCGACGGCATTTCGCTTCCGATTGCGCTCGGCCTGCTGATCATGATGTACCCGGTCCTGGCGAAAGTGCGCTACGACCGGCTCGATACCGTGACCGGTGACCGCAAGCTGCTGCTGAGCTCGTTGTTCTTGAACTGGTTGTTCGGCCCGGCCTTGATGTTCGCCCTGGCCTGGCTGATGCTGCCGGACCTGCCCGAGTACCGCACCGGCCTCATCATCGTGGGGCTTGCCCGCTGTATCGCCATGGTCATCATCTGGAATGACCTCGCCTGCGGTGACCGCGAGGCCGCCGCCGTCCTGGTCGCGCTGAACTCGATCTTCCAGGTCGTCATGTTCGCCGCACTGGGCTGGTTCTACCTGTCCGTGCTGCCCGGTTGGCTCGGTCTGGAACAGACCACCATCGACACCTCGCCCTGGCAGATCGCCAAATCGGTGCTCATCTTCCTCGGCATCCCGCTGCTCGCCGGCTACCTCTCGCGCCGATTCGGTGAGAAGACCAAGGGCCGCGACTGGTATGAAACCACGTTCCTGCCCCGAATCGGACCCTGGGCCCTCTACGGACTGCTGTTCACCATCGTGATTCTCTTTGCGCTACAAGGCGAACAGATCACCAGCCGTCCTCTCGATGTGGTACGCATTGCGCTTCCCTTGCTGGCGTACTTCGCGATCATGTGGGGTGGCGGCTATCTGCTCGGCGCTGCGACCGGCCTGGGCTATCAACGGACCACGACACTGGCATTCACCGCCGCCGGCAACAACTTCGAGCTCGCCATCGCGGTGGCGATCGCCACCTACGGCGCCACCTCCGGCCAGGCCCTGGCAGGGGTCGTCGGCCCGCTCATCGAAGTCCCGGTCCTGGTCGCCCTGGTCTACGTATCACTGGCCCTGCGGCGACGTTTCTCCGATCAGAGCACTGCGTCTTCGGCCACCGCCTCGACAAAGGAGTCGTAACCCCATGTCCGACAGTCCTGCCGCCCTGCGCCCACACCGCGATCTGTCCATCGATCAACAGCACGCCTTGACGACAGCTGCCACCCGCCTGGAACGCGACTTCGGGGACAGCTTCGGCGTCGAAACGATCGAGCGGTTTCTGCACACCTCCTACGACCAGTTCGCCGGCCGCGCCACCATCGCGAACTTCTTGCCGCTACTCGCCGAACGGTTCGCCCGCCAACGCCTACATGCCCTGGCCCGGGTAGAAGGCAAGATCACCGACGGCAAACCGACCGTGTTGTTCCTGTGCACCCACAATGCCGGCCGCTCGCAGATGGCACTGGGCTACTTCGCCCACCTCGCCGGCGACGACGCCGTCGCCTGGTCGGGTGGCTCCGAACCGGGCGACCACATCAACCCTTCCGCCGTCGCCGCGATGGCCGAAGTCGGCATCGACATCACAGGCGAATTCCCCAAGCCCTGGACCGATGAGATCGTGCAGGCTGCCGACGTCGTGATCACGATGGGCTGCGGCGATGCCTGCCCCATCTTCCCCGGCAAGCGCTACGTCAACTGGGACCTGCCCGACCCCGCCGGGCAAGAGCTGGACGCGGTGCGGCCGATTCGCGACGAGATCGAAGAACGCGTCCGCCGCCTGCTCGCCGAACTCAACGTCACCGCGTGGCAGGCCTGACCCGATGACCGAATCCACCACGCCCTCAGTGCTGTTCGTCTGCGTCAAGAATGGAGGCAAGTCACAGATGGCGGCCGAGCTGATGCGCCAGCTCGCCGGAGACTCCGTCATCGTGCATTCCGCCGGCACAAAACCCGGCAGCACCATCAATGATCTATCAGCCCAAGCGCTACACGAGGTGGGCGTCGACATCACCGGTGTGAAGCCCAAACTGATCGACTATCAACTCGCCCACGATGTCGACCTGGTGGTCACCCTCGGCCGGGAGGCACAACTCGATCCGCTGCCCGGCACCCAGGTGCAGAACTGGGACACCGACGAACCCTCCGAACGCGGCATCGACGGCCTCGAACGCATGCGCCTGGTCCGCGACGATATCGCCGCCCGTGTGCAGCAGCTGCACACGACGCTCACACCACCCAACACCACGCTCTGACAGCCGGTATCAGCGCCGCACTGCGCATTCGCGAACTCGACCCGAGCACCGACGTCACCGTTGTGATGGCCGACGCCTATCCAAACTTCCCATCTGCGGCATTCCCTGCTACGTCTCCGCCGAAGTCACCCGTTGGACCCACCTGGCCCACCGCACCGCCGACGACCTCGATGGGTAACCAACTGTTCAAGGTTGTCGTTCGATGCCGGCGCGCCGGGCCAACCCGGGTGGGGCTCCGCCGGCGGAGCGCAGATCCCGTTCGAGGACGGCATGAACCGCAGCATGTGCGGTCCCGACCCCATGGCGCCGCCGGCGAAGTACAACAGGGACCTCTGCATGTTGGAGCAGGACGGGTCCGGGTGATCAATCGCCGGTGAAGACCAATTGCAGACCGGTGTGCCGGGACCGCGCCAGCCGGGTCAGCACCCCGGGGGCCTCGCGCAGCGGCACCCGGTCGGTGATCAGATGGGCGCTGATCGCTGCGCCCCGCGCGGCCAGCAGCTCCAGCGTCGCGGCGCTGAGCCGTTCGCGATCCCAGAGGTGAGCCGTCCCCCGGGGCACCCGCCCGATCTGTGCGCAACGCACGCTGAGCCCGTTGTGGTGAAACTCCTCCCCCAACCTCAGCTCGGCACTGCCGCCGGGATAGAACGCCAGATCGATCACCGTGCCTTGCGGCCGCAGCGTTCTCAGGGCGGTCGCCAGAGCGGTGGCTTGACCGCGGCACTGGAACGCGACGTCGGCGCCGCGGTCGCCCGCGCTGTGGCGCCACCGGGTCTTGAGCAGCACGGCGGGGTCGTCGGACGGGTCCAGCGCCTCGAACCCCAGCAGTTCGGCCACCCGGCGTCGGCCCGGTGTGGGATCGACGACAACGATCGTCGCGGCGCCGTGATGGTCGGCGAACATCGCCGTCAGCAGTCCGATCACCCCGGCGCCGACAACCACGACGCGCCGGCCGCGCACACCGTCGCCCAGGCTGCGGACGTCGGCACCACAGCTGTCGGCCGCGGCGTGCAGTAATCCGTTGGCGCAGATGGGGCCCATGTGTGCGGCGTAGATTCCGAGTACCGGGTCCAGGCTCGCGGGGAGGGTGACGACGCGGTCGGCCAGCACGTCGGCCCGGCAGCTGCTGCGATGCCCGTACGTCATCGCCACCAGGTCACCACTGTGGACGGCCGCGGTGGCGCTGTCGGTGACCCGGCCGACCTGCATGTAACCGAACGTGCGCACCGGGTAGCCGCTGTCGGTAGCGTCCGAGCCGAACAGCCCCAGGTCCGCATCCCAGCGGCGGCGTCCGGCCGGATTCGTGCCTTTGACCCAGCTCAGGTCGGTGCCGGTAGACAACCCACTGAACACCGTCTCGACGTCGAACTGCCCCGCCGCCAGGGGCCCGGGGTCGGGCTGCTGCTGCAGCGTCACGACACCGGGTTGCTCCACCACGACGACGTAGCCCGGTTCACGCACGCAGGCTCACCGCCCGCCCCTCCCGAGCGGATGTCGCTACGGCGCAAGCCAATTCGTGTGTCAGCAGCGCCTCGGCATAGTCGACGAGGACTTCCCCACGGCCCAGCACGGCGTCGATGAATGCCCGATCCGCCGCCTGTTTCGCCTCGTCGGGGTCCACGCTGTGATGCTGCGATCCTTCGGGGGTGCGCACAGTGACGCCATCTTCGCCGATGGCGACGGAAAGGCGGTCGGCGTGCAGGTCCAGGCCGGCGGACTGTTTCCAATCCAGACAGCAGGTGGTCGCGATGGTGGCCACCGCCCCGGACCGAAGACGCAGCACCGCCGCGGTGGCCACCTCGATATCGCCGTCGCCGGGCGGGGTGTCGTTGGCGTAGGCCGTCACGCCGTCGACCTCGCCGCACAGCAGCCGCACCAGGTCCAGTACGTGCACGGCCTGTTCGATGACTTGGCCGCCGGATCGGGAGCGCTGCGCCCACCACGACACCGGCGGCACGCGGTCCACCCAGGATCCGACGGCCAACCGGACAGGCCGGCCGGCGAGCACTTGCTGCGCCAGGCGCACCGTGTTCGAGTAGCGCCAGTGGTGCCCCACGGCGGTCACGGTCGCGTGTCTGCCGGCCAGTGCGGCGATGCGTGCAGCGGTCGCCAGGTCGAGTCCGAGCGGCTTCTCCACGAACAGCGCGGTACCCGCCTCGATCACCGCCTCCTCGACGGAGCCGTGTGCAAACGGAGGCACGCACACGTAGACCGCATCCACGCCGGCATCGAGCACGGCGGCCAGGTCGGGCAGGGCGGCGGCACCGGTGGCTTCGGCGAACAGTTGGGCCGCGCCGGGCGCGGGATCGGTGACGGCGGTGATGTCGACTCCGGGTATGCCGGCCAGGTGACGCGCATGTCGGGTGGCCACCCCTCCGGCGCCGACGAAGCCGACTCTGCAGTCTGCCATTTCGCCTCCCTATCGACGCCGCAGGATTACCCTAGAGCGCACACCTCACTCAGCGGTAGTCGCGGTTTCGTGCGAGGGCAATGAGGAGCGTGATGTGCCATGGCGCTGACCGTTTTCATCAATGCCGGCCCGTGGTTGACCGTGCCGCCGCAGGGGTACGGCGGCATCGAAAACGTCATAGCCACACTGATTCCGGAGTTGCGCCGCAACGACGTGCGGGTTGTGCTGGCAACGGTCGGTGCCAGCACCATCGACGTCGACGAGATGATCAGCGTGTTCGACGAGCCGCAGTTCCCGCGGTTGGGTGAACCGTACAACGAAGTGATGGGAGTGCCTGCGGCGCACATGCTTCGGGTGATCACCGAGGTGCGTGACCGCTCCGATATCGATCTCATCCACGATCATGTGGAAGCGCTGGGTCTGACCATGCTCGGGGGCGCCGAAGGCTGCCTGCCTCCGGTGTTGCACACATTGCACTGGGATGTGACCAAGCACCGGGGCCTCTACTCCAGCTTCTGCAGCGCGAACCGGGTGTGGATCAACGGCGTTTCGAAGAACCAAATTGATTGTGCGCCAGACACTTTGAAGAGACATATCCTCGGTCATGTTCATCTGGCCACCCCGTTGGCCGACGCCGCCACCATGACGCCGTTGCGCACCAAGGAAGATCATCTGGTGTTCGTGGCCCGGATCTGTGCACGCAAAGGCCAACACGTTGCGGCGCGCATCGCGCAGCGACTGCACCGTCCGTTGGTGCTGGCGGGTCCGGTGGGCCCGTACCCCGACGCTACTGCGCTGGCCGCTGACCCGCACGCTGATCGGTACGCCGATGTGCGGTACTGGCGTAACGAGGTGGCACCGCTGGTGGACGGGGATCTGGTGCGGTGGATCGGCAATGTCACCGGCGAGGACCGCGACCGCCTGGTGGGAACGGCACGTGCCACGCTGTTCGCACTGTTGTGGGATGAGCCCGGCGGTACCGGGGTGGTCGAGTCGCTGGCGCTGGGCACACCTGTCGTCGGCTACGCCCGTGGCTGCTTGCCCGAACTCGTCGAGCCGGGCACCGGCCTGCTGGCGCCGCCGGGTGACGAGACCGCACTGGCGCGGCTCGTCGGAGAGGCGGAGCAGATCGATCCCGCCGTCTGCCGGGCTGTTGCCGAACGGCGGTTCTCGCCGAAGGTCATGGGTGCGGCTTACCTCAGCCTCTACGAGAGGTGCCTGGAACGGGCGTCCCCGGGAGTGAATAGGCATAACCGGGTCCGCCCGGGGCATTCCGTCCCAATGACATCACCACTGACCGACGACGCCAAGAAGATGCTGTCCAAGCCCAACCCCGCTGTCATCAGCACCGTCCGTACTGACGGGCAGCCGGTGTCCGCCGCCACCTGGTACCTGCTGCGCGACGATCATGTGCTGGTCAACATGGACGTCGGCCGCAAACGGCTGGCTCATCTGCGCAAGGACCCGCGGGTGTCGCTGACGGTGATCGATGAAAGTGACTGGTACACCCACATCACCGTCATCGGACACGTCACCGACATCTACGACGACGAGGGCCTCGCCGATATCGATGCACTGTCTCGGCATTACCAGGGCAAGGAGTATCCGGCCCGGGACCGCCCGCGGGTCAGCGCGCTCATCGAGGTGGACCGGGTGCACGGCTGGGGCGCCCAGAAGAACAACAACCAGCCTGACGGCCGGGGCTGAGCGACAGTCGGGGCGTCTGGCCCACACTGTTCGTGGAAGGCTTGGGGCCATGGCCCGTTGGTATCCGCTCGAATCCACCGATGCGACGTTGTTCGACACCGCAGCACACGTGTTCCGCTATCAGAAGCACTTCGACGCACCGCCGGACGTGGTGTGGACGTCACTGGCGTCGGACCACTCGCTCGCCGACTGGGGATCGTCGGTGCAGTCCGTCACGTGGACGACGCCGCGGCCGTTCGGGATCGGCACCACCCGTGAGGTGGCGATGCCGGGCGGGTTGGCCCGGGTGCGTGAGCACTTCTTCCGGTGGGACGAGGGTTCGGGCTACTCGTTCTACGTCTACGAGGCCAATGCCCCGCTGTTCCGGCGCTTCGCCGAGGATTACACGATCGCACCGGACGGGACCGGGACGTTGTTCAGCTGGACGGTGGCGATCGACCCGAAGAGTGCGCTGCGGCTGCCCTTCCACGTGTTGGCGCCGGTGGTCAAAGCCGGTTTCGGCCGCATGGCCGCCGACGGTCAGAAGTATTTCGCCGACCGCTAAGGTCGGCATTCGATGACAGGTGTCAAGAGAAGCTGGATCGCCGACCTATTGGCCTTCGAGCGTGACGGTGACGTGTTCGTGGTGGCGGACCCGGCGGGCGGGCGCGGAGAGCGTCTGTTCGGCGGCATGATCGCCGCCCAGGCCCTGGGCGCCGCCGGTGCCACCGTGGAGCCGGACAAGCTGCCGCAGTCACTGCACGCCTACTTCGTCCGGGGCGGCAAATTCGGGGTGGAACTGCGCTTCGAGGTGGAGCGCACCCGCGACGGCCGATCCTTCGACACCCGCCGGGTGACCGCCGTCCAGGAGGGCAAGGTCATCCTCGAGATGATCACCTCGTTCCACCGGCCCGAAGCCGGTGCGGACTGGCACCCGCCGGCACCGGAGGCGCTCGACCTCGACGCCGCCCAGCCGAAGTACCCGGGGCTATCGATCACGGAGCACCTCGAGATCCGTACCGCACCCTCGGATCCGTCCGCCTTCGCGGTACCCCCGTACTGGGTGCGCTTCCGCGAACCGGTCGAGAACAACCCGCTGTCGCGGTCGTGCGCGCTGACTTTCGTCACCGATCTCGGACCCGTACCCGCGGCCCGGCCCGCGGGTACCCCGCTGGAGCCCAATGTCGGATACGCGGCCAGCCTCGACCACTCGGTGTGGTTCCACCGGCCGTTCGACCCTGCGAGCTGGCATCGCTACGAGGTGCATCCGGTCAACAACAACGACAACCGCGGCCTCGTGGTCGGGTCCATGTACGACGCGTCCGGCCAATTGATTGCGAGCATGACCCAGGAGGCGCTGTGGCGCCTGTGACGTTGGTGAAAGGTGGTTTCTGACGGGTGTATGCGGGTACCTGACTCGCGTGACTCTCGCTACTCCCGTGACCGAACCCGCACTTCCCGTTGCTGTCGGACCATTGTCGGCGACGGTGTTGGAGGTTCTGGGTGAACGTCCGCCGCGTCGCCTCCTCACCCGCATCAACGCTCCGGTGGTCGACTCCGATCCGTGGGGTCTGGACCTGCACATGGCGCTCTACGTTCTGTATGAACTGCACTACCGCGGGTTCCGAGGCGTAGATCCGGCCTGGGAGTGGAATCCGGCACTGCTTCATCTGCGGGCACAGCTGGAGATCGCTTTTCTCGATGTGGTGACCAACGAGGTGGGTTCGCTCGACGACGTGGAGTCCGTGTTCGCGGTGATGGACGACATCTCCACCGAGCCCGCCGATGGTGAAGGCCCGTCGTACTTCATCCGCGACAAAGCGACGCTGGAACAGGTACAGGAGTACTTCGTGCACCGTTCGCTGTACCACCTCAAAGAAGCCGACCCCCATGCTTTCGCGATCCCCCGTCTGCAAGGGCAGGCCAAGGCATCTTTTGTCGCGGTCGAATTCGACGAATACGGCGGCGGCCGCGGCGAGAATCTGCATCAGCGGCTGTTCGCTGACCTGATGGCCGCCGCGGGACTCGACTCCAGCTATCTCGGGTACATCAATCACGTTCCGGCAGAAGCTCTTTCGTCGGTTAACCTGATGTCGATGTTCGGCCTGCACCGCGCTTTCCGAGGCGCTGCGGTGGGGCATTTCGCGTCCACGGAGATCACCTCTCCCCCCGGGTCGGCGCGCCTGGTCCAGGGTCTCGAGCGTCTCGGGGCCCCACAGGAATGCGTCCGCTTCTACCAGGAGCATGTGGAGGCCGACGCCGTGCACGAACAGGTGGTGCGCACCGACGTCGTAGGTGAATTGATCAGGCTGGAACCGCAACTCGAGCGGGACGTGGTGTTCGGCATCCGGGCCCACGCAGTGGTGGAGGACCGGTTGGCCGATCTGCTGATGAAGCGCTGGGCAGAGAATCAGACCTCACTGCGCCGGCCGCTGGACTGACTTTCTCAGACGACGACGAAGGCCCGCCGGGTGGCGGGCCTTCGTCGTATGTTCGCGATGTTGTATGCGCGTTATGCCGAGCGCCGGGCTTTTCGCCGATGGCTGGTGTCGCACAACGGATATGACTTGCTGCGCTTGCACGCGCAGATTGCCACCATGAAGCGGTCGGACTCGACGGTGCTTCCGTCGGGCATCTCGATACACACCGGACCCTCTACCATGATCGGGCCCTTGGGCACGATCTTGACTCGGCGAGGTTCGGCGTCACTCACTGCTTGTCAGCCCTTATCACCACGAGTTCCTCGACCCGATGTCCTAGGGGCAACCGCCCCGTCGCCTCGAGCCACGGCGCGCAGGAGGTGAGCACCGGCCCGAAAGGAATCAACTGCCAGGCAACCACATCGGCTTTCAACCCACCGGCACGCAATGACTCGATGGACTGCTCGATACCTGTGAACTCGGACTGCACCAGAAGCATCGTGCCACCATCGGTCAGCAGTTTGGGTGCCATCGTGCACAACGGGTCGACGATGATGCGGCCGTCGTCACCGCCGTCCCACGACCATGCCGGGTCGGCATTCGCCGGGATGGTGAGATCGATCGCCGAAGGTGTTGGCACGTAAGGCGGGTTCGACACCACGACGTCGTAGGGCCCGTCCGCCAGCGCGTTGTCGAACGAACCAAGGCGTACGTCGACGTCCGCGCCCACCTGCGCGGCATTGCGACGGGCACAGGACACCGCATCTTCGGAGACATCCCATGCGGTGACCTCAGCGGCGCCCAGGCCGGCGGCCGCGATGGCGACCACACCGCTGCCGGTACACAAATCGACCACCCGTCGGCCCACCACCACTGTGGTGCGTTCCAATGTGTCGATCAGCAGGTGTGAATCCTCCTGCGGTCGATACACATCGGGTGCAGCGACAACTGGGCGGTGGATTTCGGGGAGCGTTGCAGTCACGGCGGCCTCTCAACTGTCGTCGTGTGCTGATGTAGCACGTGGGAAATTTGATGCCCTGTTTCGGGCGGGTTAAACCGCTTGCCGCCGTTTACCAACGGTTTCGGGGGGCATCCGGGTGTCGTGCATCTCTCAAACATCGCCGAACTGCCGTTCAAACTCGGCGCTGAACTGCGCCACCGGCGCGCGTTTCACCCCATCGGGGTACTGGCGCGTGGCCGAATCGAGCGGATCGCGCCGGTAGCCAAGGGCTTACCCGTCGAATCGGGTGAGATCACCGCGAGATTGTCCAAAGGGGCCGGGCTGCCGGGCGGGCTGCCCGATTTTGCCGGATTGGCCTGGCGTATGGGTCCGGGTGCGTCCGCGGTCACGCCGTGGGATGTGTTGATGGTCTCCGCGGGGTCGAGTGCGCTGGGTCGTGTTGTGTTGCGCCCGGCCCGCGCCTGGCCGAACACCACGTTCTCGACCTTGATGCCGTTGGGGTACGGCGCGCAGACGTGGTGGCTGCGCGCTCGCTTCCTGGAGCCGACCACCTCCAATGGCCTGTCACTCGACGACCTGTCGGCAGCGCTGGGTAGCGGTACTGCGATCCGTATCGCCGTGGACCAATCCGCCGGCCTGGGCGGCTTCGCCCCGCTGGCGATGCTGACACTGTCCGAGTTGCTACCCAATGACGACAAGGGTGAATTCGCCCTCGACCCGACCCGCAACACCGCACCCGGAGTGACACT
Source organism: Mycobacterium sp. Soil_C_30 (assembly GCF_057656995.1). NCBI lineage: Bacteria > Bacillati > Actinomycetota > Actinomycetes > Mycobacteriales > Mycobacteriaceae > Mycobacterium > Mycobacterium sp. Soil_C_30. The sequence goes on along the minus strand of NZ_JBDGJH010000012.1, from coordinate 178,614 downwards.
GCTGCCGCAATGGCTCACCGCCCTGCGCCGGGGTGCCTACCGCGGAAGCCGTCAGGGCCGACACGAGGCCAACTCTGTCGACAGTTAACAGCTGTGATCGACACCTCGTTGACGAGCGTTTACCTGCCGGTAATCATCTCTGGGTGCCAAGAAGTGAGCAAGATCTGCTGATCGAAATCGAACACCGTCTGACCAGCATCTACACCGAAATCGACCCACAGCAGGTCACCGCCACCATCGGTCAGGCGCACGCGCAATTCGAGCAGAGCACCGTGCGGGATTTCATTCCCTTGCTTGTCGAACGCCGCGCCCGCCGCGAGCTCGCAGCGCTGACCTGACGAACGGACTCAGTCCGGCGGTTCCGGAGTGCCCTGCTCGTCGGCCACATCCGGCGCGACCTCGCGGGTGGCCATCCCGCCTTCACGGCCGTGATCGGCCGGGCCGGGACGATCCTTGTCGTCGACGCCCTTGACCTCGTGCGGGCTGGTGGCCACTCGCTGGCTGTGTTCGTCGGTCATGTTTCTTCCTCCCTAATCGGCTGCTGACCGCAGTGCCGCCAACAGCGGCTCCGCGGCTTCCTTAAAGAACTGATCCTGGTGAGCGCCCCCGATCTGAACGAGGGCGATGTCGGTGAAGCCGGCCTTCCAGTAAGCGCTGACGGCCTCGACGATCGCGTCGAGATCCGGACCGCACGGGATGCTCTCCGCGACGTCCTCGGGGCGGACGAACTGGGTGGCGCCGGCGAAGCCGGCCGTGGTCGGTAGGTCGGCATTGACCGCCCAACCGCCCCCGAACCACCGGAACTGCTCGTGCGCGCGTTCGATCGCCGCGTCCTTGTTGGGGTCCCAGCAGATGGGGATCTGACCGACGACGCGGCCACCACCGGGCAGCCCGGTTGCTTGCCGCGCGTGATGCCAGGCTTTCACGCGGTCGGCGTCGGGTTGCACTTCGATGAGGTGGTCAGCCAGTGTCGCGAAATTGTCGAGTGAGCGGTCGCCGGTCATCGAGATGCCGATTCCGATCGGCTCCTCAGGGACATCCCAGATGCGCGCGGAGTCCACCTGGAAGTAGTCGCCGCGCCAGTCGACCAGCGTGCCGGTCCACAACTCGCGGATGATGTGAATCGCTTCGACGAGCATGTCCTGGCGGGTCTGCAGACTGGGCCACCCCTTACCGACGACGTGCTCGTTGAGGTTCTCGCCGCTGCCGAGCCCGAGGGTGAAGCGGCCGTCCGACAGGATCTGCACCGTGGCCGCCTGCTGCGCGACGATCGCCGGGTGGTATCGCATGGTGGGACAGGTGACATAGGAGTACAGATCCACCCGCTGGGTGGCGTGCGCGACGGCGCCGAGGACGGTCCACGCGTTGGGCGCATGGCCCTGAGCCGCCAGCCAGGGTGAGAAATGGTCGCTGCACACCTCGAAGTCGAAACCGACAGACTCCGCTGAAACAGCGTGCTGGACAAGCTCTTTGGGCCCCGCCTGCTCCGTCATCAAGGTGTATCCGAACCTGGTCATGCGGGTCGGATACCCGGGCGCCTGGGCGGCAAACCGTCTTCAGCCCGGTCGACGAGGCGGCGAGGCACGAGCCGGGGAGGGAGGGCCGGGCTCCAGCGGCTTCAGCCCGGTCGACGAGGCGGCGAGGCACGAGCCGGGCTTCCTCCAGTTACAGCCGATCCTTGACCGCGGCCGAGACCCGCGCCCCGTCGGCCTTGCCGGCGACGATCGCATTGGCAGCCTTCATCACCAGACCCATCTGTTTCATGCCGGGGCGCTCGCCGAGTTCCTCTGCCACCTGGGCGATCGCCGTGTTGACCGCGTGGGCCACCTCGTCGTCGTCGAGCTGGGTGGGCAGGTACTCCTCGATCACCGCCGCTTCGGCGCGTTCGTTGGCCGCCAGCTCACCACGGCCGTTGCTGATGTAGATCTGGGCGGCCTCGCCCCGTTTCTTCGCTTCCCGGGTCAACACCTTGAGCACCTCGGCGTCCGAGAGGTCACGCGCCTGCTTGCCGGAGACCTCCTCGGCCTGCACGGCGGCCAGCAACATCCGCAACGTGGCCATCCGCAACTTGTCCTGCGCCTTCATCGCCGCAGTGAGATCAGACCGCAGCCGCGCTTTGAGCTCCGCCATGCCTCATGACGCTACGCCTGGCCGCCCCGTGTGACTCGTATCGTTGTCAGAACCAACGACCATCGACAGGATGGTCACCATGCGCAACGACGACGGGGGACGCTCACTGTGACCCAGCCGCCGACCGGACCCGGCTGGCAGCCTCCGGGTTACCCGCAGCAGGGCTACCCGGGCCAGGGCTACCCACAGCAGGGTTACCCCCCGCCTGGCTACCCGCCACCGGGCTACCCCCCGCCTGGGTACCCGATCCAGGGCTACCCGCCGCCGCACAACGGCTATCCCGTCCTGCCACCAGTGGCCCTGCAGCCCGGCATCATCCCGCTGCGGCCACTGACCATCGGCGACATCTTCAACGGCGCCGTCCGCTACATCCGCGCCAATCCCAAGGCCACCCTCGGGCTGGCGGCCGCGGTCGTCATCGTGACCCAGATACTGGCACTCCTCCTCCAGGTGGGCCCGCTGGCCGCGATGGGGGAACTCGACGCCCTGCGCGGCGAGAGCGACTCCACCGCGGGCCTCATCGGGTCCTTCGCCACCACGGTGGTGGCAGCCCTGATGCAGGCGCTGACCGCGGTCATCCTGAGCGGCATGCTCACCGTCGTCGTGGGCCGCGCGGTTTTCGGATCCCCGATCACCATCGGTGAGGCCTGGGCCAGGATCCGCGACCGCATCCTGCCGCTGCTGGGGCTGGCGGTGCTGGAACTCCTCGGTGTGATCCTGCTGGCCGGCGTCATCACACTGATCATCGTGGGGCTCTCCGTCGGTACCGGCGTAGCCGTCGCCGTCCTCGTCGGGATTCCGCTCGGGCTGCTCGGCATCGTCGCGATCCTGTATCTGGCCACCATGTTGTCCTTCGCGCCGGTGGCGATCGTGCTCGAGCGGATGCCGGTGATCGACTCGGTCAAACGGTCGTTCTTCCTGATCCGTCACGACTTCCTGAGGGTGTTCGGGATAAGGGCGCTGGCCGGAATCGTGGTGTGGGCCATCGCGGCCGCCGTGGCCATGCCGTTTTCCATCGCGCAATTGATCATGGGCATGGAATCCACCGCCGCGATCCTGTTGGGTACGGTCTCGGCCAGCGTCGGCGCGATCGTCGGGCAGGTGATCACCGCGCCGTTCACCGCCGGCGTCGTCGTACTCCTCTACACCGACCGGCGTATCCGGGCCGAGGCGTTCGACCTGGTGTTGCGCACCGGCGCGACCGCCGGCCCCGGCGACATCACCTCGACCGACAACCTCTGGCTGGCCCGGCGTTGAGGATGAGGTTGCCGTGCCGCCGGTAGACATCGACCGCGATGCCGCGCGTGAGGCCGCGCAGGAGGAACTCAACAAGCCGATCTATCCGAAGGGTTCGCTGACCGATCGATTCAACGACTGGCTCAACGATCTGATCTTCCGGATCGTGGCCGGCGGTGACCTGATTCCCGGCGGTTGGTTCACCATCATGGTGCTGTTGATCATCCTGACGATCGCGATCGTGGTGGCCGTCCGTATCGCGCGTAACACCATGCGTACCAATCGCGGTGGTGAGCACCAGTTGTTCGGTTCGACGGAACTGTCTGCGGCCCAACACCGCGAGCTCGCGCAGCAGTGCGCCATGCGCGGCGACTGGGCCGCCGCCATCCGGCATCGGCTCCGCGCCATCGCCCGGCACCTCGAAGAGGTGGGCGTCGTGTCCGCGATTCCCGGTCGCACCGCCAACGAACTGGCGCGCGACGCCGGTGGCGCACTGCCCCAGCTCTCAGGTGAATTGAGCGCGGCAGCAGGCGCTTTCAACGACGTCACCTACGGTGAGCTGCCCGGCACCCAGGGTGCGTACCAGATGATCAGCGAGCTCGACGACCATCTACGGACGCGGTCGATGACGCCGACGTCGGCGTCGCCGCCGGCGACACCGCACGGCTGGGCGGAGGTGCGGTGACGTCCACGGCACCACGCCCGGCCGTCGTGAGCCGCTGGCGCACCGTGCGGTGGGTGGCCGGGGCCGCCGTCATGATCATCGTGCTGGCGGTGATCGCCGCCTGGCTCACCGCGCCTCGGCCCGGCGGCCGGATGGATCCCACTGCAACATCCGCCGACGGCGCGCACGCGCTGGTGGCGTTGTTGCGGGAACGCGGTGTGGACGTCGTGGTCGCCGACACGGTGGCCGACGCCGAACGCGCAGCCCGTCCCGACTCGCTGATCCTGATCGCGCAGACCGCCTACACCGCCGACGACGAACTGCTGCGCGACCTGGCCGAGGCGCCCGGTGACCGCCTGGTGGTGGAGCCGACGTCGCGCACCCGCGAAGCACTGGCCCCGCAGGTCCGGGTGGCGCCCACCGCCACCTATGGCGGCGACCCCGACTGCGACCTGCCCGAAGCCGTCCGCGCCGGGGTCGCACAGTTCGGGCCGACGGACACCTACGAAGCCGTCGAGGATTCCACGGTGGATCTCGTGCGCTGTTACTCCGGCGCGGTGGTGCGCTATCAGGATGACCAACGGCGCACCATCACCGTCGTCAGTACCGCCGAGTTCATGACCAATTCGACGCTGCTGCAGGAAGGCAACGCCGCGCTGGCGATGAACCTGGCGGGCAGCCGGCCCCGGGTCATCTGGTACGCACCGCAGCGCCTCGAGGGTGAAACGTCGGGCTCTGCAACGGTGTTCGACCTGATCCCGAAACAGGTCGACTGGATCGTGTGGCAACTGTGGCTTGTCGTGGCGTTGGTGGCACTGTGGAAGGGCCGCAGGCTGGGTCCGCTGGTGGCCGAACGGCTTCCCGTGGTGGTGCGGGCGTCGGAGACCGTCGAAGGCCGCGGCCGGTTGTACCGGGCGCGACGAGCGCGCGACCGCGCCGCCGACGCACTGCGCACGGCTACCTTGCAGCGACTGGCACCCCGGCTGGGATTCGGAGTCCACCCCGACCCCGCAACCGTCGTACAGGCGGTGGCCCAACGCACTGCTCTGGATCCGAATACCGTGCACCACACTCTATTCGGGCCCACTCCCGGTTCCGACAACGATCTGATGCATCTCGCTCACGCGCTCGACGACATCGAAAGGCAGGTCGCCCACTCGTGACACAGCCCGCTACTTCCACCGCTGACACCGCACGCTCGGCACTGCTGGCCCTGCGCGCCGAGATCGCCAAAGCGGTCGTGGGTCAGGATGCCGTGATCAGCGGCCTGGTCATCGCATTGCTGTGCCGCGGCCATGTGCTGCTCGAAGGTGTACCCGGGGTGGCCAAGACGCTGCTGGTGCGTTCGCTGGCCGCAGCACTGCAGCTGGAGTTCAAGCGGGTGCAGTTCACCCCCGACCTGATGCCGGGCGACATCACCGGATCGGCGATCTACGACGCGCGCACCGCCGAGTTCGAATTCCGGGAAGGCCCGGTGTTCACCAACCTGATGCTCGCCGACGAGATCAACCGCACCCCACCCAAAACCCAGGCCGCCCTGCTGGAGGCGATGGAGGAACGACAGGTCAGCGTTGACGGTGATCCGCGCGCGCTGCCCGACCCGTTCATCGTGGCCGCCACCCAGAACCCGATCGAGTACGAAGGCACCTACCAGCTTCCCGAGGCACAGCTCGACCGTTTCCTGTTGAAGCTGAATGTTCCTCTGCCGCCCCGGGATCAGGAGATCGCCATCCTGGGCAGGCACGCGCACGGTTTCGACCCGCGCGACCTGTCCGCCATCCGGCCGGTTGCGGGCATCGACGATCTGCGCGCGGGCCGCGAAGCCGCCGGCCGCGTACTCGTCGCCGACGAGGTGCTCGGCTACATCGTCGACATCGTGGGCGCCACCCGGCAATCGCCGGCCCTGCAACTGGGTGTCTCACCGCGGGGGGCCACCGCACTGTTGGGCACCGCCCGGTCGTGGGCGTGGTTGTCCGGGCGCAACTACGTGACCCCCGATGACGTCAAGTCCATGGCACGTCCGACGCTGCGCCACCGCATCGCCCTGCGTCCCGAAGCCGAACTCGAAGGCGCGACACCGGACGCCGTGCTCGACGGCATCCTGGCCTCCGTTCCGGTACCGCGGTAATGGTCCTCACCGGCCGCACCGGGCTGGTGGCGCTGATCTGCGTTCTCCCCGTCGCGGTAGCCCCTTGGCCGGCAACGGCATTCGCGGTCCTGGCGGTGCTGCTCGCTGCCGCCGTCGGACTCGACGTCGTGTTTGCGGCCAGCACCAAGGGTCTGGAGTTCTCGCGTTCCGGCGACACCTCGGCGCGTCTCGGCGAGCCGGTGAACGTACAGCTCCTGGTGCACAACGGCGGTTCCCGCACCTTCCGCGGCGCGGTCCGAGATGCGTGGGCGCCCAGCACTAGAGCGCAACCCCGCTCGCACGATCTCACTCTCGCGCCGGGGCACCGACAGCAGGTGGGTACCGCCCTGCGCCCCATCCGGCGCGGCGATCAGGTCTCAGCGGTGGTCACCGCGCGATCCATCGGCCCGCTGGGTCTGGCCGGCCGGCAGAGTTCGCACCGGGTTCCGTGGACGGTACGGATCCTGCCGCCGTTCCTGTCCCGCAAGCACCTGCCGTCGCGGCTGGCGAAACTCCGCGAACTCGACGGCATGGTTCCGGTGCTGATCCGCGGTCAGGGCACCGAATTCGATTCGCTGCGTGAGTATGTCGTCGGAGACGATGTCCGGTCCATCGACTGGCGCGCCACCGCACGGCGCAACGACGTGGTGGTGCGCACCTGGCGCCCGGAACGTGACCGCAGGGTCGTCATCGTCGTCGACACCGGCCGTACCTCGGCCGGCCGGGTAGGCGTCGACCCCACCGCCAGCGACCCCGGCGGTTGGCCCCGCCTGGACTGGTCCCTGGATGCCGCACTGCTGCTGGCCGCGCTGGCCTCGCGCGCAGGTGACCACGTCGACTTCCTGGCCCATGACCGCAGCACCCGCGCAGCCGTCGTCAACGCCTCCCGCACCGAACTCCTGGCGCAGTTGGTCGAGGCCATGGCACCACTGGAACCCGCTCTCGTCGAATCGGATTCGACGGCGTTGGTGGCCGCGATCCAGCGCCGGGTCCGGCGCCGTGCGCTGGTGGTGTTGCTCACCGACCTCAACGCCTCGGCGCTGGACGAGGGCCTGCTGCCGGTGCTGCCGCAGCTGTCGGCCAAACACCGGGTGATCGTCGCCGCGGTGGGCGACCCGCGCGTCGACGAGTTGGCCGCCGGCCGTTCGGATCCCGCCGCAGTGTATGACGCGGCGGCCGCCGAGAAGGCCCGAAACGACCGTCGCACCATCGCATCCCGGCTGCGCCGAAGTGGCGTCGAGGTGGTGGACGCCCTCCCTGAAGATCTGGCGCCCGCCCTGGCCGACAGCTACCTGGCGATGAAGGCCACCGGGAAACTCTGAGCGCTCACGATGTGGGCACGATGTCGGGCGCGTCATCGGCGTCACCGGTGGCGCCGGCCGACGCCGCCTTACGGCCGAAGTAGACGATGTAGCCCAGGAACGCGACCTCGGCCAGCACCCCGATCGCGACGCGGACGAAGGTCGGGAACGGCGACGGCGTCACCAGTGCCTCGATCAGCCCGGAGATCAGCAGCACCACAACGAGTCCCACAGCGACCGCGACCACGGCACGGCCCTGCTCGGCCAGCACCTGCCCGCGCGGCCGGTTGCCCGGTGAGATCACTGCCCAGCCCAGCCGCATGCCCACCGCGGCCGCCAGGAACACCGCGGTGAGCTCGAGCAGACCGTGCGGCGCCAGCAGGCCGAGGAAGACGTCGCCTTTGCCGTGGTGGAACATCAGCCCACCGGACACCCCGAGGTTCGCGGCGTTCTGGTACAAGACGTACGGGATCGGCAGCCCGAGCAGGATCGCGTAGCCGATGCACTGGGCGGCCACCCACGAGTTGTTCACCCACACCCGCAGTGCGAACGAACCCGCCGGATTCTCGCTGTAGTACGCCGCGAACTCATTGTTGACCAGTTCATCGATGTCGGTGGGGGTGCCCACCGCCGCCTGCACTTCCGGATTGAGCGCCACCCAGACGCCGATGATGGTGGCCACGACGAAGAACGCCACCGCCGAGGCCAGCCACCACCGCCATGCGCGGTAGGCGACCACGGGAAACGAGACGGTCCAGAACCGGACGAACTCGCTCCACAGGGGGGCGTGGGCGCCGGTGACGGCAGCGCGGGCGCGGGCCACCAGCGTCGAGAGCCGGCCGACCAACACCGAATCCGTCGACGACGACCGCAGCATCGACAGATGGGTGGACGCCCGCTGGTACAGCTCCACCAGCTCGTCGACTTCGGCTCCCGTCAGCGTGCGACGCTTCTTGACCAGCGTTTCCAACCGGTCCCAGGCGGGGCGGTGGGCGAGCACGAACGCGTCGACATCCACGCCCGCGAAGTCTAGTAGCGTCGAAATGTGGCTACCCCTGGCAACTGGCAGCAACCCGGTTCGGTGGTGACCGGCGATGCCGTGGTGCTCGATGTGCAACTGGCCCAGCTACCCGTGCGTGCGGTGGGCGCGCTGATCGACGTGACGGTGATGTTCGTCTGCTACGTCATCGGGATACTCCTGTGGGCGGCCACGTTGCCCGACTATGACCCGGCCTTGTCTGCCGCGGTGCTGATCATCTTCACGGTGCTGGTGTTGCTCGGCTATCCGCTGGTGTTCGAGACCGCCACCCGCGGCCGCTCGCTGGGCAAGATGGCGATGGGGTTGCGAGTGGTGTCCGAGGACGGCGGCCCAGAACGATTTCGGCAGGCCCTGTTTCGTTCGCTGTCGGCGGTGATCGAGATCTGGATGTTCTTCGGTGGGCCGGCGGTGATCTGCAGTCTGATCTCCCCGAAGGGCAAACGTCTGGGCGACGTCTTCGCCGGCACCGTGGTGATCAGCGAGCGCGGTCTGCGTGTCAGTCCCCCACCGCCGATGCCGCCCTCGCTGGCGTGGTGGGCCGCCTCACTGCAACTGTCGGGGCTCGGGCCCGAGCAGGCCGAGCTGGCCCGGCAGTTCCTGTCCCGCGCCCGTCAACTCGACCCTGCGCTGCGTGAGCAGATGGCACACCGCATTGCCGGCGAGGTCCTCGCTCGAATCTCCCCGCCACCTCCGCCCGGGACACCGCCCCAATACGTGCTGGCCGCGGTGTTGGCCGAGCGGCACCGCCGCGAACTGGACCGGTTGGGGCGTCAGAGCGCCGCGCCGGGTCCGCCGGTGAGCTTTCCAGCCTGGCCCCCGACGCCCGGCCCGCCGACCTGGACCCCGCGCCCGCCGGCACCGACCCCGACCTCGCAGCAGCCTGGAGGATTCACACCTCCGACCTAATGTGGGACACCAATGTCCCATTTTGAAAAACTCGTGCTATATTTTGAGCCATGAGTGAGGTTGCATCGATCGAGGGTGGCGCGCGGGGACGCACCCGTAAGGCGATCATCGAGGCAGCCATGATCGTGCTGGCCGAGAACCCCGCCGCGCCGCTGACCGATATCGCGGCCGCCGCGGGCGTCGGGCGCAGCACACTGCACCGCTACTTCCCCGAGCGCGCCGACCTGATCCGCGCGCTGGCCTTGCATGTCCACGAACTGAGCAACGCCGCGATCGCGGAGGCCGAACCAGAATGCGGACCGCCGCTGGCAGCGCTGCGCCGCGTGGTCGAAGGCCAGCTCGAGCTCGGCCCCATCGTCGTGTACGTCTTCACCGAACCCATCGTCAACGCCGACACCGCGTTGATGGCGCATCTCGACACCGGCGACGAAGTGATCGCCGAGATGCTGAGTAAGGTGTCCACCCAGCCCGCCACTGCACCACCTGGATGGGCGCGACGAGCGTTCTGGGCGCTGTTGAATGCCGGCTACCAAGCGGCAAAAGAGGACGGCACCTCCAAACACCGCATCGTCGACGCCATCATGGCCACCCTCACCGAGGGCACCATCCGTTCCGACGCGTAGAGCCTCCGCTCCGCGTCACCATCTCAGGAGAACACATGTCCACCTTCATCGGCGTCGACCGCACGGTCTCCGCCGCCACTCCGCGCAGCGCCTGGGTCGCCCTGGCTGTGCTCATGCTTCCCGTGATGTTGATCGCGATCGACAACACCGTGCTGACGTTCGCGCTGCCGAAGATCGCCGAGGATTTCCGTCCGCCGGCCTCCACCCAGCTGTGGATCGTCGACGTCTACGCCCTCGTGCTGGCCGCCCTGCTGGTGGCCATGGGTGGCCTCGGTGACCGCATCGGGCGCCGCCGGCTGCTGATGATCGGCTCGTCCGGCTTCGCCGTGGTCTCGGCCGCGGCGGCTTTCGCCCCGAGCGCCGAGGTGCTGGTGGGCGCCCGCGCACTGCTCGGTGTGTTCGGCGCCATGCTGATGCCCTCGACGCTGTCGCTGTTGCGCAACATCTTCGTCGACGCCTCCGCACGCCGCCTGGCCATCGCCATCTGGGCCTCGGGTTTCACCGCGGGCTCGGCGTTGGGGCCGATCGTCGGCGGCGCCTTGCTGCAGCACTTCCATTGGGGTTCGGTCTTTCTCATCGCCATCCCGATCCTGCTGCCGCTGCTGGTGCTGGGACCCCGGCTGGTTCCCGAGTCCCGCGACCCCAATCCGGGACCGCTGGACCTGCCCAGCGTGCTGCTGTCCTTTGTGACGATGCTGCCTCTGGTGTGGGCTATCAAAACCGCTGCCCACGATGGGTTCTCGACGGTGGTCGTGGCGGCGGTGGCCATCGGCCTGACCGCAGGCATGTTGTTCGTCATGCGCCAGAACCGCAGCGCCACACCGATGCTCGACATGAAACTGTTCAGCAACGCCCCGTTCACGTCGTCGATCCTGGCCAACTTCCTGTCCATCGTCGGCCTGATCGGCTTCCTGTTCTTCATCTCGCAGCACCTGCAGTTGGTGTTGGGGCTCAGCCCGTTGGCGGCCGGCCTGGTGACGCTGCCGGGTGCGGTGCTCTCGGTGATCGGCGGCCTGGCGGTGGTGAAGCTGGCCAAGCGTTTCGCGCCGCATTCGCTGATGACGATCGGGCTGGTGCTCGTCGCGGCCGGCTTCCTGCTGATCCTGCTGTTCCGCCATGACCTCACGATCGTCGCGGTGATCGTGTCGTTCCTGGTGCTCGAGCTCGGCGTCGGCGTGTCGCAGACGCTGTCCAACGACATCATCGTCTCCTCGGTACCGCCCGCGAAGTCCGGTGCAGCGTCAGCAGTTTCGGAGACCGCATACGAGCTGGGCGCCGTCGTCGGCACCGCAACGCTGGGCACCATCTTCACGGCGTTCTACCGCAACAACGTCGAGGTGCCCGCGGGTTTGAACCCCGAACAGACCCAGGCCGCAGCCGAGAGCATCGGTGGAGCCACCTCGGTGGCGGACACCTTGCCGCAGGGGCTGGGCGATGCACTGCTGGAGTCGGCGCGTACGGCGTTCGACTCGGGTATCGCTCCGACGGCGATCATCGCGAGCTCGCTGGCGTTGGTCGCAGCACTGGTGGTCAGCGTATCGTTCCGGCGCTCAGCGAAAGTGGATGCCGGCCAGAAGCAGCGCGGCACCCACTAACGACACCACGCTGCGCGCGTGATTCCACGCGGTCCACGGCCGGTAGTAGGCCGCCCACTCCCGGGCGGCCTCGGCAGGGTTCAAGCCGACCGGATCCACTGCGGCCAGATGGTCGTTGAGCGGGATGTTGAACCCGATGGTGATGATCAGAGCCAGTACCGCGCACGCGGCACCTGCCAAGAGGTAGACGCTGCCCGGTCGGCCCAGCTGTAGCGCAGCGACGATCCCCACCGCCAGCGCCAGCAGGGCCGACCCCAGGAACATCACCAGGAATGGGGCATTCGCCTGCGCTTCGGCATTGATCCCCCGCATCGCGGTGATCGCCTCCGCGGGATCGGTGCGGTCCAGACCGCGCATCGTGAATGTGGAGAAGGCGTAGAACAGCCCGCCCACCGCGGCGGCACCGAGGGCGGCGGCGTAGGACAGGATCAGCAACGGCTGCGTACTCACACCGCGAGTCAACTCCCGCCGGCTGCGACGATCCATCGCTCATCGTCGCGATTACATACGTCAGCGTCTCAGCTCTGGAATGAGACCAGCAGCAGAACCAGGTCCACCGCAAGCAACAGCCAGGCGACCATCGGCACCAGGATGCCCTTGGGGCGCCGCGCGGTGAAGAACGACAGCAGGATGGCGGCGGCCGACACCACCGGCGGCCCGTAGAGCAGCACGGTGAACAGACCCTCCGAAGGCACTTCGCACGTCGCCGCCGTGCACGCAGCGGTACCCATCACCTTGCCGTACGCGAAGACCACCAGCGCCGCGGCGCCGAGAATCGTGGCCAGCGCCAGCACCCAGTTCAGCACGGCACCGCCGGGACGAGCGCGGCGTTCGACTTCGACCATGGACATGGCCTACCCACAAAGAACGTCCGGTACGCCGTCCGGAGCTACGCTGCGGTCTGTGGATGCGTTGGCCGGGTTGCTCGACGGGGTGCGGGCCCGCGGCGCGTTCGTCCTGCGGTTGTCGCTGGATCCGCCGTGGGCCATGCGGATTCAGGACGAGGCGCCGCTGACCGTCCTGTGCCAGACGCAGGGTCAGGCGGTGATCCTGGGCGATGACGGCAGCCAGGACTGGCTGCATCCGGGGGATGTCGCGGTGGCCCGCGGTACCCGCCATTATGTCTTCGCCGATTCCCCGGCCACCCCGCCGCAGGTGATCATCCACCCCGGCCAGCGGTGCACCACACCGGCAGGCGCGGACCTGCGCTTCGAGATGGCGATCGGCGTGCGCACCTGGGGCAACAGCGAGGCCGGACAGCACCGGTGTGTGATCGGAGCCTATGAAGGCCGTAGCGCGGTCAGTGCACGGATTCTCGATGCGCTGCCGCCGGTGGTGATCATGCGGACCGACTCCCCTTTGGTTGCTCTGCTGGCCGCTGAGGCCGGTCGCGAGAGCTCGGGACAGGAGGTGTTCCTGGACCGGCTGCTCGACCTGGTGCTCATCGATGCGTTGCGGAGCTGGTTCGACCGGGCCGACACCGCGCCGCGTTGGTGGCACGCCGAGCGTGACGCACTCGTGGGCCCGGCCCTGCGGTTGATGTACGCCCGCCCTGAGCACGCCTGGACGGTGGCGAACTTGGCTGGCGCAGTGGGTTGTTCGCGGGCGGTACTGGCCAGGCGGTTCACCGACCTCGTGGGCGAACCGCCGATAGCATTCCTCACCGGGTGGCGTCTCGCCTTGGCCGCCGATCTGCTGCGGTCCAGCGATGACACCGTCGCCACCGTGGCCCGCCGCGTCGGTTACAGCACGCCGTTCGCGTTCAGCAGTGCGTTCAAGCGCGCCTACGGTTTCAGCCCGAACGAGCATCGGCGCCAAGCGGTTTAGCCATCGCCCATCCCACCAACTCGTCGTCACCGACGCCGCTAACCAGCCTGTATCCAGTTGCCGTGGAAGCCGTAGGGCACCCGGCGCGGCAGCCTGATGCGGGCCACCGGTGCACCGGCGAAGTCGGAAGCGTCCAGGATCACCAGGTCGCTGCCGTCGCGCTCGGGGTCGTAGACATATCCGAGGTAGTACCCGTTGGATTCATCGGCCGGGCCGTTGGCCGAGGGGACGAAGACGGCTTCACCGGGTCCGCCGGTTCCGAACGAATGACGTTCGCTGGCACCGGTTTCCAGGTCGTAGCGAATCAAGCTGTCGTTGCCCACCGAGACGGTGTAGCGGGCCGGCAGCCCGGCCAGGCGGTCGTCGATGCGGGGGAATTCGATCGAGCGGTCGTCGAGTTGGCGTTCCTCGACCCGACCGGTCGCCAGGTTCAGCCGCCAGCTCCACAGCACACCGTCGGCTTCGAACCCACCGGTACCCCGCCACAGCTCGGGGTACCGAACTGCTTGCAGCACAATCGAATCACCGTCGTCGAAGGAGTTGGCGACGTGGAAGACGTAGCACGGGTCGATATCGAACCAGCGGATCTCACCGAAGGGGTCGTCGCGGCGCAGCACACCGAGCCGGGCACCGTAGGCGTCATCCCATCGATAGGGCATGTCACCTTCACCGCGCAACGCGACGTCGAGATTGAACACGATGGGCAGGTCCATGAACACCACGTGCCGCGCCGTCAGGGCGAAGTCGTGCATCATCGTCAGCGCGGGCACGTCGACGGGCCGGTTGATCACCAGTTCACCGTTGGCGTCAGCCCGGTGATAGGTGACGTGCGGGGCGAAGATGTTGCCGTAGCCGAAGAAATGCAGCTCCCCGGTGGTGGGGCAGATCTTCGGGTGCGCGGTCATGGAATCGACGAGCTTGCCGCCGAAATCCCAGGCGCCGACGGTCTGCAGGTCATTGGAGATCTCGTAGGGCAGCGACGACTCCACCAGCGCCAGTGTCTTGCCGGCGTGGTTGACCACGTGAGTGTTGGCGACGCTGGCGTGCAGATTGCGGGTGCCGTCGGCGTTGTAGAGAGGGAAGTCCTTCTTGAAGCTGTCCGTCTGCACCCAGCGGTTGCGGTACCAGGCCGCGCGTCCGTTCTCGATCCGGACGCCGTGGATCATGCCGTCACCGGTGAACCAGTGTGCGGTGGCCTGGCGCGGGTTCGGGCCGTTGCGCAGGTACCACCCGTCGAGTTCACCCGGAATGGCACCGTCGACCTCGAGGTCGAATTCGGTGAGCTCATCGGCAACGGGGGCGTAGTTTCCGGTACGGAAGAACTGACCCTCGGCGGGCAGATTGCCGCGCTCAGGAGAGGCGGTCTGCGGTTCGGATGTGTGAGTCATGTCGGAAGTCTCCTGGGCTGGGATTCGCTGACTCCACCACTCTGACACTCCAACGCTGACATGTCAATAGTGGAATGTGGTCGCCTCGCGCTATCGCAGTCTTGGGAGGAAGATCGCTGAGTGCCTGACCGCCGACACTCCGCCGCGCTGTTCAGGGCGGCGGTGGGCCGCGACGGCGGCTCACACCAGAACGTGGTCGACGAGCTGCGGCGAGTGATTCTCGACGGCGCCGTTCCGCCGGGCACACCCATTCCGGTGACCGAGGTCGCCGAGATGTTCGGAGTGAGCCATATCCCGGTTCGGGAAAGCCTGAAAACCCTTACCGGAGAAGGGCTTGTGCAACACCGGCCGAACTCGGGCTACTCGGTGGCCCAGCTGACCGCCAGTGAGCTCGCCGAAATGTACCTGGTGCGTGAGACTCTCGAGTCCGCGGCCATGGCAGCGGCGGTGCTGCACGCCACCGACGCCGACCGGACGCACCTGTCCGAGGTTCACCACACCCTCGAGCAGGCGCTGAAATTCGACGACGCGCAGGCTTACCATCGACACAGCCGTCAATTCCACATGGCGCTGAGCCGGCCGTCACGCATGCTGCGGCTGGTACACATGCTCGAATCCGCTTGGAACATCACCGAACCGGTGCAGCTGATGGTCCATGTGGAGCCCAGCCAGCGCGCCGTCCTGCACGACGACCACCGGGTGATGCTGGTGGCGTTTCTCGACGGTGACGCAGACGCCCTGCTGGAAGCCACCGCCGTGCACAACAAACGCCTCAACACAGTGGTGGCGTCGCTGCCCACGGACACCGGCCTGGTTATCAAAGACGGGTGATCTCGTAAATATATTCTCGGCGCAACGGCTGGGAAACACGCCGTGGCTACGTTTCCTGACATCGATCTGGAGTCACGAGCAGGAAGCTGACCATGACAGACACCCAAGACCTTCCCCCCGGCGCTGTCGTCGGTGCCAACGACATCGTCGAGGCATCCGGTCACCCGGTCGGCGGCGGAATCATCAAGTCGACCTACGACCCGAGGCTCACCAACGAAGACCTCGCCCCGCTGGGCAAGCAGACCTGGTCGTCGTACAACATCTTCGCGTTCTGGATGTCCGACGTGCACAGCGTGGGTGGATATGTCACCGCAGGCAGCTTGTTCGCCCTGGGTCTGGCCAGCTGGCAGGTGCTGATCGCGCTGCTGGTCGGCATCGTGATCGTCAACGTGTTCTGCAACCTGGTGGCCAAACCCAGCCAGCAGGCCGGAGTTCCCTACCCGGTGGTGTGCCGCAGTTCTTTCGGCGTGCTGGGCGCCAATATCCCGGCCATCATCCGCGGTCTGATCGCGGTGGCCTGGTACGGCATCCAGACCTACCTGGCGTCGGCCGCGCTGGACGTGGTGCTGCTCAAGCTGTTCCCGGCGTTGATGCCCTACGCGGATCCCGAGCAGTATGGATTCACCGGGTTGTCCCTGCTGGGCTGGTGCAGCTTCGCGCTGCTCTGGGTGCTGCAGGCCTGCGTCTTCTGGCGCGGCATGGAATCCATCCGCAAGTTCATCGACTTCTGCGGTCCCGCCGTCTACGTCGTCATGTTCATCCTGTGCGGTTATCTGCTGTACCGCTCGGACTGGCACGTCAGCCTCACCCTCGGCGGCGAGAAGCAGGGCAACACCATCGCGATCATGTTGGGCGCCATCGCTTTGGTGGTGTCGTACTTCTCCGGCCCGATGCTGAACTTCGGCGACTTCTCGCGCTACGGCAAGAGTTTCCAGGCAGTCAAGAAAGGCAACTTCCTGGGCCTGCCGGTGAACTTCCTGGTGTTCTCGCTGCTCGTGGTGATCACTGCCGCGGCCACCGTGCCGGTGTTCGGCGAGCTGCTCACCGACCCGGTGGAAACCGTCGCGCGGATCGACAACACCATGGCAATCGTGTTGGGCGCCTTGACCTTCACCATCGCCACCATCGGCATCAACATCGTCGCCAACTTCATCTCGCCGGCCTTCGACTTCTCCAACGTCAGCCCGCAGAAGATCAGCTGGCGGATGGGCGGCATGATCGCCGCCGTGGGTTCGGTGCTGCTGACCCCGTGGAACCTGTACAACAACCCCGAGGTCATCCACTACACGCTGGAGACCCTCGGCGCCTTCATCGGTCCGCTGTTCGGGGTGCTGATCGCCGATTTCTACCTGGTGCGTAAGCAGAAGATCGTCGTCGACGACCTCTTCACGATGACCGAAACCGGGAACTACTGGTACAAGAAGGGCTACAACCCAGCCGCGGTGGCCGCCACGATCGTGGGTGCGGTGCTGGCGGTGATCCCGGTCTTGCTCGGGGGTTCGGTGGCCGGCATGGCCACCGCGGCCCAGTACAGCTGGTTCATCGGCTGCGGCGTCGCGTTCGGCCTGTTCTACCTGTTGGCTACCCGCGGGCCGTGGCGGATGTCCGCACTCCGCCTCCCGCAGGGTGCCGATCTGGTCCAGGGCTGATCCCACTCCTCGCCGCGGCCTCGACATTCCACTATTGGAGTGTCGGGGCCGTAGCATGTCCGCCGTGAGTCTCCGCTTCGCCGCCCTCGGATTGTTGGCCCAACATCCCGCGAGCGGCTATGACCTGCTGAAGCGGTTCGAAGCATCGATGGGCAACGTGTGGCCGGCAACCCAGAGCCAGCTCTACGGGGAGTTGAACAAGCTCGCTGCCGACGGACTGATCGAGGTGACCGCGGTGGGAGCGCGGGGGCGCAAGGAGTACGCCATCACCGAGGCCGGCCGCGCGGAGCTGCTGACCTGGATCACCCGTCCGCGCGACAACACCCCGGTCCGCAGACCCGATGTCCTGCGGGTGTTCCTGCTGGGCGAGATGACGACGGCCGACGCCCGCGCGTACGTGGACGGAATCGCCGCGACCGCCGACAAGACCCTGGAGCACTACAAGCACATCCGCGATTCGGTGCCGTGGCAGGACGACGCAGACGACTTCTTCGCCCGCGCCGCGCTGGAATACGGCCTGCGCAGCGCGGCCATGGAGGCCGATTGGGCGCGCTGGCTCCTGTCCGCGATCGACGAGCGGCAAGACCCTACTTCTTGACCCGGTAGATCGTCCGGTCACCTTCGCCACGTCCACAGACGCGGTGCACCCGAATGACGTTGTGAACGGGGTCATTTGGCGACCCCCGGGACGCGGCAGCCGTGACGATGGAACCACCGGCTCGGGAACAAACGTTGCATCACGATAGTTATCGATATATCGTCAACGTATCGGAAGCGGTTATCGAGCTTCCCACACTGAAAGAGAGACACCTCATGAACACCCCATTCACACCACAAGACGGCCCGTTCGGCCGCCCCTTTGCCGGCCCCATTGGCGGCCCCGGCTTCGGTTTCGCGCCCGGCGATCGTCGTGCCCTGCATGAGCAGCGCCGCAGCGCCCGTCGCGACTTCCGCAACCACGTCCGCGAACACGGCGGGCCCGGCTTCGGTCCGGGCTTCGGTGGCCCCGGATTCGGCCGCGACTTCCCCGGCTTCGGCTTCGGCCCCGGCCCGTTCGGCGGACGCGGAGGTCGTCGCGGCCCGGGCCGCGGCGGTCGCGGCAAGCGCGGAGACGTGCGCGCCGCCATCCTCACCCTGCTCGTCGAACGGCCGATGCACGGCTACGAGATGATCCAGGAGATCGCCTCCCGCAGTAACGGCCTGTGGAAGCCCAGCCCCGGCTCGGTGTACCCGACGCTGCAACTGCTCGAGGACGAGGGCCTGATCACCGCCGCCGAGACCGAAGGCAGCAAGAAGCTCTTCGAACTGTCCGAGGACGGCCGGGCCGCCGCCGAGAAGGTGGAGACCGCGCCGTGGGATGAGATCAACGAGAACGCCGATCCGGCCCAGATGAATCTGCGCTCGGCCACCGGCCAGCTCTTCGGAGCCGTCGCGCAGTCCGCGCACGCCGCGTCCGAGGAGCAGCAGCAGCGGATCATCGAGATCCTCAACAACGCCCGCCGGGAGATCTACCAGATCCTCAGCGAAGACTAGGGATTTCGGCGCGCTCGTAACCGCTGAGCGGTTATGAGCGCGCCGAAATCGCGACAAGATGGACCACATGAGCATCGAGCGCATGCCCCGCGGCGGACCCGACGCGAGCTGCCTGGACCGGCTGCTGGAGACCAGCCGGCTCGAGTATCTCGACCGTGACGACATCGACGACGCCGTCAAGCGGAGGGTCATCGGCGCGCTCGACTGGACGGGCCGGGTGTTCGGCAACCACCGCCGTTTCGCCGAGATCGCGCTGGCCGAGATCGCCGACGTCGCCGACCCGCGAATCCTCGAACTCGGCGCCGGCCACGGCGCGGTGTCACGACTGCTGCTGGAGAACCATCCGACCGCTGAGGTCACCGTCACCGATATCAACACCGAGTCGGTGGCCGGCATGGCCGAGCTGGGCGAGGATCCGCGCGCCACGGTGCGCGAGATGGACGCCACCGCGATCGATGCGCCCGACGGGGCCTTCGACCTGGCGCTGTTCGCCTTGTCGTTTCACCACTTGGCGCCGGCGCAGGCGGCGAAGGTGTTCGCCGAAGGCACCCGGGTGGCCACGAAGCTGGTGATCATCGACCTGGCCCGCCCACCCGCACCGCTGCATGTGATGCAGTTGGCGACCATGCTGCCGTTCTCGCTCATTCACCCGTTCGTGCACGACGGTGTGATCAGTTCGCTGCGTAGTTACAGTCCCTCGGCGCTGCGGGCACTGGCCGCCCATGCCGACCCGAACATCGAGGTCACACTGCGCGGCGGCATCACGTCACCGCAGGTGGTCGTCGCGCAGCGGTTTAAATCGTGATGCGCGAAACCCTGGTGTGAATCGGCGCGCAGCAGGCTACATAGGGCAGCGTGACCATCGCCGACCCGCCAGTCCCGTCGAGCGCCGATCAGACGGACCCCTCCAAGGTGCGTACCGCGCTGCTGGCCAGCCTGGTCGGCACCACCATCGAGTGGTACGACTTCTTCCTCTACGCCACCGCCGCCAGCCTGGTGTTCAACCAGGCGTTCTTCCCGGACCAGAGCTCGTTCGTGGGCACCATGTTGTCGTTCGCGACGTTCGCCGTCGGGTTCGTGGTGCGGCCCATCGGCGGCTTCGTGTTCGGCCACATCGGCGACCGGATCGGCCGTAAGCGCACGCTGGCGCTGACGATGTTCCTTATGGGCGGTGCCACCGCCCTGATGGGCATCCTGCCGACGGCCGCGCAGATCGGCGTGCTGGCCCCGATCCTGCTGCTGTTGCTGCGCGTCGTGCAGGGTTTCGCCCTCGGCGGCGAGTGGGCCGGGGCGGTGCTGCTGGCCGTCGAACACAGCCCCGCCACCCGGCGTGGGTTCTCCGGCAGCGTCCCGCAGGTGGGTCTCGCGCTCGGCCTGGCCCTGGGCACCGGCGTTTTCGCGTTCCTCCAGGTCGCCATGCCCGAGGACGCCTTCCTGTCCTACGGCTGGCGCATCGCCTTCCTGGTCAGCATCCTGCTGGTGATCTTCGGTGTGGTCGTCCGCCTCAAGGCCGACGAGACTCCGGCGTTCGAGAAGATCCGCAGCGAGGAACGGCGGTCGGCGGTCCCGGTCAAGGAGATCTTCAAGCCGCCGGTGCTCAAGACCACCGTGCTGGGCATGCTGTCGCGCTGGGGTGAGGGTGCGGCGTTCAACACCTGGGGTGTTTTCGCCATCTCCTATGCCACCGCCACGCTGCACTTCGACAAGGTGCCGGTGCTGGTGGTGGTGACGGTCTCGGCACTGCTGATGGCGGTGCTGCTGCCGGTGTCGGGCATGCTCGTCGACCGGTTGGGCGCCAAGCTGGTGTACGGCACCGGTATCGCCGCCTACGCCGTCGCCGTCTTCCCCGTGTTCGCGCTCTTCAACACCGGCAGCATGGTGGCCTACACCATCGGCATGGTCGTGGTCTTCGGCATCATCCATGCCTGGTTCTACGGCGCGCAGGGCACGCTGTACGCCTCGTTGTTCGACACACCCGTGCGCTACACCGGCCTTTCGACGGTGTACCAGCTGTCCGGCGTGTACTCCTCGGGCCTGACGCCGCTGATCCTCACCGCGCTGATCGCCGCCGCCGGGGGCTCGCCGTGGCTGGCCTGCGCGTACCTGGTCGGCACCGCGGTGATCAGTGTCATCGCCACGTGGCTGCTCAAACCCCGGGCGCTGTCCGAGCTGTAATCACTACCATCGACTGCGTGGGCGAAGAGGTCACGCAGACCGAGTTCAGCGGAGCGCACCGCCAGGAGTACCGGCGCAAGGTGCAACTGTGCCTCGACGTGTTCGAGGCAATGCTCAGACAGACCGCGCCGAACCAAACAGCTTTCGAGTTCGACCGCCCCCTCACCGGCATGGAGATCGAGTGCAACCTTGTGGACAACGACTACCAGCCGGCGATGCGCAACTCCGATGTGCTGGCCTCGATCGCCGACCCCGCGTACCAGACGGAATTGGGTGCGTACAACATCGAGTTCAACGTGCCGCCTCGGCCGCTGCCCGGCACGTCGGGCCTCGAACTGGAGAATGACGTCCGCGCCAGCCTGAATGCCGCTGAAACCAAAGCCAATTCCAGTGGCGCGCACATCGTGATGATCGGGATCCTGCCGACGTTGATGCCCGAGCACCTGTCCTCGGACTGGATGAGTGAGTCCACGCGGTATCAGGCGCTCAACGACTCGATCTTCAACGCGCGCGGTGAAGACATCATGATCGACATCAACGGACCGGAGCGGCTCAGCCTCCAGTCACCCTCGATCGCGCCCGAATCTGCCTGCACCAGTATGCAATTGCACCTGCAGGTCTCCCCCGGCGAGTTCGCCGACAATTGGAACGCCGCGCAGGTGCTGGCCGGGCCCCAGCTCGCGCTCGGCGCCAACTCGCCGTTCTTCTTCGGCCACCAGCTGTGGGCCGAGACCCGCATCGAGTTGTTCACCCAGGCCACCGACACCCGGCCCGACGAACTCAAATCGCAAGGCGTCCGCCCGCGGGTGTGGTTCGGCGAACGCTGGATCACCTCGATCTTCGACCTGTTCGAGGAGAACGTCCGCTACTTCCCGTCGCTGCTGCCCGAGCTGTCCGACGAAGACCCGGTGGCCGAGCTGGCGGCGGGCCGCACTCCGAAGCTGGCCGAGCTGCGGCTGCACAACGGCACGGTGTACCGGTGGAACCGGCCGGTGTACGACGTGGTGGAGGGACGGCCCCACCTGCGGGTGGAGAACCGGGTGCTGCCCGCCGGGCCGACGGTGATCGACATGCTGGCCAATTCCGCGTTCTACTACGGCATGTTGCGCACGCTGTCCGAGGAAGACCGGCCGGTGTGGACGAAGCTGAGTTTCGCTGCGGCAGAGACGAATTTCACCTCCGCGGCCCGTGACGGCATGGACGCGCGGCTGTACTGGCCCGGCGAGGGTGAGGTGACACCCGATGAGCTGGTGCTGCGCCGGCTGTTGCCGATGGCGCACGAGGGATTGCGCCGCTGGGGCGTGGCCGCCGAGGTGCGCGACCGTTTTCTCGGCGTCATCGAAGGCCGGGCGAAGACGGGGCAGACGGGCGCCGCCTGGCAGGTCGCGACGGTGCGCGCGCTGCAGGAGCGAGGTATGGCGCGCCCCCAGGCACTCGCCGAGATGCTGCGGCTGTATTGCCAGCGGATGCACACCAACGAGCCCGTCCACACCTGGGACGGCCCCGCGTAGCGTCGACCGCATGACGTCTGAAATCGACTGGGACAGCACCTACCGCGGTGAGGGCGGCTTCGACGGCCCGCCACCATGGAACATCGGGGAGCCGCAGCCTGAGCTGGCCGCGCTGATCGCCGCCGGCAAGGTGCGGGGTCAGGTGCTCGATGCCGGATGCGGGTACGCCGAGTTGTCCTTGGCGCTGGCCGCGCAGGGTTACACCGTCGTCGGCATCGAACTCACCCCCACCGCGGTGGCGGCCGCGACGAGGGCCGCCCAGGAACGCGGCCTGGCCAACGCCACGTTCGTTCAGGACGACATCACGACGTTCACCGGGTTCGACGGTCGCTTCGACACGATCCTCGACAGCACCCTGTTCCACTCCTTGCCGGTAGAGGCGCGCGACGCCTATCAGCAGCGGGTGTTCGCGGCGGCCGCCCCGGGCGCCACCTTCTACATCCTGGTGTTCGCGGTCGGTGCGTTCCCGCCGGATCTGGAGCAGAAGCCCAATGCGGTGGACGAGGCCGAACTCCGTGCGGCCGTGGGCAAGTACTGGGCCATCGACGAGATCCGGCCTGCGTTCATCCACGCGAACATGCCTGAGATTCCCGGCATTCCGATGCCCGCGCATGACCGCGACGAGAAGGGCCGGGTGAAGATGCCCGCGTTCCTGCTGACCGCGCACAAGCCGGCCTAGTTCCGGGGCGGTCTTTTACCGCGACGCAACGCGCGGGTGATGGGTCGGACACATCGACTGCCCAGTCTTGAGGCCGCATCTCGGGCAGGCCCGCGCAGAGACAGGATCAGTTGTGACCGCCAGCATCCCGCTCGTCGACCTCTCGTTGTGGCGCAACGGCTCTGAAGCCGACCGTGCCGCATTGGCCGCCACTGTCGACCGCGCCCTCGTCGACAGTGGCTTCCTGATGGTCAGCGGGCACGGAGTGCCGGCCGCGTTGCGGGCCGGACTGCGTGAGGCCGCACGAACGTTCTTCGGGCTCTCCGATCCCGCCAAACAGCGTTACGCCACCGCGGTGGGTGGCCGCGGCTGGATACCGCCGGGCAAGGAAGCCAACGGGTACCTGCTGGGCGTCGAGCTGCCGCCGGACCTGAAAGAGACGTTCGTGTCGGGTCACGAGTACTCCAGCGGCGCGGCGAGTGTCGACGCCGAATGGTTCCCACCCAACGTGTGGCCTACTGAAGTCCCTGTGCTGCAATCCCTTTGCGATACCTACGCCGTCGCCATGCGTGACCTGGCCGCCGAGTTGTTGGAGCTCTTGGCCACCGCGGCGAGCCTGCCGCCCAACTGGTTCGTCGAACGCTGCATGGCATCACCGCACACGTTCAACATCAACCGTTACCCCGCATTGAACCGCACCGGGCCCGTCGCCGAAGGGCAGTTCCGGATCGCACCGCACACCGATTTCGGCACCATCACCATCCTCGACCGCGAAGCCGGGTACGGCGGGCTGCAGGTGTGCACGCGGAACGGTGTCTGGATCGACGCGCCGGTGATTCCCGACGCCTACACCATCAACATCGGGGACCTGATGGCGCGCTGGACCGGCGACCGCTGGACCTCGACCCTGCACCGGGTGCTGCCGCCGAGCGCCGAAGCGCCCGACGAGGAGCTGATCTCGCTGATCTTCTTCTTCGAAGCCAACCTCGACCAGCTCATCGAGTCGTTCCCACCGCCCATCGGCCGGGCCAACGACTATCAGCCGGTGACGGCCGAGGAGTACCTCCGCTCCCGCTACGCGGCCATCACGGTGCCGTGAACGGTTGATCGCCCGGGTTCAGCGGCGTCGCGCCGAGGCATCGGCCAGCCACGGTGGCTCCCAGCCCTCGTCGGCGCGGTTGACGGTGGTGCCCGCCGGCACCAGTTCGTCGATCGCGTCCAGAACGCCGGCGTCGAGACGAACGTCGCCGGCCGGCAACAGCGTGGTCAACTGATCGAGCGTCCGCGGCCCGATGATCACCGACGAGACCGCGGGATGGTTGAGCGCGAAGGCGATCGAGAGCTGCGCGACCGTGATGCCGGAGTCGCGGGCGAGCTTGTCGAGCGCCACGGCGATATCGCGTTTGCGCCGGTTGGCGTCGAGTTCCGGATCGTGGCGCGCAGGCATCTTCTCGGCCCGCCGGGACGGAAGCGCCTCCTCTCCCGCGCGATGCCGTCCCGACAACCAGCCGCCGGCCAACGGGCTCCAGGTCAGCACCCCGAGCCCGTATTTCTGTGCAACCGGCAGGGCGGCCCGCTCCGCACCGCGCGCCAGGATCGAATAGGGGGCCTGCTCGGTGACCGGCCGACGCAGCGAATCCCGCTGCGCCACCCACTGTGCTTCCACCAGCAGGTGCGGCTCGTAAGTCGTCGTGCCGTAGTAGCGGATCTTGCCCTGCCGGACCAGGTCGTCGAGAGCTCCCAGCGTCTCGGACAGTTCGACGTCGGGGTCCGGTTTGTGTGCCTGGTAGAGATCGAGATGATCGAGTTGCAAACGGCGCAGCGAGTTCTCGACGGCGGTGAAGATCCACCGGCGCGAGCTGCCGCGGGTGTTGATTCCGTCCCCGAACGGCGCGTGGAATTTGGTGGCCACGATGACGTCGTCCCGGCGTCCTTTGAGCGCCTTGCCGACGATCACCTCGCTTTCGCCCTGTGAATAGGCGTCGGCCGTGTCGATGACATTGATCCCGGCATCGAGGGCGCGCTCGATGATCCGGATCGCGTCATCGTGATCGGTGTTGCCGTACGCACCGAAATTCATGGCCCCCAGCGTCAGCGGGCTCACCTTCACACCTGTGCGGCCGAGTGTCCGGTATGTCATGGGGTCAGGATGGTGCGCGAGGTTCAGACCTCACAAGACAATCGATCGCGCGGATTCTGAATGGCCACGCGGTCAGCACCCACCGAGGGACGTCAGCGGTGGATATCGGTGACGTCGACCTCGATGGCGGGAACACTTGTCGGCCCGACGATGTCAGCGACCACAGCTGCGGCCTGCCGTCGGATACGGGCACCTGCCGCCGTCAGATCCGCGCCGTAGCGCGCACTGATTGTCACCGAAACACCCTGCAGCACACCTTCTTCGGACGTGATATCGATATCGGTGACCTGGTAGCTCGGGTCGCCCCGCAAGGCCCGGCTCAGTGCCGTACCGAGAACGAGGTCGCTGACGCGCAGCACACCGGTCGCCGTGGCGGGCTGGGGATCGTCGACGTCGAGGGGCCAGCCGCCGCGAGGTGTGGCCCGGACCGCTGCGAGCACCTTCGATTGGAGGGCCTGCCAGCCTGGTTCGGGCGCGGCGCGCAGGACCCGCGGCGCACGCCGGAGTACGTCCTCGTCGCCGTGGTAGTCACCTACCGCCATTGCTGAAGCCTTTGCTGGAGTGTCACCCTGGCCCGGTGATGGTGTCCGCGAGAGGCATCCGGGCTCAGATTCAGGATGGTGCCGATCTGGGGGAACGTCAACTCCTCGACCTCTCGTAGCATCCACACCGCGCGTTGCCGGGGCGGTAGTTCGGCCAGTGCGATTTCCAGAGCCTCCAGGAATGCCGTGTTGGAGGCCACGGCAAACGGATGCGTCCCGGCGTCATGGCTGACCGGCTCGATCAACCTGTCGTCAACCGGGATCGCGCGTTTGATGCGCTGCGAGTCCACCACTTTGCGGGCGCAGATGGAGAACAACCACGTTCGCACCGCCGAATCCCCGCGGAATGTCGCGATCCGGCGCCATGCCGCCACAAACGTCTCCTGAACGATGTCGTTCACGGCGTCGGTGTCCTGGGTCATGCGCCGGGCGTACCTGTAGAGCGACGGCCCGTGCCGACGGACCAGTTCCTCGAACGCGTCCGCATCGCCCGCGCGGGCAGCAGCCGCCAGCCCCCGGTCGTCGACATCCGACGAGGTCTCCTCGTCACACACCGCGCCCCCTCCGCCACACCCGGCCCCGACGCCGGCACGGATTGTGTCACAGAACACATTCCAGCGGCGTTCGGTTTCGCCGGGGAGCGCCGTCCAACCTACGTACAACAACCGACGAGAAGGGATTCGTGAGATGGCTTCCACCGAAACTCCGACCACCGCAGCACCGACGGTTGCTCCTGCCGCCAATGGCCCGCTGGCCACCAGCCACGGCCGGACGACGATCGCCGACACCGTGGTGTCCAAGATCGCCGGCCTGGCCGCACGCGAGGTCAATGGCGTCTATGACCTGGGTGGGAACACCACCCGCGCAGTCGGCGCGCTGCGGGAACGCATCCCGGGTGCCACCACCAACTACGCCCAGGGCGTGTCCGTCGAGGTGGGCGAGAAGCAGGCCGCCGTCGACGTGGACATCGTGGCCGAGTACGGCGTCTCGATCGCGGATCTGGCGTCCGGTATCCGCCGCAACGTCATCGCGGCTCTGGAACGCATGACCGGCCTGGAAGTTGTCGAGGTCAACATCACCGTGCACGACGTCCACGTCCCCGCCGACGAGGATGACGCCACGGAAAGCCGCCTGGCCAGGGTCGAGTAGTGCCCGACCTCTCCACGGAAGCCGACACGGTGGCGGGCATCGCCCGCACCGTGGCCGGCGTCGCCGGACTGCATCCCGGCATGTTCGGTGAGGTCGCGACCTACCTACCCGGACGCCGGGTCACCGGTGTGCGGATCTCCGACGACCGCATCGACGTGCACATCAGCGTGCTGCGCGACGCGGCGGTGCGCGAGACGGCCGCCGCTGTCCGCGCCGCCGTCGCCGCGGCGGTGCCGGGGCGGCCCGTCGACGTCACCGTCGAAGACATCGTGGCGCACCCGCCGCAGGACCCCGGAACTCTTCCCACCTCGCCAAGGAGAACTGAATGACCACCGCAACCTCAGGGATGCTCGCAGGTGTCCTGCTCGGCGTCGCTGCCGCCGCAGGCGGGCTGACGGGGTTCCTGTTGGCCCTGGTGTTGGGAGCACTCGGCTATATCGTCGGCGGGCACCGCGACGGGGAGTTCGACGCCACCGCCTGGTTCAAGGGCCGCGGCCGTGGCTGACCCCGACACCCTCGCGGTCCCGGATGCGCGCGGACGCCTCACCGTCCGGGATCGCGCCGTGGCCAGCATCGCCACGGCTGCTGCCCTTGGCGCCGACGGCGTCCACCGGCACGGAAGCGGATTGTCGAGGGTCGCCGGCCGCGAATTGCCCCGCGTCGACACCTTCGTCGCCGGCGACCGGGTCCGCGTGGACGTCGAGATCGCCGTGCAGTGGGGCCGTGCACTCGCCGACACCGCAGCCACGGTGCGGCGGGAGGTCACCGATGCGCTCGCCACCCAGAGCGGCCTCGCCGTCGACGGCGTCACCGTGCACGTCGCTGCCATCGTTCCGCCCTCCAGCCACCGGGAGCTGACATGACCAGTGCCCCTGTCCGCCAAAACATTCGCACAGCAGCCGCACCCCGCGCCGCGGCAGGCGCAAGCTACGTGGCGGTGCCGGCCGCACTAGCGCTCGGCGCGGTCGGCGTGGTGGCCGTCCGCGACACCGCGGTCGCCGCCGGATGGTTGGCCGGGCAGGGTTGGGTCTCCCAAGCCATCACCGCAGTGGACGGATGGGCACCCACCGCCTGGCTGGAACCACTCGGAGTCATCGCCGCGTTCCTCGGTATCGGGTTGATGGTCGTCGCGCTCACGCCCCGGCGGGCCACCGCCCAACCGATCGGCACCGACACCGGTGCCTTCATCGGTCTCGGTGACATCGCGAAGGTGGCGACGGCCGCCGCTGACGACGTTGCCGGCGTCCTGAACGCACGCTCCAGCGCCACCCGTCGCAAGATCGTCGTCCGCTGCACCGTCACCGGTGACACCGGCGGAGAGGTCGAGCGTCGAGTCGCCGACGCTGTCGGCGTGGCGCTTCAGCCGCTACAGCACACCCCTCGCATCGTCGTGCGCACTCGGAAGGAGACCAGATCATGACGCGACGCGCCGTCATCGTCGATCGAATCGCCGCGCTGTTACTGGGGATCGGACTCCTGGCTTCCGGCCTGGCGGCAGTCGCATGGCAACGCGGAGCCCTCTGGCAGGCCCGGCCCCTGGACCTGTCCGCCGCCGCCGAACTGACTCAGACACCGTGGTGGCCCTGGGCCTCGGCAGCAGCCGGGATCTTGCTGATCCTGCTGGCGCTACGGTGGCTGTTCTCGCATCATCGGGCACCGAAGCTCACTCGTCTCGGCCTCGTTGACGGGCGTACCACCGACAACTTCGGACTCACAGCAGACGCGTCCTCGGTGGCGCAGGTCGCCGCGACCACCCTGGCTCAACACTCGAATGTCATCAAGGCCACCGGCCGCGCCGCCGCTGAACACGGTTCACCCACAATCACTCTTACCGTGACGGTCGCGGCCCGCAGCCCGCTGGATACGGGAGTGACGACCGCCACTGACATCGTCGGTACCATTGCGCACATGCTCGGGGACACCGTATCGGTGCGCACCGTGCTGCGCACCGATACCAGGAACCGCCGGCGCACCCCCGTCTAGCGCTGCATCCGGCATCGTTCAGACGATCACGCGAGGAGAACATGAGCATGGTGCCCGAAGACGCCGCGCCCGTCGACGAGCTCGATCGGGTCCTCGGTGCCGTCCGCGAAGAACTGACCCGGTGGGGTATCGACCGTTTCGACGTCGCCGCAACCACCGAGCGGCACGGACTCGACCCGCAGCTCGTCGCACGGCATTGGCCGGACTCGGCCAGCCTGGTCCTCGACGCGCTCGCCCATCGCCCTGACGACGACTTCCCGCCGGACACCGGGTCGCTTCTGGAGGACCTCTACCTGCTCGCGGTCGGGATGGCCACCATCCTCGGCTCGCAGGACGGCCCCAAACTGCACGGAGCCCATCTGATCACCGACCCGTATCTCGGGACGGTGGAGATCCGCCGCGCGGCGTGGCGAGCCCGGGCGGACAGCCTGCGCGTGATTTTCGACCGTGCGCGGGACCGCGACGAGATCCGCACCGGCGTCGACCCCGAGGTCTGCCTGGAGATGGTGTTCGCGCCCATCAACATGCGCATCCTCTACACCGGGGAGCCGGTGACCGATGACTACTGCCGCAAGCTCACCGAGATGGTGTGGCGGTCCATCGCCCGGCCCGCCACGCCGGCCCACTCGCCGATCGGGTAGTCACTCCCCCACCCGACCGGCGCTGATTCGGCGCCCTTTCGGTGCGGGCGCAGCACCGGCTTCGTTCAATAGCGTTGACCGCCATGGAGACTGCGCTCGATCCGTTGGCGCCCGCGGCGCGCGGACTGTGGACGGGCCATGGCGTGCGGGTGCGGCGCCGGACCGGTCCACACCGCTCCCACCATCACGACGCGGTGTGCACGCGGCGGTTCTGCGTGCATCGCAGCGGTGCCCTACTCACCGTGGAACATGACCTTACCCCCGCCGAACTGTCCGACGATCTGGCGGTGCTGCTCGCCGAAGAGCTGGTCGACATCGGGGCGCTGCAGGGCCAACCGGAGTTCGAGCTGGTGTTCACCGGTGTGGTGCGCTCGACCGTCGACGGCGGCGCACCGGCCTGGCTGCGCTTCTACCGCAACTCCCTGGCGCGGCTCGAGGCCGGCGAGACGGCGTTCGCACCGGTGCACGAGCGCGCCGCGACTCTGGTGACCGGCCAGCGGGTGGTGGACCTGGGTTCGTGTTTCGGTTTCTTCCCTTTGCGGCTGTCGGGAAACGGAATCGCAGTGACGGCAACCGATCTCAGCGGCCCCACCATGAAGCTGCTCGGCATGGCCAGCCGTTCGTTGGGCCGGCCGTTGCGCACACTGCAGTGCAATGCTTCGACGGTGCCGATGCCGGACGACAGTGCCCATACCGTCACCGCACTGCACCTGCTGGAGCACCTGGATGACCCCACCGTCGACGCCGTACTGCGTGAAGCCGTGCGGCTGGCCCGCCATCGTGTGGTGGTGGCGGTGCCGTTCGAGGATGAGCCGAGGGAATGCTACGGCCATGTCCAGCGTTTCGACCTTGACCGGCTGCACCACCTCGGCTCGAAACTGTGCGACGAGCATTCCGGCCTGACCGCCTCGGTGGATGAATTCCACGGCGGCTGGCTCATTCTCGACCACTGAGCCTCCCAGGACCCCCAGGACCCCCAGGACCCCCAGGGCCCTAGGGCCGAGCAGGGGATCAGATCAGCCCGCGTTTGCTCGCCGCGTACACCGCCTCGGCGCGACGGCTGACCTCCAGCTTGCGCATGATGTTGCTGACGTGGAACTTGGCCGTGGTGGCCGAGATGAACAGCTTCTCGCCGATCTTGCTGTTGGACAACCCGGCCGCCAGCAGCCGCAGCACCTCGATCTCGCGATCGGTGAGCTGCTGCGGCGGCTCGGTACGACCAGACAGTGAACGCACCACCGCCGCGGCGCTACGCGAATCAAACGCGCTCTCCCCCAACGAGATCGCCCGAATGGCCCGCACCAGCTCGGTGGTGTCCACATCCTTGACCACATAACCGCGTGCCCCGGCGTGCACGGCGCGCAGCACCAGACTCTCATCCAGGAACGTCGTCAGCACCAGCAGGCCACAGGACGGGTAGGCCGACGACAGTTTCGCGCACAGCGACAGGCCTTCGAAATCCGATCCGGCCGACAGTTTCAGATCCAGCAGCACCACATCCGGATTCGTCGCCGCCACAACGGCTTCCGCCTCGGCCTCCGAGGCCGCTTCCCCCACGATGACGAGGTCGGGTTCACGTTCCAGGATCGAGCGCAGCCCCTGGCGCAGGATGGCGTGGTCGTCGACCAGAACCAGCCGGATCGTGGTTGTCGCAGTCTTCATGCTTGCACTCCTCGGGGAATCCTGGCCGCCACCCGCACCCCGCCGATGCGGGACCGGTACACCTCGAAGGTGCCACCATGTTCGCGGGCCCGGGCCCGCATGTTCGCCAATCCGCGATGCCGACCGTCGACGTCAGCGGCTTCGGCCATCCGCAGCATCAATCGAAGCCGCCCGGGATCTCCCACACCGTCGTCGGAAATCGACAGTGTCACTGCGGTATCGCTGTACGACAGTCCGATGATGGCGCGGGTGGCGTGGCCGTGCATCGCGGTGTTGAACAGCGCCTCACCGGCAATCCGCAGCAGGGCGTGCTCGGCGTCGTTGGGCAATTCGACGGCCTTACCCGTCACCCGCAGCTCCACCCGCAGGTCCTCCGGCATGTGCACCGTGGCCAGCTGCTGAAGCATCTCCGACAGGCTGGAGCGGTCCGCCTCGCCGGGATGGTTCAAGGCGTAGATGGCCGACCGCAGCTGTTCGGTGGCCGACCGGGTGAGGTCTTTGGCCAGATCGAGTCTGCTGACCAGTTCGGGCGCATCGGCCTCGCTGCGGCACACCTCGATCAGCATGCCCGCCGACAGCACCGTCTGCGCCACGCTGTCGTGCAGTTCACGGGCGATCCGGTGCCGTTCGTTGTCGAGCACCTGATGACGTTGCACCGCACCGAGTTCGCGTTGTGTGGCCAGCAGTTCGGCGTTGCGGGCCTCGGACTCGGCCAGCAGGCTCACCGATTTCGAGAACAGCGACGAGTTCTGCAGGGCCACCGCCGTCTGGCTGGCCAGGATCCGCATCACCGCGGCGTCGGTGGCATCGAGTGTGCGCGTGGGCGCCGTCCAGGCCGCGAACGCACCCATCACCTCACCGTCGAGTTCGATCGGGACGTGCGCGTGCCGGCGTTCGATCACCGGCAATCGGAACTGCGCCAGCTGGCCGCGCAGGATGTCGTTGAGCCGGTTGAGCACCGCGTCGGGCAGGTGCGGTCCGGGATCGGAGACGTCGGGCAGGCCTTCGAACGCGTACGCCCGCCCCGCCGAATCCAGGATCAGGTGCCGGGGATACGCGTCGGGCAGGGCACCGTCGGCCAGTGCGAGCACCACCCATTCTGCGTCCAGATGCACCCGGGCCGCCTCGGCGACGGCGCGCACCAGGTTCTCCGAACCGTGCACGGTCTGCACCAGGGCCCGCGAGATGGTGTCCAGCGCCACCACCACGCGGTCGAGTCGCTGTGCGGTGGCGCGGAATTCGCTGTAGAACGTCCCCTTGCCGGAGCGCAGTCCGGTCAGTCGTTCGAGATCGGGCCCCGCACTCACATGGCCGCCCGGAACAGCGCCTGCATCTGCTCCTCGTCCGCCGGCCGCGGGTTCGTCGCCATGCAGGCGTCGTGTAATGCGTTCTTGGCCAGGATCGGTACGTCGGTGTCGCTGACCCCCAGCTGCGCCAGGCCGCGGGGCACGCCGACGTCGGCGGCCAGCCGGTCGATCCGCTCGGCCAGCGCTTCGGCTGCTTCGGCGGCCGGTGCACCGGGCTCGGCCAGCCCGAGGGACGCCGCGATCACCGCATACGGCTCGGGGTCGGCCTCGGAGTTGAACCGGATCACGTGCGGCAGCAGCACGCCGTTGATGACGCCGTGCGGTAGATCCAGCAGTCCACCCACCTGATGGCTCATCGCGTGGGTGGCGCCCAGGATCGCGTTGGTGAACGCCAGGCCCGCCTCCAGTGCGGCCTGGGCCATCAGCACCCGGGCCGGCATCTCGGTGGGGCGCTCGATGGTGGTGACCAGATTCTCGGTGACCATCTGTACTGCGCGCAGCGCGTGATGGTCGGTGAGCTGATTGTGCCCGAGTGAGACGAACGCTTCGATACCATGCGTCAACGCGTCGAGACCGGTTGCCGCATTGAGGTTTTCGGGCATCGTGGTGAGCAGGCGCGGATCGATGACGGTGACGTCGGGTACCAGCGCACGGCCCAGGATGCTGATCTTCACATTGCGGGTGGTGTCGGTGACGATGCAGAACTGGGACACATCGGCGCCGGTGCCGGAGGTCGACGGCACCACCACCAGCGGTGGAATCGGAACCTGCGCTTTGTCGACGCCTTCGTAGTCGAGGATGTGCCCGCCGTTGGAAGCCAGGATCGCGACCCCTTTGGCCGCGTCGATCACCGAACCGCCGCCCACCGCCACCAGCACGTCGCAGCCGTGCTCGACATAGGTCTGGTAGCCGGCGGCGATTTCATGATCCTTCGGGTTGGGCGTCAACCCGCTCCACACCTGGGCGTCGACGTGCTGCTCGCGCAGGTGTGCCAGCATCTCGTCGGCCCAGCCCGCCTCGATCAGACCCGAGTCGGTGATCAGCAGCGGCCGCAGCGCTCCCAACCGCAACGCGGCGTGCGCGGCCTCCACCATCGAATCGAGCCCGAAGACGATCTCGGGGGCGTGGAACTTGAGCACCCGACAGGGCTGGGCACGCGTCCGTTGTTCTGTCACCATCTCGCTCTGCCTGACCTGCGCCGAGCGCACACAGTGTGACCCGGATAACAATGCAGGTTCCACAGTACGACCCCACCGGGTCATCGGCCTACCGCCCCGGCGGCAAATTCGGCCGCGGCATGCTCGAGCCCGGACAGGTCGCGGACCACCCGTACCCGGTCACAGAATTCGGCGTACGCAGGCAGGTCACAGCTGCCCAGGCCCCACGAATAGCGCGGTTCGGGGGTCAGCCAGACGGTTTCCCGGGCGCGCCGCGTGATCTCTTCGAACGCCGCGAGATTGGGATCTTTGCCGTTGTTACGGCCGTCTCCCAGGATGACCACCGTCGTTCGCCGGGTCACCGCCGAGGAGTGTTCGGCCAGGAACTCGCCGAAGACGCTGCCGAAATCGGAGTTGGCATCCACATCGATCACGTCCCCTCCGAAGATCAACCCCAGCGCCCGCTCGGAAGAGAAATCGCGGAACAACTCGGTGGTCTCGGCCACGTGCGCGACGAACGCGAACGAACGCACCTGGGTGAACAGATCTTGCAACCCGTGCACCAGGTTGAGGGTGAACCGCGCGGTCGCGCGCACCGACAGGCTCACATCGGCGAGCACCACCAGCCGGGGCCGGTCCTCGGCGCGGCGGATGGTGACGGGCATGAACGGCACGCCGTCGAAGCGCATGTTGCGCCGCATCGTGTGGCCGGGGTCCACGCGCCCGGCCGCGGCGATCCGCCGACGGTGGGTCAACGCCCCGTGCAGCGACCTGGCCAGCCTCCGCAGGGAGTCCTCGAGTTCGGCACGCTCGGTCTCACGTAGCCAGGCCGACCCGGACAGTTCCGCCTCCCGCAGTTCGCGGGTCTCGATGACACGGTTCTCCAAGGCCAGCAGCGCTTCGAGGTGACGTTTGAGGGCCTGGGGCAGGTTCTCCAGCACGCCGGTGAGCCGACGTCGCAACGCCGCGGCATCCGATTCGTCACCGGTCAGGTCGTCCAGTTCGTCGAGCCAGCCCAGCAGTGCGTTCTGCTCGGCGATGGTCAGCGAAGCGTCGACCTCGGTGCCCGACGCGGTCGACAGGGTGCCGGGGGGACCCGCGCCGTGCAGCCGGTCGGCGGAGAGCTCGACGCGGTACTTGTTGTCGTCGAGCCCTGTGCCTTCCTTGGAGAACACGATCTGGTCGGTCAGTGCGGCCAGATCGATCTTGTTGGCCTCCTGGTGCAGGTTGTACTGCTGGGCCAGGTCTTCTTGCTTGAAGTAGTCCCGGATGCTCTTGGGCTTGCCGTGTTCGTGTCCCTCCTCCGGCTTGTCGCTGGGCTCCTCGGACAACGTGAACGACTCGAGTTCGCCGGTGTCCACCAGATCGTCATGCGCGTGGCTGTGCCCGTGCCCGGAATCTTCGGCGCCGATGCGCACCAACGAAAAGAACGCGTCGAAGATCTCGTCGAACATCGGCTCGTCGCGGTGGTCTTTGACCAGCGCGACGCGCAATGCGGTGCGCAGGACAGCCCGGGATTTCAACACACCAGGCTGCCCAGCGCACCGCATTGCGTCCAGCGCCTCGGGGATCGAGACACGCAGGCCCCCGAGCCGCAGGATCCGGACGAACCGGTGCAGGGTCGCTTCCATCAGAAGGGTCGGCGCCGGCCGAGCGAGGCGGTTTTGGGTGTGCCGTAGTACCCGTCTTGGAACCGGCCGGGTTTGTCCTTGGCTTGCCGCACGTCCTTACCGTCGGGCTCATCGTGGGAATGATCATGAGGATGTCCGTGATCATGATCATGATCATGCGAGTGGCTGTGCCCGTTGTGGGAGTGGTGCATCGTCGCAGGCACTTTCGCGTTGGGATCCACCAAGCGGGGTAGCGCATCGAGCGATTTGCGCACGTCCTTGTCGTACTTCACCACCACGGACACGGTGTCGGACAGCACCTGGGCGTTCAGCTCGTCCACGCCGAGCACCGCCAGGGTCCTGGCCCAGTCGATGGTCTCGGAGATGCTGGGCGACTTGCGTAGATCGAGGTCACGCAGGCCCCGCACCACGTCAACGAGTTGGGTGGCCAGCGCATCGGCGAGCCCGGTGTTCTTGGACCGGACGATCTCCAACTCCCGTTCTGCCGCAGGGTAATCGAGGAACAGATGCAGACAGCGCCGTTTCAGGGCGGCCGCCAGATCCCGGGTGTTGTTCGACGTCAGGATCACATAGGGGGCGTGCTTGGCCGTGAAGGTGCCCACCTCGGGTACCGAGACCTGGTACTCACCCAGCAGTTCCAGCAGCACCGCTTCCAATGCCTCGTCGGCCCTGTCGATTTCGTCGATCAGCAGCACCACGGGCTCTTCGGAGCGCACCGCCTCGAGCAGCGGTCGCGGCGCCAGGAACCGATCGGAGAAGAACACGCTCTCCTGCTTGCCGATCCGCTCCACCGACTCCTCGAGAGTGCTGGCGTCGGCCACCAGCTGACCGATCTTCTCCCGCAGGATCTGGGTGTACAGCAACTGCTTGCCGTAATCCCATTCGTAGAGCGCTTTGGTCTCGTCCTGACCCTCGTAACACTGCAATCGGAGTAGTCGCCGGCCGGTAGCCGCGGCCAGAGCCTTCGCCAGCTCCGTCTTCCCGACACCCGCCGGCCCTTCGATCAGCAGTGGTTTGTCGAGCCTGGTCTGTAGGAAAACCGTTGTCGCAAGGCGCTCGTCGGCCAGGTAGCCCTGCCCGGCGAGTGCCTCACGCACCTCGTCTACGCCTGTGAACATCAGCTCAGGAGATCGTCGAGGTCGCCGTTCATGCAGTGGTCCACGACGGGGCGAACGAGATCGAAGGTGCACTCCTTGGCGTTGCCCGGGGTGCACGCGTCGCCGAGGACGTGGTTGGTGATGCGGTCGACGTCGGCCTTGTCACCCTTGATCACCTTGGCGTTCTCGTAGAACTTGGTGGGCCCCAGGCCCAACCGGTTCTTGGAGTAGCTGTCCTGCTTGATATCGGTGAACTTCTCGATGATGTTCACGTCGCGCAGCAGGCGGATCGCGGCGGCCAGCGCGGCGTCGGCGGCCTGCACGTCGGTCATGCCATAGGTGTCCACCCCCATCGCCTGGGCGATGTCGGCGAATCGCTTGTAGGCCACCGGCATGTTGAACGCCCACACCCGGGGCAGGGCGATGGCGTTGTTGAGGCCGTGGTGGGTGTCGTAGAACGCCGACACCGCGTGCGAGATGGAGTGGATGATCCCCAGCCCACCGGAGTTGAAGGCCTGTGCGGCAATGTATTGCGCGTACATCATGCCCTGGCGACCGGCCAGGTCCTGGCCGTTCCAGGTGGCTTCGCGCAGGTTCTCGGCGGTCAGCTTGATGGCGCGGATGGCGTTGCCCAGCGACGGCTCGAAGTTCAGCCGGGAGACATACGGCTCCGAGGCGTGGGCCAGCACGTCGAAACCGCACTGCGCGGTGTAGTCGGTGGGGCAGTCGTAGTAGAGCACCGGGTCGTCGACGGCCAGGGTGGCCACGCAGGCGTCGTCGAAGGCGACGTACTTGTGCGGGTTGTCCGGATCGGTGGTGGTGTCGGTGATGACGTACGCCCAGGAGGTTTCCGAGCCGGTACCCGCGGTGGTGGAGATGG
The DNA here is from genome assembly GCF_057656995.1 of Mycobacterium sp. Soil_C_30. Taxonomy (NCBI): domain Bacteria; kingdom Bacillati; phylum Actinomycetota; class Actinomycetes; order Mycobacteriales; family Mycobacteriaceae; genus Mycobacterium; species Mycobacterium sp. Soil_C_30. Next base: position 141,231 of record NZ_JBDGJH010000012.1, on the reverse strand, counting down.
CGATGTGCGGCGGGTTCTTCGGGTTCTCGCTCATGTTGAAGCCCTCGAAGTCGTTGACATTACGACCGTCGTGGGCCACCGAGATGCGCGCGCCCTTACAGGCGTCGTGGGTGGAGCCGCCGCCGATGGAGATGAAGCTGTCGCATTCCTGCTCCTGGTACAGCTTCACCGAGTCCATGACGTTGTAGTCCTTGGGATTGGACTCCACCTGGTCATAGACCACCACCTCGAGGCCATGCCATTTCAGCGATTCGGCCATGTTGTGCACGATGTCGGTGCCACGCAGGCCCGACGACATCAGCAGGGTCTTCTTGAAACCCATCTTGAGCGCTTCCGGACCCACCATCTCGTGAGCGCCGGGTCCCATCATGGCGCGCGGGAAGGGATGGAACTCCTTGATGGGGAAAGGCTTGAGCAGATCCTCGACCTTCATTGGGTGGCGTCCTCTCTGAGTCTTGAGCACTCGGTGTCGGACACCAGAGTCGAGGACGGGGTGTGATCTAGGGAACACTCCGGAGGCAAGACCCCTCGCCTGGCAGTGGAATTGCGCACGAGCGGACAGTGCGATACCTACCCGGTCGGGCAGGGTCGCCCGGCTTCGTCGCCCCCGGCCCACCCCCGCGACATATATGCGGCTGACGACGCGACACGCCGCCAAGACGCCGCTACACACACATATGTGCCCGTCGACCCCCTGCCGCCCCGCGACATATATGCGGCTAACGACGCGACACGCCGCCAAGACGCCGCTACACACACATATGTGCCCGTCGACCCCCTGCCGCCCCGCGACATATATGCGGCTAACGACGCGACTCGCCGCCAAGACGTCGCTGCACACACATATGTGCCGGGGACAAGGCCCGAAAAACATGACCGAGCGCCGACCCATTTCGGGCCGGCGCTCGGTTGCTTGGCGGAGTCAGACCCCGACGTGTTCCTTCTTCTCCGACGAAGCAGGCAGCGGGTGGTCGTCGACCATCGTCTGCTCGTCGAACGGGGCCTTGCCGTCGAGCACCTCATGGACCCGCGCCTTGTCCAGCGTCTTGGTCCAGGTGCCGATCAGGATGGTGGCCACGGCGTTTCCGGAGAAGTTGGTGACGGCGCGGGCCTCGGACATGAACCGGTCGATGCCGACGATCAGGCCGATACCGTCGAGCAGCTCCGGGCGGTGGCTCTGCAGGCCGCCGGCCAGAGTGGCCAGCCCGGCACCGCTGACACCGGCGGCGCCCTTGGAAGCGATGATCATGAACACCAGCAGGCTGAGCTGCTCGCCGATGGACAGCGGGTTGCCCATCGCGTCGGCGATGAACAGCGAGGCCATGGTCAGGTAGATCGCGGTGCCGTCGAGGTTGAACGAATAGCCGGTCGGCACAACGATTCCCACGGTGGTGGGCTGCACACCGGCGTGCTCCATCTTGGCGATCAGGCGGGGCAGCGCGGACTCCGAGGAGGACGTCGCCACGATCAGCAGGTACTCGCGGGCCAGGTAGCGCACCAACTTGAAGATCGAGACACCCGACACCAGGCGCATCAGGCCGCCCAGCACACCGAAGACGAAGAGCACGCAGGTCAGGTAGAAGGCGCCCATCAGCACACCGAGCTGGACCACGGCGGCGAAGCCGGTGTCGCCCACCACCTTGGCGATGGCACCGAATGCGCCGATCGGGGCCAGCCACAGGATGCCCGCCAGGATGCGGAACACCAGCTTCTGCACCATTCCGATACCGCGCAGGATCGGCTCACCGGCCGCCCCCATGGCCTGTAGGCCGAAGCCGACGAGCAGCGCCACGAACAGCGTCTGCAGCACGTTGCCCTCGGTCAGGGAGCTCAGCAGCGACGTGGGGATGATGCCCGCGATGAAGTCCATGGTGCCGCCGGCACCGTGGGCCTTCTCCGCCAGTTCGGCGCCCGCGGTCGGGTCCGCGGTCACGTTGAGCCCGGTCCCGGGGCTGATCAGGTTACCGACCACCAGGCCGATAGCCAGCGCCGCGGTGGACATGGCCAGGAAGTAGAGCAGCGCCATCCCGCCGACCTTGCCGACGGAGGCGGCCTTGCGGACCGATCCGATGCCCAACACGATGGTGCAGAAGATGACGGGGCTGATCATCATCTTGATCAAGCTGACGAACAGCGTGCCGAGGACGCCGAGATCGGATCCGGTCTCGGGCGCCACGAGTCCGACGACGATGCCGCCGAGCACCGCGACGATGACGCCGATGTACAGCCAGTGGGTGCGGTCGCGTTTCTTGCGTTGTTCGAGAGGCCTGGCGGTGTCTTGATCTGCCATGTCAGCGCTCCTAGTTCGAGTTCTGTGGTGGGGGTCACGTGGACTGCACAAAATGCTCGGGCCCCGCGTGACCCAAGTCACCAATAAGTTCATTGATTTCAGTTCACGGAACCTTGCACGGCATCCCACCCAGCGCCGCCAGCAAACAAATGAGCAGCCATCAGGCCTTGAATCGGCGCCACAGCTATCCCTGAGAGGACACGTCTGCCAGCTGCTCTGTTCACGAGCATCACGCGGGGAGTTGGCCCAAGCCGCGTCGGCAGACTGACACGACCCAATAGGGTCGTCACGGTGACGATCAGGGGTTCGGCGACCGATCGCAGTGTGGCCCGCGAGCTGTTCAGCTGGCAGCTGGCGCTCCTGCTGATCCTCATCCTGGGGGCGGGTGGGGTGGCGGTGCTCGACGCCCGGCGCGACGCGGACGAGCTGACGACGCAGAAGGTCATCGCGGTCACCGAGTCGGTGGCGTTGATGACCTCGACCGCCGAGGCCATCGTCTCCCGCGACCCGACGGCGATCCTGCAACCGCAGACCGAGGCGATCCGCAAGGCCACCGGCGTCGATTTCATCGTGGTGATGGCGCCGGACCGCACCCGCTTCACCCACACCGACGTCAGCCGTATCGGTGGTGAGTTCACCGGCAACATCGACCGCGCGCTGGCCGGCAAAACCTTCACCGAGACCTACCCCGGCACACTCGGACCCTCGATTCGGGCGGTGGCGCCGGTGCGGGACGCTGACGGCAACATCGTGGGGCTGGTGTCCGCCGGCGTCACCCGCACCAAGGTGTCGCAGAGCGTGCTCGCCACGTTGCCCGCCATCGGGCTCGCGGTCGGTGTCGCGCTGCTGCTCGCCTTCTTCGGGGCTTACCTCCTGGAGCGACGGCTGCGCCGGCGCACCCTGGGATTGTCGTTCAGTGATCTGTCGACGTTGTACGAACAACGCGAGGCGGTATTGCACGCCATCGGCGAGGGGCTGCTGGTGTTCAACCTCGATGGCCGCGCCGAAGTGGTCAATGACGAAGCACGAAGGCTGCTTTCGCTGCCCGACGAGCCCTTGACCCGGGCGCAGTTGCCTGGCTCCCTGGGCAGCTCCAGCGGTGACACGCTGACCGATGAAACCCATGTCACCGCTGACCGCGTGCTTCTGGTCAACCAGCAGCCCGTGCTGTGGGAGGGCCGCAAAGTCGGGACGGTCATGACCTTGCGGGATCGTACTGATCTGCAACGGGTTTCCGGTGAGCTGAGCTCGGTCACGCAGTTCGCCGAGTCGCTGCGCTCGCGTGCACACGAAGCCGACAACCGACTCCACACCGTGATCACGATGGTGGAGCTGGGCCGCGCCGAGCAGGCCGTCGAATTCGCCACGGCGGAACTGGCCGTGTCACAACACCTCATCGACCGGCTGATGGCCACCGTCGCCGAGCCCGCACTGGCCGCACTGCTGCTCGGCAAGATCAGCCAGGCCCGTGACAGTGGTGTCGAACTGACCGTCACCGAAGACTCACTGCTCGACGATCCCAGCAATCTCACCCTCAAACAGGGCGAATTGATCACGCTGGTCGGCAATCTCGTCGACAACGCCATCGACGCCTCTCGTGCCGAGACACCCGCGTGGGTCGAGGTCACCGTGCGCGGAACCACCGACGCCCTCACCGTCATCGTGGCCGACAGCGGACCGGGTATGACGCCCGATGCCTTCGAGCAGGCCCGGATGCGGGGATACTCCACCAAGTCCGGCGAGCGAGGTCTGGGCCTGGCCCTGGTGTGGCAGGTGATCGCCGCGCACGGCGGCACCATCACCTCGGAGAACACCTACGGTTCGGTGATCACCGCCACCATACCCACGGTGCGCCGGTGATCCGGGTTCTCATCGTCGAAGACGAGCCGCTGATCGCCGAGGCGCACCGTCAATACGTTGAGCGTCTACCTGAATTCGTGGTGCATGCCGCCGTCGGCACCGGCAGCGCGGCGCTACGGGCCGTCGCCGCAGCCGCCGCTGATGAGAATCCGATCGACCTCGTGCTGCTGGACATCGGCCTGCCCGACGCCAGCGGTATCGATGTCGCCTCCGCTCTGAGCGCCATCCGCCCCTCCCCCGACATCATCGCCATCACGTCCGAACGTGACCTCGAGGTGGTGCGGTCGGCGGTGGCCCACGGCGTCGCTCTGTATCTGCTGAAACCGTTCACCTTCGCGGCTTTTCGCGAAAAGCTCGAGCGCTACCAGCAGTACCGGGAGGCCCTCGGCGCGGGTGGTTCCGCAGCCGGTCAGCACGAGATCGACCGGGCGATGAACGCTTTACGCACCGCCGGCCAGCGCCCGGCCACCCCGAAAGGTGTCTCGGCCGACACCATGGATCTGGTGACCGCGGCCATCCGAGCCACCCCGGACGGCCTCAACGCCTCGGAAGCGGCTGCGCAGGCGGGCATCTCACGGGTGACTGCCTGGCGCTACCTGGAACGTCTGGCCGACGACGGTGTGGTGACCCGGGTGACCGAGTACGGTAAGGCGGGCCGGCCTCAGGTCAGATACCGCTTGAGTTAGCTCTTCGCCGCCGGCACCTGCTCACGCTCACTCGGCAGCGGATGGTCGTCCACCATCGCCTGCTCGTCGAACGGCACGTCCCCGTCGAGCACGGCGGTCAACCGGTCGTGGTCGTAGGTCTTGGTCCAGGCGCCGATCAGGATGGTGGCCACCGCGTTGCCCGAGAAGTTGGTCAGCGCACGGGCTTCCGACATGAACTTGTCGATACCGACGATCAGCCCGATCCCGTCGAGCAGCTCGGGACGGTGGCTCTGCAACCCGGCGGCCAGCGTGGCCAACCCGGCGCCGCTGACCCCGGCGGCACCCTTGGACGCCACCATCATGAACACCAGCAGCGACAGCTGCTCACCGATCGACAACGGATTGCCCATCGCGTCGGCGATGAACAGCGAAGCCATGGTCATGTAGATGGCCGTACCGTCGAGGTTGAACGAATACCCGGTGGGCACAACAATTCCCACGGTGGTGGGCTGGACACCGGCATGCTCCAGCTTGGCGATCAGCCGCGGTAGCGCCGACTCCGACGACGAGGTGGCCACGATCAGCAGATACTCGCGGGCAAGGTACTTGACCAGTTTGAACACGTTGGTGCGCGCGACGAACTGCAGTAGCAGGCCCAGGATACCGAAGACGAACACCACGCAGGTGATGTAGAAGGCGAGCATCAGCACGCCCATCTGGATCACCGCGTCGAACCCGGTGTCGCCCACCACTTTGGCGATGGCACCGAAGGCACCGATGGGGGCCAGCCACAGGATGCCGGCCAGGATGCGGAACACGAGCTTCTGCACCAAGTTGATACCGCGCAGCAACGGCTCGCCGGTGGCGCCCATCGCCTGGATGCCGAAGCCCACCAGCAGCGCGACGAACAGGGTCTGCAGGACATTGCCTTCGGTCAGCGACGACAGCAGCGAGGTCGGCACGATGTTCTGGAAGAACTCGAGCATGCCGCCTTCGGCTTCGGCTTCACCGGCCAGTTCGGCGCCGGCCCCGGGATCGCCCTGGACGTTGAGCCCGGTTCCGGGGCTGATCAGGTTGCCGACCACCAGGCCGATACCGAGCGCAAACGTCGACATGATGAGGAAGTAGGCCAGCGCCAGCCCACCCACCTTGCCGACGGAGGCCGCCTTGCGGACCGATCCGATGCCGATGACGATGGTGCAGAAGATGACCGGTGAGATCATCATCTTGATCAGGCTGACGAACAAGGTGCCGAGCACACCGAGCGACGACCCGGTTTCGGGGGCCACCAGGCCGACGACGACGCCGCCCACCACCGCCACGATGACCAGGATGTACAGCCAGTGGGTGCGGTCTTTTTTGGTCTTCTTCCCAGGGTCGGGCTCGGTATCCGGCCTCGGTTCCGCTGCGCTCGCCATCCCCAACTCCTCAGCCAGTCATCGCCATATCGCCGGAGGCGGGGTTCCCCGAAGTGGCTGCGATCACACCTGTGGCGTGTTACGACCTGGTCAAAGAGGCTGTGGCCTCATCGAGGGCGGTGGCGAAACCCTCCAGATCGGCGGTCGTGGCGTCGACGTGCGGCGAGATCCGCAGCACCGGCGCGGTCAGCTCGAACGGGGCGCGCGCGATCTCGGCGGCGGTGGTGACGATTCCGCGCTGCTCGATGAGCCATTGCCGAACCGCCGCCGGGTCGACACCCGCGGGCGGGACGAACGTGACGATGGCTGTGGGTTCGTCGACGGGTTCGGCGGTCCGCCAGCCCGACACTCCGTCGAGCATGCTGCGTGCGGTTTTGCCGATCTGCGCCAGGGTGGCCCGCACCGTCTCGGCGCCTGCGGCCAGATGTTCCCCGACCGCCACTGAAAACCCGATGCGCGCAGCCAGATTCGCTTCATGGTGTTCGAAGCTGGCCAGCACATCCACCGGCACATCCCAGGAGGCCGGGGGCAGGCGGCGCACCAGTCGGTCGGCCAGATCAGGTGTGATGGCAAGGAAGCCGACACCGCGCGGTCCCGCCATCCACTTGCGGGACGACGAGTAGACCACGTCGGCGCCGACGGCACAGTCGAGCTGGCCCAGCGCCTGCGCGGCGTCGAGCACCAGCGGGATGCCGAGCGTGTGGCACAGGTCGACGAGCTTGTCCACCGGTTGGGCGATGCCGCGGTGGCTGGCGATACCGGTCAGGTGCACCAAGCCGGGAGGGTCGGCTTGCAGCGCCGCCGCAGCCTCGATCACGAGGACGCGGCCGTGCTCGTCGACCGGGAGCGCACGGACCTCGAACCCGTTGGCCGCCATCACGGCCAGGTTGGGCCCGAATTCGCCGGGCGTGCAGGCCAGCGACCGACGCCCCGGCCAGGAGCCCAGCAGCAGGTCCAACGCGTGATTGGAGCCGGTGGTGAACACGCCGTCGGCCGCGCTCATGCCCGTCAGGGTCGCGATGGCGGTCCGGCCCGCGGTCAACGCGGGTTCAGCCGCCGCCGCGGCCACGTACCCGCCGACCTCGGCTTCGTGGCGGGCGTGCCGGGTCACGGCCTCGATGACGGCGTTGCTCTGCCGGGAACAGGCCGCCGAATCCAGGTGGATGCCCGCCGGCTGGGGCCGGGCGGCCCGCCAGCGGGTGGCCAGGTCCTCGGTCCCGGGGGCAGCACTCATTTGACGGCCAGGGACAGGCCGAAGTCGCCGGGGGTATCCGTCCACCAGTGCGTGCGGGACAATCCTGCGGCGGCCAATTCCCGGGCCACGCCGTCGGCCCGGAACTTGCACGAGACCTCGGTCAGCATCTCCTCGCCTTCGCCGAACTCGACGGTCATGTCCAGTGCGGTGATCCGGACCTGCTGCCTGGCGCGTGCGCGCAGCCACATCTCGATGCGCTCTTCGTCCGGGTTCCATTTCGCGACGTGCTCGAAGACCTCGAGATCGAAGTCGGCGCCCAACTCGCGGTTCACCACCGCCAGGACGTTGCGGTTGAATGCGGCGGTGACGCCCGCGCTGTCGTCGTAGGCACGGACCAGTCGGCCGGTGTCCTTCACCAGGTCGGTGCCGAGTAGCAGCGCATCGCCGGGTTGCATCACCGCGGCCAGCGCGGCCAGGAAGTCGGCGCGCGGCCCCGGGGTCAGGTTGCCGATGGTGGAGCCCAGAAATGCGATGAGCCTGCGTCCGCCACTGGGGATCTGGCCGAGGTGTTCCTCGAAGTCGCCGCACACCGCGTCGATCTCGACACCCGGGTACTCCACCGTCAGCGCGGCGCTGGCCGCCTCGAGCACCGATACGTCCACATCGAACGGGATGAAACGGCGCAGCGAGCCGCGCTCGCGCATCGAGTCCAACAGCATCCGCGTCTTCTCGGAGGTGCCGCTGCCGAGTTCGACCAGGGTGTCCGCCCCGCTGGCCTCGGCGATTTCGGCGGCGCGCTCGGCGAGTATCGACGCCTCGGCGCGGGTGGGGTAGTACTCCGGCAGCCGGGTGATCTGGTCGAACAGGTCGCTGCCGGTGGCGTCGTAGAACCACTTGGGCGGCAAGGACTTCGGAGTGGCGGTCAGACCCTCGCGCACGTCCTGACGCAAGGCGCGCGCGGCGTGGTCGGCCGCCAGGTGGTTGGCGACCGAGGGTGACGTGCGGCTTCCCATGAAGGACCCTTTCTCAGAACGGCAACGCGGATATGGTCACGTTTCCCTGGACTACCTCCACGAGGTGGCGGTCGGGAACGTCCTCCCAGTCGGGGTGGTCGTCGTACGGCTCGCTTGCCACCACCACCCCGTCGGGGCGGCGCAGCACCGACAACGTGTCACCCCATGTGGTGGCCAACAGTCGAGAACCGTTGGCCGCCAGGATGTTCAGCCGGGCGGCGGGGTCGCGTGAACCCACCTCCACGATCGTCTCCCCCAGGCGGTCGAGGCCGCGGCGGAAGATGAGCGCGGCCAGGACCGCGCTGTCCACCACCGATTCGGCCGTCGGGTCGAGAGGCAGCACCGCGCGGTCGACGACGCCGTTGTGCGACAGCAACCAATGGCCGTCGGTGAACGGCGCCGCGGCACTGGCGTCGATGGGCATACCCGCGCTGGCCGAGCGCACCGCGGCCACCACGCACGAACTCCACAGCGCCGGTGCCACCGACGCGAACGACGCGTCACCCCACAGCGGGGTGGCCCCGCGCCACCGGCAGGGGGGCTTGTCCCCCCAATCGGCCGGGTAGAAACCGACTCCCCAGCCGTCGGCGTTCATCAGGCCGTGCTTCTGCCGCCGCGGCGAATACGACTGCACCAGAAGCCCGCTGGGCGGTTCGAGCACCAGGCTGCTCACCGGCACGGGCCGGCCGAGCCACCCGAGGTGACGGCACATCTACAGATCCCAGGCCAGACGCACCCCGGCGAAGATCTGCCGACGGATCGGGTGGTCCCAGTTTCGGAAGCTCGGCCGCAGGATGTCGGAGGCCACGGCCCAGGAACCACCGCGCAGCACACGATAGTCCCCGATCGAATTCGGCTCCTCAAAAAAAGGGACGGAGTAGCGGTCGTAGATCATCGGGGTGAAGCCCGGCCACGGCCGCAGCGGCGAACTGGTCCACTCCCAGACATCGCCCAGCATCTGCTCGGCCCCGTATGCCGAGGCTCCGCCGGGGTAGGCGCCCACCGGCGCGGGCCGCAATGCCTCACCGCTGAGATTCGCCAGCTGAGCGTTCGGATGGTTCGCGCCCCAGGGGTAGCGGCGGCGCCGTCCGGTCGCCGGGTCCCAGGCGCAGGCCTTCTCCCACTCGATCTCGGTGGGCAGGCGCGCCCCCGCCCACGTGGCGTACGCCTCCGCCTCGAAGTAGGTGACGTGCTGCACGGGTTCGTCATCCGGGATGGTCTCGACGTGCCCGAACCGGGTTCGGGTGCCCTCCCCGGCATTCCAGAACTGCGGGGCTGTCAGGCCGGTCTGCACCCGGTGCTCCCACCCGCGGCTCGACCACAGCTCCGGCCTGCGGTAGCCACCGTCGTCGATGAACGCCCGCCACTCGGCGTTGGTGACCGGCACCCGGCCGATCCGGAATCCGGGCACGTGCACGGTGTGGGATGGGCGCTCGTTGTCCAGTGAGAAGGGTTCGTCGGCGGCGTCGACACCGAGCACGAACTCACCCGCGGGGACCTCCACGGAAGTGCCCGCCACGCCGGGCCGGCCCGCGGGCAGGGGCGCGCCTGTGGTCAGCAGCGGTGTCCCGGTGCGCAGGTTGAGCGCCTGCAGCATGGTCTCGTTGTGCTGGTTCTCATGGCTGACCACCAGGCCGAACTTGAACGTCGACTCCTCCGGAGTGCCGTCCAGGGCGTCGAGGGCCTTGGCACGCACGGTGTCGAGATAGGCGTGAGCTTCCTTCGGCGACAGCAACGGCAGGTCGACGCGGCTGGCCCGCGAGTGCACGAACGCGTCGTAGAGCCCTTCGACATTGGCCGGCAGCAGCCCCGGCACGTCGAGATTGCCGTCGCGCACCAGCCACAGTTCTTCCTGCTGGCCGATGTGCGCCAGATCCCATACCAGCGGACTCATCAAGGGGTGGTACTGCCGGCGCAGTTCCTCCTCGTCGAACGCCACCAGGCGGCGGGTGCGCTCGCGGGCCCGGGTCAGACCGTCGGCCAACAACTCTCGTGTACTCACAGGTGCTCCTGCCACAGATCGTCAAGGGCGGCGTCGATACCGAGTCGCACCGCGGTATCGGAGAAGTGGTCTCCCGCGGTGCGGCCACGGCCCACCATGTCAGCCAACGCCTGCATCGAGCCGGCCAATTCCGCGGGGGCGAGGTCAGCGGCGATCGCGACGCAGCGAACGGCCGCCTCGTGAAGGTGCCGATCGGCCAGCCCGACCCGGGCGGCGGTGTCCCACGCCGAGGCCACGGGTTCTACCGTCTCGGCGGCCAGATCGGCGGCCACCGGGTCGTCGAGCAGCGTCGTCAGCGTGAACGCCACCGCCGGCCACAGCGCGTCGGGCAGGCTGTCGAGGTAGCGGATCTCCAGCCAGTGCCGCGGCCGCACCGGCGGGAACAGCGTGGTCAGGTGGTAGTCGACGTCCGCGGTGGTGGGACGCCGGCCGCCCAGCAGGATCGTCCCGTCGGCCCATTCGGCGAACGGCACCCAATCGAGCACCGGTACCGCCGCATCGCCCGAGCGCACCAACATCACCGGCGCCTTCAGTGCGTACCGCGCCCACTCATTGGCGGGGTCGTCCGCGCTGACACCCAGGATCGGACCGCACCGCGCGGAGTCCAGTTGGCCCCACACCTGCTGCCGCGAGGACACCCACCCGGTGAACTGGCCGCTGCGCAGCGGCGAATTGGCGGCGATAGCGATCATGGTGGGGCCGAGCGCGTGCGCCAGACGCACCCGGGCCGCCCAGCCGTCACGCGGACCGGCATCGAGATTGAGCTGGATGGAGGCGGTCGACGTCATCATGGCCGCGCCGGCCTCGCCGGTGCCGCTGGCGTCGAAGAACTGTTCCATCGCCTGATAACGCGCGCCCGGGTTGACCCGCTGGGGCGGACGCAGCGGGTCGGTGCCCAGCAGCGCCAAACCCAACCCGGCCGCGGCGAAAGCCGTGTCGAGCACCGCCCGGTCGGCGACCATGGCGGTCACTGCCGGCAGCACCCCGGCGAAGGGCGGGCCGGACAGTTCGACCGCCCCGCCGGGTTCGACCGTCACGGCGCTGCCTCCGGGCAGCGTCGGGAGCGCCTCGATGACGGTGCTGATCTGCGACCACGACGGGCGGCGGTGCAAGTCGGACCGGTCGAAGCAGTGCGCCTCGATCTCGAGGCCCACCTGGCCCAGCGGAGCGTCGGTGAGACTGCCGGCGGCGATGTACTGCGCGGCGTCGGCGGAATCCGTCAAGGGCCGCGCATCCGCGGTTGGCGACGTGACGACGAACGTCATGGGTCCATCTTGGGCGAGAGCACCGACAAACTCCCGTTTTTATCGGGTGACATTCTTGGGACCATCGCGCTGACATGTACCCAGTGGGCGGTCGGGCTATCCCCCGATCACTGTCCCAAGCTGTTCTGCATCGCCTGGGCCAGCACGTTGACCGCCGGACCGCCGTTTCCGGACTGGCAGACTTTCGCTTGCAGCAGAACGTTCTCCCGCAGTCTGGTCTGAGTGAAACAACGCCGATCCGTGCCCGCTTCCTGTTTGACCCACGCGGCATCGGCGGGACCGGGCGGACCGCCGGTGAAGGACCACACCTGGGTGGTCCCGTTGCCGAAACCCATCCGGGTCGTCTGACCCGAGCACCCCACGGTGCGGTCGATCACACGGTGGAAGGCGGCATCGGCCGCCTCAGGGGTGGCGTACACCCCGATGGCCTGCTTGACCAGATGGGTGAGATCGGTGTTCGACGCCTGGGTGGTCGCCCCGTTGAACGAGGCCAGATCCGGATCGTTGAACACCTCCGGCAATCCGATGTCGGCCCAGTTGTTGCACACCGGGATGTCCACCGAGAACACCTGGACCGGGTTGGTGAACATCGACTCGAACGTCATCGGTGCACCGACGATGTTGCCCACCGACCCCTTACCCAGCACGGCGTAATTGACCACACCGGGATCCGACGGCCGGGCCGCTGCGGGCGCCGCCAGGCCGGAAGCAGCAGTCAGCGCCAGACCGGCGGCGCACAGCGTCGCGGCGATTCTGCGCATGTCAGACCTTCGCGGACAGTGACACTTCGATATTGCCGCGGGTGGCCTTCGAATACGGGCAGACGCCGTGCGCCTTCTCCATCAGCTCGTCGGCCACCTTCTGCTCCAGGCCGGGCAGATAGCCGATCAGATTGGCGGTCAGACCGAAGCCGCCCTCGGAATCCTTGCCGAAGCCGATCTGCGCGGTGATCCCGCTGGCGTCGTCGATGCTGATCTTCTCGTTCTTGGCGACCAGGCGCAGCGCCCCCAGGAAGCAGGCGGCGTAGCCGGCGGAGAACAGCAGTTCAGGGTTGACGCCCTCGCCGGTGCCGCCCATCTCCTTAGGCGGCCGGGTGTCGAGATCGATCTTGCCGTCGGTGGACTTGACGTGGCCGTCGCGGCCGCCACCGGAGGCTGTGGACTCTGCGGTGTACACCACTTCGATGCTCATTTCATCGATCATGCCAGCTAGGCTGTGTCGCCGACGGGCCCGAACAACCGCGGCCCGCTACCACGCGCAGACAGCGGCCCGAGCCGTCACACCTAAAGTTAGGCTAGGCTTGCCTCGCCACCGGGGCGGGGTTCTGTGCTGCCTGGGAACGACCGGCCAGCTCAACGGCGCGCGGCCACGTCACGCGAACATGCGCCGTTGCGTCTGTTTTTTCAGCTGAGGAGAGCCTCGTTTGAGCGGTCTGTACAACCCCGACCGGGAACACAGCAGTTGTGGTGTCGGATTCCTGACCCGAAAAGACGGCGTACAGACGCATGAGGTCATCCGCAAGCTGCACGAAGCGCTGTGCGCGGTTCCGCACCGGGGCGGAATGTCCTCGGAGGGGGTGGGCGACGGCGCCGGGGTGAACCTCGACCTGTCGCTGCGCTTCTTCGCCGACGTGACCGGCCGCGCCGACCTGGAGCTGGGCCAGTTCGGGGTGGGTAACTTCTTCCTGCCGACCGACCCCGCCTTCCACGGCGAAGCCGAAGCGGTGATCGAGGCGGCATTGCTGGCCCAAGGCTTCGACATTCTGGTCAAACGTGATGTCCCCGTGGACAACACTGCGATCCGCCCGGCGGCGATCAAGTACCAGCTGCCCATCCGGCAGTGGGTGTTCGAGTCCGGCCCCGGCGCACAGATCACAGACCGCAAGATCCACGACGCTCTCATGGCCATCGAATCGGTCGCCTACACCCGCGCCGAGCTGCTGGGTCTGTATCCGCTGTCGCTGAGCGCGCGCACCCAGGTGCTGAAGGGCCGGCTGAACTCGGGCGAAGTGGTGCCGTACTTCAGCGATCTGTCCGATCCCCGGATGGAAGTGCACTCGATGTTCTTCCACACCCGGTTCTCCACCAACACCGTCCCGAATGCCATGATGGCGCAGCCATTTCGGTTGATGGCACACAACGGTGAACTCAACACCGACAAGAAGAACCGCCTCTCCGACAACGCGATCGCCCGGGCCCGCAACCGCTCGATCGTGCGTCCGCTCGGCCAGTCCGACAGCTGCCGCCTGGACCAGACCCTGCAGAACCGCGTGTTCGAAGACGGCTTGGATGTGGTCTCGGCCGTGGTCGCGATGATGCCGCCGGCATGGGAGAACGACCAGACACTCTCGCCGCAGGTGCGGGCGATGCTCGAGTTCTTCAGCCTCTACGAGGAGAAGAACGACGGCCCCGCCGCCCTGATCTTCGGTAACGGCACGATCATCGGGGCGCGCCTGGACCGCCTGGGGCTGCGGCCGCTGCGCACCGTCGAGACCGACGAATACCTGGGCGTGATGTCCGAAGCCGGGCAGGTGTATTTCCCCCCGGAGACCGTCATCAGGCGCGGCCGTATCGAAGCCGGCGGCATGCTGTACTACGACCACACCACGCGCCGCTCCTACAGCACCCACGAGGCGCTGGAAATGCTTGCCGCACGCGATGATTACCCGGCGATGCTCGATGCCGCCCGCGTCAATCTCGCCGATCTGCCCTCGGTTCCCCCGGAAAGTCAACTCTCCCCCGCCCGCTACAACGGCGACCTGTCCCGGCACCAGCGCTACGTCGCGTACTCGCTGAACCAGGAGAGTTTCAAGTTCCTGATGGATCCGATGCTGGCCACCGGCCAGGAGAAGATCTCGGCAATGGGCTACGGCGCCGCCATCAACGCGCTGTCCAACCACGAGGGCGGAATCGCGCGCTACTTCTCGCAGAAGTTCGCCCAGGTGACCAACCCGCCGCTGGACAGCATTCGCGAGGCCGACGGCATGACGCTGCGGGTGGCACTCGGCGCCAAGCCCAACAGCGGAGCCCGGCCCGCACCCCAGATCGTGGTGCCCTCACCGATTCTCACCCATCTCGACATGCTCAAGATCCGGGATCAGCAGCAGACCCCGGTGCGCCGGTTCGGCATGCGCTACCGCATCGACCTGACCGACCGGGCCGCCAACGCCGACGCGCTGGTCCGGGCCATCGACGCCTTATGTGATGAGGTGGAGGCGTTCGCCCGCGAAACCGGTGGCATCGCCGTGATCTCGGACCGGCACGTCGAGAGCGAACGGGCGGCCATGCCGTTGATCATCGTCATCTCGGCGGTCAATCAGCGGCTGATCGAGGAAGGCCTGCGCCTGCGGGTCTCGGTGATCGCCGAGAGCGGTCAGCTGTGCTCGTCGCATCACGTCGCCACCGTGCTCGGATTCGGGGCGGCCGCGGTGTATCCGCTGGCGGTACAGATGCGGGCCGAGGAGAAGTTCGGCGACGTCGAAACAGGCGCCTCGAGGGCCTTCAAGCAGTTCGCCAAGGCCGCCGAGAAGTCCCTGATGAAAACCATGGGCCGCGTGGGTCTGTGCACCGTCGAGAGTTACATCGGCGGAGAGTTCTTCGAGCCCAACTACTTGGACACCGGTGACCCGGTTCTGCGCCGCTACTTCCCCAATGTCGTCTCCCCCGTCGCCGGGGTCGGGTTCACCACCCTGGCCGACACCGTCGCCGAGTGGCACGCTCGCGCACTGGAAGTGGCAGGCGAGAAGGACGTGCCCCTGCTCGGCCTGTTCAAGGAACGCGCAGAGGGGGCCGGGCACTCCTACGGCACCACCGCTGTGCGCGGATTCGTCGACATGACAGAGGAATCCATCTCTTTCGGCGACGAAGCCAAGCCGGACAATCCGGATATGGCCGACCCCGCCTTCCTGCGCGGGCTACCGTTGCATCAACTCGACGGTGCATTCGGCCTCGATGACGAGGCCTACCGCAACACCAGTTTCGACGAGCTGACGCCGCGGGCCATCAACAGCTTCGACATCACGCCCGGTTACCGCAACTTCGTGCGCAGTATGAACGCCGAACGCACCCGCAGGCCTGCTGCACTGCGCGACGTGCTGGCGCTGCCCGCTGATGTGAACTTCGTACACACCGCCGACGAATTCACCCAGGAGATGGGCCAATTCGCGCTCACGGGCAACAACGACTTCCAGGTCCGGGGATTGTCGTGTATCCAGGTGCGCGACGAGTTCACCCTGCGCCTGAGCCAGGGCTCCGAACGCCTGGACGCGCTGGCTTTCTCGCTGGCGGCACGATTCGGCGACGACATTCTCGACAGCGACATCGTCGGCGACCGGTTGTGGGTGCGCGCCACCGGCGCGGCCGCGGCGTATCTGCAGAACGTACGCAGCGCACCGGATTCGATTCCTCTGGCCGGGGTGCAGCCCGCCAGCGAGATCGCGGCGACACTGGCCTCGGGCGCGATGAGCCATGGCGCGCTGGTGGCGCAGGCCCACGAAGCGGTGGCCCATGGCACCAACATGGTGGGCGGGTTGTCCAACTGCGGTGAGGGTGGCGAGCACATCAGCCGCTACGGCACCATCCGCGGTTCCCGGATCAAGCAGTTCGCCTCCGGCCGTTTCGGGGTGTGGGCGGGGTACCTCGCCGACCCGATGCTGCGCGAGCTGGAGGTCAAGATCGGCCAGGGCGCCAAACCCGGTGAGGGCGGCCAGCTTCCGGCACCGAAGGTAACCGTGCAGATCGCTGCCGCGCGCGGGGGAACCCCCGGGGTGGAGCTCGTGTCACCGCCGCCGCATCACGACACGTACTCCATCGAGGACCTGGCGCAACTGATCCACGACTGCAAGGCCGCCCGCGTCCGAGTGATCGTCAAGCTGGTGTCCTCCGAAGGTATCGGCACCATCGCCGTCGGCGTCGCCAAGGCCGGCGCCGACGTCATCAATGTCGCCGGGAACACCGGCGGCACCGGCGCCGCCGCCGTCACCAGCCTCAAATATGCGGGGCGATCCGCCGAGATCGGGATCGCCGAAGTGCACCAGGCTCTGTGCGCCAACGGTATCCGCCAGAAGGTCCTGCTCCGCTGTTCGGGCGCGCACCAGACCGCCAGCGACGTCATCAAGTCCGCGTTGCTCGGTGGTGACAGCTTCGAATTCGGCACCACCGCACTGATGATGCTCAAGTGCGTCATGGCCAAGAACTGCAACATCAAGTGCCCGGCCGGGCTGACCACCAATGCCGAGGCGTTCGAAGGTGATCCGCGCGCGCTCGCCCAGTACCTGCTGAACATCTCCCATGAGGTGCGCGAGATCCTCGCCACCCTGGGGCTGCCGTCGTTGCGGGCGGCGCGTGGCCGCAGCGATCTGCTGCACCTGCTCGAGCATCCCTCCAGCATCGGCAGGCTCGACCTGCGCCAGATGCTGCAGGTGGCCGAGGAATTCATCGTCGATGAGCCGATCTACATGGAGAAGGACTACGCCGTCGACGACAGCTTCTTGAGCCAGCTGGGTGGCGGGGTACCGGCCCCGGTCTCGTTGACGAATCAGAACAAGAGCGTCGGTGGGCAGCTCGCAATCGACATCGAGCGGATGCTCAACCACGGAACACACCAGGGGCTCATCCCGGAGGACGCTGTGGCCACCGACCATCGCGGCCGCCGTTACCTCAAACCCGACAGCATCGTCATCACCACCAGCGGATCGGCCGGCCAGAGTTACGGCGTCTTCTGCAACGACGGAATGGTCATGACTCACACCGGAACCTGCAACGACGGTGTGGGCAAGAGCGCCTGCGGCGGCACCATCACCGTCCGTTCCCCCGGCGGCGGGTCCGACGCGCCCAGCGGCAACGTCCTGGTCGGCAACTTCGCCCTGTTCGGCGCGTCCGGAGGACGGTTGTTCGTCGAAGGGGAGGCCGGTGACCGGTTCGCGGTGCGCAACTCGGGCGCCACCGCGGTGGTCGAGGGTGTCGGCGAATTCCTGTGCGAGTACATGACCAACGGTGCCGTGTTCAACATCGGCGGCTTCGGCAAGGGTGTCGCCAACGGGATGAGCGGCGGTTTCCTCTACCAGTACGACCCCGATGCGATGCTGCCCGCCAAGGTGAGCGCTGATTCCGTGGTGATCGCACCGGTCACGGAGGCACCGTTCCACGAAGAGGCCGCCAAGACGCTGCTGTCATGGCACGTCGAAGCCACCGGATCAGCGAAAGCCGCTGCACTTCTGGACAATTGGGACACCACTCGCCGCCACGTGGTGTACGCCATGCCGCGCGCGCTGCTGCAGTACCAGGACTCCGATGCGATTCTGGCGGCCAAGACCCGTAAGGAACTGCTCGACGAGCTGGCCGCCGCGCTGGCGGGATACCAGGTGCACAAGTTCAAGCGGTCCTACCGCGACCAGCAGATGGTGCACGGTGGTTCGGTGCCGGGTTACGGCGACACCGACACCGAGGAGATGTACGCACTGCTCAACACCTACACCGTGTTGAACATGGCCCAGCAGTTGGCGATGGCGCGCACGCCTGGTGTCACTGACGTCACCGACCCCCGGATCGGCAAGACGGTGCGCAACTTGGTGCTCACGGAGGACTTCTTCCTGATCCAGAAGTTGCAGCGCTACGCCCGCGAAGCGATCGATCCGTTCAGCGACGAGGATCTGGCGGTGTTGATCGCCAACAAGCGGATCACCGACTACAAAGCCGCACTCACCCAGCGCAACGTCCTGTCGATGGACAGCCCCGGCACCTACGGCTGGATCCTGTACCAGAGCGCCAGAAACGTCGAGAAAATCGGCCGGCTGCCGTCTTTCGAGGAGTTGTTCGCGCTCAAGACCATCCCCCCTGTTGTGGCAGCCCTGGCCGTCCAGACCCCCGTGAAGAGCTCATGAAGATCGCCTACATTCCCGAAGACGCCCCGTTCAACGAGGACCAGCGCGCCTGGATCTCGGGCTTCCTGGCCGGCCTGCACTCTCGGCTGGCCATGAACATGACCACCCCACCTCCTGTCACCAGTGACCAGGAGGCACCGCGACCCCCGTTGCGCATCCTCTACGGCACTCAGACCGGTAACGCCGAAGGCGTCGCCGGCGACGCCGCGGCCGCCGCCAGGGCGCAGGGCTTCGACGTGACCGTCTCGGGTCTGGACGAGATCGAACTCGACGAGTTCGCCGGCCTCAAACACGTACTGATCGTCACCTCCACCTACGGCGAGGGCGAGATGCCCGACAACGCCGAATTGTTCTGGGAAGCACTGTCTTCCGATATGGCGCCCCGCCTCGAAGGGGTGTCTTTCGCGGTGCTGGCGCTGGGTGACACCAGCTACGACGGCTTCTGCCAGGCCGGCAAGCTCTTCGATACCCGTCTGGAGCAGCTGGGTGCCAGCCGCCTGGTGACCCGCGTCGACTGCGATATCGATTACGAAGCGCACGCCGCGGAATGGGTGCAGTCCGCGGTCGGCAGCCTGGTCAGCATCACCGGTGCCAGCGGCGCTCCGAGCACTCCGCCGCCCAGTATCGCGGCCCGCTCCGGCTGGACCCGCAAGAACCCGTTCGTCGCGGAGGTCGCGGTCAACCGCCTGCTGTCGGGAGCGGGTTCGGACAAAGAGATCCGGCACTACGAGTTCGCGCTCGCCGACAGCGGCATCACCTACGAAGCGGGCGACGCGCTGGCGGTCATCCCGGAGAACGATCCGGCGCTGGTCGAGGCGATCGCCGATCACTTCCGGATTTCGGTGGACACCCTGGTGGACGGCGAACCGCTGGGTGAGCTGTTGGCCCACCGCTACGAGATCAGCGCCCCGTCCAAGGATCTGCTCGGTGAAGTGGAGAGCCGCGCCGAGAACGAGGAGTTCTCCCATGCGCTGCGCGGTGGTGTGAAGGAGACCCTGGATCGCTGGCTCTACGGTAAAGACGTCCTCGACATCCTGCGCATCGGTGGCGACGAGCTGGGCCTGGAGGAGTTCATCGGACTGCTCAAACCTCTGCAGCACCGCGCGTATTCGATCTCCTCGAGCTCGCTGGCGCACCCCGATCGCATCCACCTGACGGTCGCCAGTGTGCGCTATCAGAGCACAGGCCGGATGCGTGGCGGCGTGTGCTCGACGTTCCTGGCCGACCGCGGAGGCACCGCGAAGATCTTCCTGCAACCCAACAAATCGTTCCGGGTACCGGCAGACGACAGTGCACCGATGGTCATGGTCGGCCCCGGCACCGGTATCGCCCCGTTCCGGGCGTTCCTGCAGGAGCGCGAGCGGCGCGGCGCGGCGGGTAAGAACTGGCTGTTCTTCGGTGACCAGCATCGCGAACACGACTACATCTACAGCGACGAGCTGGTCGGCTGGAACGCATCGGGCCTGTTGAACCGCCTGGATCTGGCGTTCTCGCGGGACCAGGCGCAGAAGATCTACGTGCAGACCCGCATGCTGGAGCAGGGCAAGGAACTGTTCACCTGGCTCGAGGACGGCGGGCATTTCTACGTGTGCGGCGACGCCACCCGGATGGCCAAGGACGTCGACAAGGCGTTGCACGACGTGGTCATCGAACACGGCGGCCTCGATCGCGACGCCGCCACCGAATACGTCAACACCCTCAAACGGGAGAAACGGTACGTCCGCGATGTGTACTGACGGGCAACGCTGCCGAAACTGCCCGGCCAAACGGATCACCGCGGGCCCCACCGTGATCGCCGAAACGCTGCCTGCCCTCGGCATGGTGGTCGCGGTGACCGCCAACGACGCCGCCCTGCTGAGCCACACCGGCGAATACCTGCCTGCCGCACTGCCCGGTGAGGCGTTGCGCTGCGGGGACTCCCACATCAGCCTGCGGGTGAACCCGAACGCCGTCAACGACATTCGCTTGACACCTCGGGCGCTGACCCTGGCCGGTGAATTCGGCACTCACCGCGCGTACTTCACGCCGATGTCGGATCACCTGGCCGTCCAGGCGCTGCAGTTGGCTCCGACCCGGCGTCCGGCACCGGCCGCGCCGCTCGACTGGTCCGCACTGACGTGGCGCGACGCCGACCAGATCACCCACCTCGATGCGCTGACCCCGGAGCGGTACCGGGTGCTGCCGTTCACCGGCGCCCGTCAGGTGGAAACCCGTGCGCTACCGCATCTTCTGGAACACCTGTGCCGCAACGCTTTACCGCTCACCGTCGCCGTTGCCGGCGGAGGGTGCCTTCAGCTGCACCGCGGAGCCGCGGCCATGGTCGAACACGTCGAGACGCACACCTCGGTGGTGTTCGGGGCGGCGCGATATGCCGTGGATCCGGCGATGGTCGCCGAATGCTGGGTCACCCAGGCACACGGCGCCACCGGACTCACCTCAGCGGTCGAACTGTACGACCACAGCCACCGCTGTGTCACGGTGCTCACCCAGACCGGGCCCATCTGTGGGCATCTGGGTCAGGCATGGGAGGACATCGTGGCGTCGCTTACCTCCCCGCAGTCCGCTTAGGTGCGCTGCCCGTAGCGCTTACGGAACTTCTCCACCTGACCCGCCTTGTCGAGAATCCGGCTGCCGCCGGTCCAGAACGGATGCGAGTCCGAGGTGACATCGACGACCACCAGAGGATAGGTCCGCACTCCCTCGGGCGTCTGCCACTCGATGGTGCGGGTGCTGGTGGCCGTCGACCGGGTGAGAAATGACTTACCGGTGGTCGCATCCTGGAACACCACCGGGTGATAGTCGGGGTGGATATCGGGTTTCATCGTTCTCCTTCTGCGCCGCGTTGCATCTCGGCAGCGAATTCGTCTGTGGTCTCACAGGGTTCGATATGCCAGTCGCCGAACGGATCCTCGTAGCCTGCCCACCCGTTGGGGCGGTTCATCTCGTCGTCGGTCAGCAGCGCGTTGTGCAGGGCCGCCAACACTTCGGCGGGATCGGCGCCGCACACCAGAATGGTCATCGAGGTGTGCCGGTCTCCGAACCGGTACTCCCACATCAGATCCGCAATCGCCCGCCGCTCGGGATCGACGTAGGCGATCTCGCTGGACGTCATGGCCGCCAACCATTTTCCTGCATTGCTGACGCGAAGTCCGCCGCCGGCGGACTCCAGATACATGGCGTGCTGGGAACGGTTGGCCAGCCACAACCGCCCCCGTGCCCGGATCACCCCGTCGAGTAGCTTGTCCAGCGCATCGTGCAATCGGCGCGGATGGAACGGCCGCCTGGCGCCGAACTCGACCATCTTCACCGGACCGTCCGCCTCCAGCGGCGGCTGGCCGGCCAGGAGCGGAGAGTGCGGGTGATCGCCGCGCCCGCAACGGGAATCGGGCTCGAGGTTGGCCAGCGCCATCTCCACCCGAGCCGATCCTGTGGTGATGCGGGCTCGCGGCGCCAGTCGCCGCAGCGCGGCGAGCACCGTGGGTTCGGGGCGGCTGACCACCAGCACGTCGGCGAATTCAGCCTGACACACCACCACCTGCGCCTCGGTGCGGCCGTCGTCGAGTACCTCGTCGCCGAGCGCTGCCGTCAACCAAGTGTCGGTGTCGACGCATACCACCACCGCGGCGATCCTGACGTCGCGGGCGGCGGGTCCGTCCAGGTAGCCCGGGCCCACCCGCACCGGCACACGGTTGATCGCGAAGCACACCGGCTCCGGTTCCATGAGGGGTGGGAGATGAACGACGATGCGGTGCACGTCTTCACGACGGTGCAACCGGCGCAACAGGATCAGCAGGTCATTGCGGATCGTGCACGACACACATCCATGGGCCAGTTCCAGCGCGCCCTCCGCGGTGGTGAGCACCCCGTCCTGCAGCGTGCTCATGGTGCGCCGCACGATGTGTCCGTCGAACCGGTGCTCGACCACCAGCGTCCCGGGCTGACGCAGAAGCACGCCTGCCGTGGCGTCGGTGTCGCTCGAACCTGCGACCAGAACTACCGGCGTACGCACATCACCCTCCGTTATCGGGAATCATTTTCAGTTGGGCGGTGTTCACGCTACAGTGCGACAGACAGCTTGTCGAAAATGATTCCCAACAACAGTGGAGGTGTGCGCAAGTGTCCGCGCAGTGCCAGGTGACCGGGCGTACGCCGGGATTCGGTAACACCGTCTCGCATTCCCACCGGCGTTCCAGGCGCCGCTGGTCACCCAACATCCAGCTCAAGACCTATTACCTGCCGTCGGAGCACCGTCGTATCCGGCTGCGGGTCAGCACCAAAGGCATGAAAGTGATCGACCGCGACGGCATCGAAGCGGTGGTGGCGCGGCTGCGCCGGGAAGGACAGAAGATCTGATGGCATCCAAGAGCACCGATATCCGCCCCATCGTCAAGTTGCGTTCGACCGCGGGGACCGGGTTCACCTACGTCACCCGCAAGAACCGGCGCAACGATCCTGACCGTCTGGTGCTGCGCAAGTACGACCCCGTGGTTCGACGGCACGTCGACTTCCGCGAGGAGCGCTGAGGTGGCCAAGCGGTCCAACGTCGTCAAGAACGACAAGCGTCGGGAAGTCGTCGCCCGCTACGCCGAACGCCGCGCGGAGCTGAAGCGGATCATCAAGTCGCCGGGCACGTCTGCTGAGCAGCGAACTGCCGCCCAAGCCGAGCTGGCGCGACAGCCGCGTGATGCCAGCGCGGTTCGCGTTCGCAACCGGGATTCGGTGGACGGCCGCCCTCGCGGGCATCTCCGCAAGTTCGGCCTGTCCAGAGTGCGAGTTCGCGAACTCGCGCATCGCGGAGAGCTTCCCGGCGTCCGGAAGTCGAGTTGGTGATGGCCCGCCCCCAGAAGCGCCGCGCGGTCGCCGACGCCAAGAAGCCGAAGCGCAACCTCCTCAAGGGCATGGGCCTGGATCACGTCGACTACAAGGACACCAACACGCTCCGGGTGTTCATCTCGGAGAAGGGAAAGATCCGCTCCCGCAACGTCACCGGGCTGACGGTGCAGCAGCAGCGCCAGGTAGCCACCGCGATCAAGAACGCGCGCGAGATGGCGCTGCTGCCGTACCCCGGGCAGGACCGCTAACTGAGCTTGTCGCGCACGCCTTCTTCGACCTTCTTTCCGAGGTCGGGGTCGACATTGCGCCAGTATTCGAAGACGCGGGACAGCACCGGTTCCTTAACACCTTTGGAGACGTGTCCGATGATGTTGTGCGCCAGTCGTTCCCGCTGGCCGTCGTCGAGCACTTCGCGCACCAGCGTGCCGGCCTGACTCCAGTCGTCGTCCTCGGCGCGCAATGTGTACGCAGTGCGCACCATGTCACCGTCGGAAGCCCAGTGCACCTCGGCGGCGCGTTTGGCGTCGGCGACGGGACCGCCCACCGAATTCGGCGCGTACACCGGATCGGTGACTTTGCGGATCCGCATCGCCCCGTCCTTGCTGTAGCTGTGCACCTCGACGTGCGGTTCGTTGACGGGAATCTGCTTGTAGTTGACGCCCAGTCGGGCGCGGTGGGCATCTGCGTAGGAGAATCCCCGAGCCAGCAGCATCTTGTCCGGGCTCAGGCCGGTGCCCGGGACGACGTTGTTGGGTTCGAACGCCGCCTGCTCGATCTCGGCGTGGTAGTCGGTGACGTTGCGGTTGAGCACCAGCTTGCCCACGTCGATCAGCGGGTAGTCGCCGTGGGGCCACACCTTGGTGAGGTCAAAGGGGTTGTAGCGATAGGTTTTTGCTTCCTCGAACGGCATGATCTGCACTTTGAGCGTCCAGCTGGGGAAGTTGCCGCTCTCGATCGAGTCGTAGAGGTCGCGCTGGTGGTAGTCGCCGTCCTCGCCGGCCAGCTGGTCGCCTTCTTCCTGAGTCAGGAAGTCGACGCCCTGGTCGGTCTTGAAGTGATACTTCACCCAGAACAATTCACCCTCGGCGTTGAGCCAGCTGTAGGTGTGGCTGGAGTAGCCGTTCATGTGTCGCCACGTCTTCGGGATGCCGCGGTCGCCCATCAGCCAGGTGACCTGGTGCGCCGATTCGGGGACCAGGGTCCAGAAATCCCACTGCATGTGGTGGTCGCGCAGGTTGGTGGCCTGCATCCGCTTCTGGCTGCGGATGAAGTTCTGGAACTTCATCGGATCCCGCAGGAAGAACACCGGGGTGTTGTTGCCCACCATGTCGAAGTTGCCTTCGGTGGTGTAGAACTTCAGCGCGAATCCGCGGGGGTCGCGCCAGGTGTCTGGGCTGCCACGTTCACCGGCCACCGTCGAGAACCGGATCAGGGTATCGGTCTTGGTGCCCGGCTGCAGGAACGCCGCGCGGGTGTACTTGCTGACGTCATTGGTGACTTCGAAATAGCCGAATGCCCCACCGCCTTTGGCGTGCGGCTGCCGCTCCGGGATGCGTTCGCGGTTGAAGTTCGCCATCTGCTCGATCAGGTAGTGATCCTGCAGTAGCAGTGGGCCGTCGGGTCCGACGGACAGTGAGTGCTCCACGCTCGGTACCGGAGCACCACCGTCGGTCGTCGCAAATTTCTCGGTCATGGGCGCCACGCATCTCCTCCCTGGGCTTTTGCGGTCTCCTGTACCCACACGTGGGCACCGGCGAAACAGCTCGGTCAGGGCCGCGCCGGCGGTGCGGGTGGTGTGGGCTGCTGCTGCACCGGTCCGGTGTTGCCCGGTCCGGGAACGGATCCGTCGGGGCCCTGCCGGAACATGGGCGGGCCCGCCTGGCCTTCGCGGAACATCATCTCGTGGTGATGGCGTGGGCCTTGGCCACCGGGCCCGAAGCCGCGCTCGCCTCCGCCGGACTGCTTACCGAGGACGAATCCGGAGAAGAAAATGACGGCGATGACGAACACGGTGCCCGCGACGATGCCCACCCACGCCGCCGCTTGGACCGCCCGGCTGGGCCGACGATCCCGCGTGACGGCGACATCAGCCGGTCGATCGACGGTCGTCACCGGGGTGACAGGTTGGGTGCTGGGCTCTGGATTTTCACTCATGCGGCGATGATCCACCCGCTGACCACAGCGTTGTTTAGGACCGAGCTATGTAGTTGCTGTGAGCAGGTCGGCTCACCTCACAGGTGAAATTGGTTTTGAGCGCCCGCCCGAGGAGGTACCCACCCGGCAGGTTCACAACGAGCCCGGTTTCGACCGTCACAGCTGAAGGAGAACATCATGGGCGCCGACGACAAGGCCAGCAACAAGATCGACAACCTCGGCGGAAAAGCCAAGGAAGGCCTCGGCAAGGTGACCGGCGACAAGAGCACCGAGAACGAAGGCAAGCTCGATCAAGCCAAGTCCAACATCAAGGATGCGGGCGAAAAGATCAAGGACGCCTTCAAGAACTGATCGACATCTCGCAAGCGGCCATCGCGATTCACGCGGTGGCCGCTTTCGCGTCTGGACCCACCGGGATTAGGTCTGCCTCACAGTGGCTACCCCGACATCGGGCCCCGCTGCTCTATCGACGCACAATCCGAGGGCAGGCCCAGCGAAGCCCCGCAGAGTCAGGTGTTCAGACCACGAGCACCCGTGCGCTGCGGGGCTTCGTCTTGTCAACGCAGCGGGTTGACCACGAACTGGATGACCCGGTACGGGGCACGCTCGCGGGATTCGGTGTTCCATTGGCTGACGAACACCCGCACCTCATCCAAGGTGGAACCGGGTGCGATGTACCCGCCGTAGGGCTGGGCGAGCTGGTTGACTTCCGGTGGCGGCAGGCTCTCGGCGGGTTCCGGCCACGCGTACGCCCGGACCACGGTGGTCACGGGCGCGCTGCCGAGACCAGTGGGGTCGTTGGCGACTCTGACTTCCATGTTGCCGGTGCTGGCATTGAAGTAGGACAGCACCGCCTTACCGTCCAGCTGGCGCACACTCATCTCGCCGATCCGATCCAGCCACAACGGGGTCGGCGGTTTCCCCCAGCCCTCGAGGTCGGACCAGCCCTGCCAGGCCGCGCGGTCGGTGAACTGCGCGGGCGGCACCCGATACAGCGTGACGGGCCCGCTGCGGTCGAAGTTGTTGGCGACGATGTACACCCAACCGGAGATCGAGTCGGGCGTCGGGATGGGGTCGTAATAGCCACTGATCTGTGACTGCCCTCCCCCGGCGAATCCCGCGTCGCGTTCCGAACCGGGGATGGTCACCCATTGATCCTGGGACGCTTCGGCTTTCACCAAGCGGGACGTCTGCGGGCGCAAGCTGGCGGTGGTGGTGACCATCAGATAGTTCTCGCGGTTGATCGACACCACACCGGCGGGCAACTGGGAGGAGCCGGGCGGTGTCGGGTCGGCCAGCAGGGGTGAATGAACACCGCTGACCCCGGTGTAGCGCACGCCGTCGGGTGCGTCCAGCGACGCCCGGTCGACGTGCAGCGCCACTGGTGAGTACCAGCCGCCGAACCCCACTCCCTGGCCGGCGAAGCTGTCGCCGCACACCTGCAGAAGTTCGGTGTTGAACTCCATGAACTCACACAGATCGGTGGCGCCGATACCGTAATCCCGGGTGCCGGTGCCGGTGCCTGCGATCGGTCCGACGCGGATCACCTGCCCCGGCTGCAGCGGCGGCAGACCGGTCTCCGGCGTGGCGTGCGCGGTGGGCCCCACCATGAGCGGCAGCGGGAGCAGGATCGCGCCCACCGCCCGGAAATCCACGCCGTCACTCTAGTGGCGGTCGGGCCGACTACTCACCCCGACGAAGACCTTCCGGGTCGGTGTCACGGTGATCCAGGTGCCACGGAACCCTTCCGGGACCACGAAAGCGTCTCCGTCTCGGAAGTCGCGTCGCCCGCCGGCGTCGTCCTCGATCGCGACGTGCCCGGACAGGATGACGCACACCTCGGTGTAGGGCCAGCTGTCGAACGACACCCGGCCCGGCTCACCCTGCCAGAGTCCGCCCAGGGAGCCGTTGGCCAGCTCGAACGCCCGGAACTCCTCTTCCGTCCAACCTGGGCTGGCGCTGGAGTACGACTCCGGATCGGGCACCACGCGGACACCGGCCGTGCCGATGGTGGTGACTGCGGCGATGCTCATGCGCGCTCCTTGGCGGCGAACCGGTCCAGGACATTGCGGACGATGCGGTCCACCTGCGGATCTCCCACCGCCAACGCGTGCGACCATTCGGTGCTTCCGCCGTTGAAGACCTCGCCGGCGCCTCGGGTGAACGCGGCGATCATGCCTGCGCCGCGCATCTGACCTTCGTGGACGTAGTCCGGCAGATCGTCGCCGAGTTCGGCGTTGTAGTCGTACACCTCGGCTTCCGGGCCTCCGAGTGGGTAGCGGCCGCCGAACCGGTCCTCCTCGCCGCGCACCGCCGGGCACAGCGCCAGGATCTCCAGCGTTTCCGGAGCACCGTCCTCGAACGTCGGATAGGGCAGTCCGCGGCGAAAGGTGTACTCCACCGAGTCGACCTCGAATGCGGCCAGAAACGCCGGGGGTCCGCCGAGCAGGTCGCCGTAGTAGACGTCGGTACCCGCGAAGCTCCAGTGCTCCGGCCGGTACACTGTAAACCCGCCGGCCGAGCGTGGTGTCGCCACCCCGTAGCGGTTGTAGATGCCGCCCAGGCCGTTGAGGCCGATGGTGGTGGCACCGGGGCGGCCCACCGATTTCGCTTCCCACACGGTGGTCGCCAGATGTGGCGTGGCGGCGGCTTCGGGATCCAATGACGGCAGGCGGTAGCAGTACTGCGTCGCGAGGTCCTCGCTGAGCCGCACCTGCCACTGGTAGTTGCCACCGAGCCTGGCGAAACCGCCACCGCTGTCAACGAATTCGTCGATGGTGTCGCGCATCTTCCAGGTCCAGTACTCATCGTGCCCCACCGTCAGCACACACGAGTAACCGTCGAGTCCGTCCGCCCCTTCGTGCAGGTCGAACTGTGTCAGATAGTCCAGCTGGTAGCCCGCGGTCTCGGCCCATATCGCGAACGGACGTTCGTAGGTGGCCCATCCGGCGTCGGAATGGTGGCGGCTGTAGCCGTGCAGCCGCGCCCACTCGTAACTGTCGTAGCGTGGCGCCCACCCGATCGGCGGAGTGTAGGGGTGGTACTCGCGGGGAGCGCCAACCGGCTTGCGCACCATCCCGCGGGCGATCGGACGATGAACTGAGACCACCGGAGTACCGGCGTCACTGCGCGGGTCGTTCCCCAGCCCGCGGTAGTGGTTGGCCCCGCCCCAGTCGTTGTAGGCCAGCATCGTGCTGGTGGTGAGCACCAGGGCGATCCGTCCCCGTTGCGCCGCAGCTGCTTTCACTACGAAGAAGTGCTCACGCTCCCACAACATGCCGTCCGTCCGCCGGTTGCGGACGGTCACCAGGTAGAACCCGGACCGCAGGTCCTGGGGGATCACCCAGCGGTGCCCCACGGACCAGCCGCAGCCTGAGGCGTAGGCGTCGTCCGGGGTGTCCTGGGGGTCCGCCGCCAGATCTGAGACGGTGTACACGGTCACCGGATGCGCACCGTCACGGACGATCTCGAGTTCGAAGACATCGGCTGAGCTGTTGAGGTGGAAGGCGACTTCCTCGCCGGGAAAGTAGGACAGTTTGTCGGTGTAGACCCAGGTCTCCGGACCGCCCGAGGTGAAGGGACGCTCCGAAGGCCAGTCCACCGGTGACCACGCGAAGGCGGGTTTCAGATCCGTATCAACAGACACACATTCTCCTGTGTTGCTCACTTGTTCGGTTCATCAACGTTGTTCGGCCAGCCGGGTTTCGAGCCGGGTTCGCGCTTCGTCAAGCGGTTCGAGCAGGAACGCGAGGTGGTCGTCGCGGCCGTGCCGATGGCATACGGCGTCAGGCCAGAAACGGCGGGCCCGCTTCTCGATGTAGTGGGCGGCTCCCTCCACCAACGCGAGCATCGCGCTCACCACCGCTTCGTCGTACCGGCTGTACTCGTCACCCGTCACCAGGTACACCGGCGAAGTATGCGCCACGACTGGACGTTGCCACGTGTCGTTGTGACGCAGGATGTCTGCGCCGACTCCGAAACATCGAGCCGCCACCCATGAGTCCTCGGCGATCTCGAGTGTCAGATGTTCATCCCACCTGTAGACGCCATCGGCCGATTCGAGGCGGTGTGTCACCTCGCCGTTGACGACGATCTCCAGCAACCCGACCGGGAAGATGGACTGCATCTCCACGTGAATGCTTGCAGCACCGTCGATTCGGGTCTGGGTACCCGGAGGGTGTCCATCGACGGTCAGGTACAGCAGCGGACCGCTGCTGGCGAAGGTATCCCCCGAGCGGACCGCATCGCACCAGGCCCAGTAGTCGAACTCCTGCTGCGCCCCCAGACGCGCGTAGGTGCGCATGAGGCCCACGGGTACCTCGCTGGTCATCTTGTCGGTGCCGGCCACCAGCGGAAGCCGGTAGCCCGCATTGAGATACCGGTAGTACTCACCGATGTTGTAGGCGTCGTAGGCGATGGTCTCCACACCGTCGAGCCGTCCCGTCGCGATCAGCGCGGCGGTCTCTCCGTTCGGAACCGGGAAGTGCGCCAAGACCACGGTGCCGCCCTGCGCCCGGCACTCGTCGGCCCAGTGCGACAGGGTGGTTTCCAGTCCCCCACCGAAGTCGGCTTCCTCGGATCCCCCTGTGCACCAGGGCATGATGGGCCCGCGAAGCCCCAGCAGGTTGATGTGACCGAGCATGTTCGTCCGGTTCTCCTGGCCGGCAAACACCACGGTGTGGCCGTCATGGGAGACATGAGGGTGCCCGGTGAAGTCCTCGGTGTTGGTGAACAGATGTCCCCATTGGCTCATCAGGAGGTTGACGACGTCGACGTCTTCGGCACGTGCCTCGAGCTCGGCACCTTGCGTGGACACAAAATGTACGTGGGTGTCACCGCTGTAGTAGCCCCGCTGCCGCGGATCGAACAGCCGCTCCAGGGTCAGCTCGAGCTCACGCTGCCCGGGTTCGATACGGATCGTCCTACGCTCGGGCCGGTAGTGGAAGCCGTGGGCCACCTCGACCACCAGATCGCCCACCGGCAGCCAGCCCTCGAAAATGCCGTCGACGAAAGCGTAAGTGCGCGAACCGAGCCGGACGTCGCCACCGATGTCGAGGTTCCAGGTGCCACCGTCGGAGTTGATGTGACCGTGGTGGCCATACGGGGCGATCGGCACGCCGTCGGGAGTGTGCATGTGGACCCGGGCGGTGAGGAGCTCACCGGTGCGGGCATCTCTGATGCTGGCCCGCACCCACGCTTTGGCCGCCGGGGCGAGGGTGATCGTCGCTCCGCCTGCCAGCGTGTGGGTTTCGCCGTCCATGAGGTCCTGCCATCGGCACCGGCCGAGCTCGCGGCCGGCATGTCGTAGCGTCACGGTGGCCGACGGTGATGCCGACACGCGCGCATACCCTTCATTACCGAGGTGCGCCGGCTGCCCCCAGGCGGGCGTGGCCACCGCGAGGTCGGGACCCACCCGACGGTAGACGTAGGTCGCGGTTCCCCGGTCCACGGTCAGCGCCACATGTTCGTCGAGCGCATCGGGCACGGTGATCAGCACCTCGCGGGAGACATCCCTGGTGAACGGTTCTTCCTCGAGATCGCTGCAGGTGATCGCTCCGACGAGAAGCGGCCGGCGGGCGCTGATCTCTAATGCCTCGAGTTCCCGCTCAGGGAATGGATTCTGGTATGCCCACAGGTAGTAGCGGTACGGCAGGACGTACGGCACCCGGGATTGTGCGTCCTCGATGTCGACCAACCGTGCTCCGGCTTCGTCGTATCGGCCGCAGATACGGTCCATCAACTGGTGCTCGGCGGCGTTGTGCGCCAGAAACGGTGTTTGTCCCCAGTCCAGCGGCAAGGGCCGCCCCTCCCACAGTCGCGGCGAGGGCCCAATCTCGAACCGTTGCCGCACCGTGTGAGCATGCTGGGATCCGTCGGCGTACCGCCAGGTGTACGTGGCACAGGGCTCACCGACGGGAGCGCCGTCGTAGAGGTCCGTCTCGTGGAGCGCATGGGCCAGGATCAGCCACCGGCACGGCCCCGCGAGCGGTACCGACACCCGTTCACCGGAGGCCACCCGCACCACGGACTCGGCCGGGTCACCGAACTGGAAAGGCAAGCCGTACAACGTCTGTGGCCCGAACGTCACACTGCCGGGGTCGTCGAAGATGGTCGCGTCCCGGTTCCGCAGACCGCGCAGGTCGATCGGGTGGTAACCCGTCACCCGGCCACATCCGCGTCGATCCTGCCCAGCTCCCGGTACACCGCGGGCTGACTCTTGCGAAGTACGGCGGCGCGCGCGGCGCCGGCGATCATGGCGCCGGCGGCCAGCACAATCAGAATGGTGTTGACCAACGGCCCACCGGCGGTGAGGAAGTCGAAGTTCTGGAAGACCAGGACCACCACCACCGCGAGCGCGAGAAACGACAGCAACGGGGCCACCGTGGTGCGCCATATGCCGGCGTCGGCGGCGTGGCGGCGCAGGTACCGCATGACCGCGAGCGAGCACAGTGCCCACAGGATGATGATGCCGAGAAAACCCAGCGCGCTGCCCCACAACAGCAGACCCAGGTAGGGGTCCAGACCGAAGGCGGCGAAGACGACGATGACGACAAGCGCCAGCGCCGACTGTGCCAGACCGGCGATGTACGGCGAATGGGTGTGCTCCTGGGTGCGCCCGAAAGCTCGCGGTAGCAGGCCTTCTCGACCCAGCGCGTAGGCGTAGCGGTTGGAGGCGTTGTGCAGTGCCAGCAGCGCGGCGAATGCGCTGAGCAACAGCAGCACCTCGGTGACATCGAGCAGCCAGGGCGCCGTGAAGTCGCCGATCACCACCAGGACGAGGCCGGCGGGGTCGGACTCTGCGGCCTCGGCGATCGCGCTGGCACCGTAGGCGGTGACGATCGCGTAGGTGACAATGGCGTAGAACACTCCGATGAAGCCGACCGCTACGTAGGTGGCGCGGCGGACGGTCGCTGCGCCGCCTTTGACCTCCTCCGAGTAGATGGCCGTGCACTCGAATCCCATGAACGCACCGAAGATCAGGGCGAACATCGCGCTGTTCTGTGTGGAGAGCACCGTTGACGGTTCGAACGGTTCAGCGCTGAACCCCTCCGGTCCGCCGGCGATGAACACGGCCGCCACCATGACGACCAGGACTGCCAGTTCGGCGATGAGCACGACGGCAAGCACTTTCGCGCTCGCGGTGATGCCTCGGAATCCCAGGAATCCCACGACTGCCAGGGCCACACCGGCGTAGACCCACCAGGGCAACGAGACGCCGAAGAATCGCTGCGCCGTACTGCCGGCGTAGTACCCGATGGCGCCGTAGGTCGAGACCTGCAGTGCGTTGTAGGCGACGACCGCCAACCCGGCGGCCGCCGCACCGGTCACGGGCCCGAGGCCCTGGGTGATGATCGCGTAGAACGCACCGGTGTTGCGCACATAGCGGGTCATGGTGCAGAACCCGACCGCGAAGAGCGCCATCACCGCGGCCGCCACCAGATATCCGCCCGGGACCGCCGCCCCGCCCTTGAGGAAGTGCAGTGGCGCGACCGCGGCCACCAAGGTCAGTGGCGCCAATGTCGCCAGCACCGTGAACACCAACTCCGGAAGGCTCAGCGCGTTCTGCGCCAGGCGGTTGGCGGTGGGTTGGCTCATGGCGTCCCTCTTCCGATGACAGCGGGCCCGATGGCCGGCCCGCGTGAATCTTGCCTTTTAGGCATGAACTCTTGCATGACGGTAATATTGCACCAATCGTCGGTCAAGCGCAGCGCAAGATTTCCGAACTGAAGCCGCACTGGTCGATGATCTAGGCATGGCGCTGTACTGCACTGGGAGGACTGCGTGAGACCGATACACCCGACCGCCTCCGGCGACCCGGTGCGCATCGGCGCTCGGTTGCGCGCCGCCCGCAAGTCGCAGGGACTGACGATCGAACAGCTCGCCACTGCATCCGGCGTCAGTGGCGGATTCCTGTCCCGGGTCGAGCGCGACGAGACCTCACCGAGCGTCACCACTCTGGTGAGTCTGTGTCAGGTGCTGTCTCTCGACGTCGGGTCGCTGTTCAAGAGCTCGGAAACCGGGGTTATTCCCCTGGCCGCCGCCCCGTCGATCCGGATGGGTGGCCAGGGCGCGGTCGAGCGGCTGCTCACCCCCCGCGCTCAGGCGAAGGTTCAGGTACTGCGCTCCACCCTGGACCCCGGCGCGAGCGGCGGTGACGAGATGTTCACCGTCAACTGCGATGTCGAGGTGACGCACGTGATGTCCGGCGCGCTCGAAATCCGTTTTCCCACAGAAACACTCACCCTGGCCGAGGGTGACACCCTCACCATGCCCGGCCGCGAGCCCTACACGTGGCGCAACCCGGGACCCGACCCCTGCGAGGTGGTCTGGATCCTGGTGCCCGCCGCGTGGAGCGGCACCATCGCCGACTGAGCTGTGCCCACCTGGGCGCGACAATCGAGCGACAGTAAAAGGGTTCTGCTGCTTACCTTTTGGTGAAGGTTTTTTGTCGGTGGTGGTCGGTATGGTCGGGGCATGTTCCCCCAGTTACCGACGATGATCGACGAGTTGCGAGGTGGCAGTGCTGCCGCCCCGGTCGTCGATGCCGCGGTGAGCTGGGCTCGGGTGGCCGCCGCCGCGGAAGCACAGCGGTTGGCGGCGCTGGCCGAGTGGGCAGCGGTGTTCCTGGCCGACGCCGCCGAGGACGAGGACGCCGGTTTGTGTGCCGTGGACGCCGAAGACGATGTGGTGGCCCAGATGGGGATCGCGTTCGGCATCTCGGCGCGCTGGGCGTTCAACGATCTGCAGGTCGGCGCGGCGATGCGGGAACGCTTCCCCCAACTCGCCGCCCTGTTCCATCGCGGGGAGATCTCCGCGCGGGTGATGTGCACCGTGGTAGAACGCACCTTCTTGGTGGTCGACGAGCAGGCTCTGGCTGCCATTGATTCCGCGTGCGTCGAGGCCGCCACCACGTGCGGATGGAGTGGGCTGTCGTACTACAAGTTGAAGAACGCCGTCGATGTGTGGGTCGAACGGTTCGACCCGGATGCGGTGCGGCGGGTCCGTAACACCGTGCGCGGGCGTGGGGTCACGGTGGAGCACACCGATGACAAGGCCGGCATCACCACCCTCACGTTTCGGTTGACCAAACCGGGTGGGGCGTTGCTGATGGGCAGACTGCGCACCATGGCCAAAGCGGTGTGCCCCAATGATCCCCGCACGCTGGACCAGCGGCTCGCCGACGCCGCCGAAGCCCTCGGCGCTGATGCCGATCACCTGAAATGCCTGTGCGGCTCCGAGATCTGCCCCGCGGCCGCCGAGGACGGGGTGGCCTCGCGGTTCGTGGTGCACATCTACGCCGACGCCCCTGCGCTGGACGGTGATCCCGATCCGCTGATCCACGGCAAAGGGGTGTTCCCCACCGGCCCCACCAACGTCACCATCACATACCCCACCAAGGACACGAAGACTGCGGCCGGCCAGCCCGAGCAGGCAGCCGCAGCGGAGCCCAGCGCCAGCGAGGACCCCGCGACACCACACGGGCAACCGGCGCAGTCCGACTCGGACCAGGAGCCGCCGTCATCGGCTCCGCGACACTGCCCGGCTCCCGCCGACCAAGAAGCCGAGCTACCGGCAGCCGAGGAGCCCGGGTCAGAGCCCGCGGCACCAGAAGCGCAAGCGGCTGCCGAAACCATCTCTGCCACACCACCTCCCAAGACGGGCACGGCGCCGGGGTTCATCCCCGGCTACGGGGTGGTGCCGAATGCGTTGATCGCGGCCCTGATCGCCGCCGGTGCCGAAGTCCGCCACATCAAGACCCCGGCGGTCGACCCGACCGACAGCTACCGCATCCGCGCCGCGGACCGCGAATTCGTGCAAGCCCGTGACCTGACCTGCCGGGTCCCGGGCTGCGATCGCCCCATCCGCGACGCCGACCTCGACCACACCATCCCCTGGGGTGAGGGCGGGCCCACCCATGCCTCCAACCTCAAGGGCCACTGCCACCATCACCACCTGATCAAAACCTTCCGCGACGGCTGGTCCGAGATCCAAAAACCAGACGGCACCGTCATCGTCACCACCCCCACCGGCCACACCTACACCAGCATCCCGCTGAGCCGCATCCTGTTCCCGGGCGTGAACACCACTTCGGCGCCGGTGCAGCGGGGCAGCCCGAGAAAAGAAGCGGCCGCCGACAAGTCGGTCAAGATGCCAAAACGAAAACGCACCAAAGCCAAAGACCGCGCCTACCGCATCGCCGCAGAGCGCGCACTCAACGCTGCCCACCGAGCCAACGGCGGCACCCCCACCCACCGCGCAGCCGCCCCCAAAGACAACTGGGGCTACCGCCTCTTCTTCGAAGACCACACCCAAATCGCCGACCCCAACAACCCGCCGCCCTTCTGAGCAGCGTGAAGGCACTAGAGCTCGGCGGCCAGCAGTTCGGCGATCTGAATGGTGTTGAGTGCGGCACCTTTACGCAGATTGTCGCCGGAGACGAACAAGGCCAGGCCGCGCCCCTCCGGCGCACCGGGGTCCTGGCGGATCCGGCCCACCAGCGACTCATCCACCCCTGCGGCGGCCAGCGGAGTGGGCACCTCCACGAGCTTCACTCCAGGGGCATCAGTCAGCAGTTCGCGAGCGCGCTCGACCGAAAGGGGTTGAGAAAACTCGGCGTTGATGGACAGCGAGTGCCCGGTGAACACCGGCACCCGCACGCAGGTGCCGGACACCAGCAACTCCGGGATACCGAGGATCTTGCGGCTCTCGTTGCGCAGCTTCTGATCCTCGTCGGTCTCACCGGAACCGTCGTCGACCAGCGAGCCGGCCAGCGGAACCACGTTGAAGGCAATGGGCGCAACGTATTTCACCGGCGCGGGGTACTCCAGCGCGCTGCCGTCGTGCACCAGCTGCTCGGCGCCGTCGATCACCGCGCGCGCCTGCGACGCCAGCTCTTCGACACCGGCCAGCCCGCTCCCCGAGACGGCCTGATAGCTCGACACCACCAACCGGGTCAGCCCGGCTTCGTCGTGCAGCGGCTTGAGCACCGGCATGGCGGCCATGGTGGTGCAGTTGGGGTTGGCGATGATTCCCTTGGGCCGGTTCGCGGCGTCACGAGTGAAGTTCACCTCGGACACCACCAGCGGCACCTCAGGATCCTTGCGCCACGCCGAGGAGTTGTCGACCACCACGGCACCGGCGGCGGCGAAGCGCGGCGCCTGCACCCGCGACATGGTGGCGCCGGCGGAGAACAGCGCGATATCGATGCCCGACGGGTCGGCGGTCTCGGAATCCTCGACCTCGATCTCCTGGCCGCGGAAGCTCAGCTTCTTGCCCGCCGACCGCGCCGAAGCGAAGAACCGCACCGACTCCGCCGGGAAATTGCGCTCCTCGAGCAGCGTGCGCATCACCTGGCCGACCTGTCCGGTCGCGCCCACTACCGCGATATTCACCATCTGATCAACGTCCCGTTCCGCCGTAGACGACAGCCTCTTCATCACTGCCGAGCCCAAACGCCTCGTGCAACGCTGCGACGGCCTTGTCCAATTCCGTGTCCTTCACCAGCACCGAGATGCGGATTTCGGAGGTCGAGATCAGGTCGATGTTGACGCCCACCTCGGCCAGCGCCTCGCAGAACTTGGCGGTGACGCCCGGGTGGCTGCGCATCCCGGCGCCGATCAGCGACACCTTGCCGATGTGATCGTCGTACAGCACGCGGGTGAAGCCGATCTCGTCCTGCAGTGACGTCAGCTTCTCGACCGCACCCGGACCGTTGTCGCGGGCGCAGGTGAAGGTGATGTCGGTCTTGCCGTCTTCGATCTTGGAGATGTTCTGCAGCACCATGTCGATGTTGACGTCGGCATCGGCGACGGCGCGGAACACCTTGGCGGCGTACCCAGGCACGTCGGGAAGGCCGACGACGGTGACCTTGGCCTCGCTGCGGTCGTGGGCAACTCCGGTGAGAATGGCGTCTTCCATGGCGATGTCCTCGATCGATCCTTTGACGATGGTGCCGGGCTTGTCGGAGTACGACGAACGCACGTGAATGGGCAGGTCGTAGCGGCGGGCGTACTCAACGCAGCGCAGCATCAGGACCTTGGCGCCGCACGCCGCCATCTCGAGCATCTCCTCGAATGAGACGGTGTCGAGCTTCTGCGCGTTGGAGACGATGCGCGGGTCGGCGGTGTACACGCCGTCGACGTCGGTGTAGATCTCGCAGACATCGGCGTTCAGTGCCGCGGCCACGGCTACGGCCGTGGTGTCCGAGCCGCCGCGGCCCAGCGTGGTGACGTCCTTGGTGTCCTGGCTGACGCCCTGGAACCCGGCGACGAGCACGATCTGCCCCTCGTCGAGCGCCGAGCGCAACCGGGTGGGGGTGACGTCGATGATCTTGGCGTTGCCGTGGGTGCCGGTGGTGACGACGCCGGCCTGCGAGCCGGTGAACGACCGGGCCTGGGCCCCCAGTGACTCGATGGCCATCGCGACCAGCGCGTTGGAGATCCGCTCACCGGCGGTCAGCAGCATGTCGAGTTCCCGGGCCGGCGGCGCGGGGCACACCTGTTTGGCCAGGTCAAGCAGGTCGTCGGTGGTGTCGCCCATCGCCGAGACGACCACGACGACGTCGTTGCCCGCCTTCTTGGTCTCGACGATGCGCTCGGCGACGCGGCGGATCCGCTCGGCGTCCGACACCGAGGATCCGCCGTATTTCTGCACGACGAGCGCCACTATCTGCCCTTTCCGGGTCGAATTTGATCCCACCAAGGATAAGGGAGGCGAGCACGTGGTTTTTCCCTCGCTAAGTTGGTGCGGTGCCGCAACCTCCTGACGACCGGTCGGCGTCCACCTCGGTGCCCATCCATCCCGACATCGCCGCCCGGTGGAGCCCCCGCGCCTTCGATGCCGACGCCGTGCTGGCCGAAGGTGATCTGGTGGCACTGCTGGAAGCCGCGCGGTGGGCCGCCACCTGGGGAGGGCGCCAGCCGGTGCGCTTCGTCGTGGGTCGGCGCGGGCAGACGTCGTTCACCTCGCTGGCCGAGCTGCTGCGCCGCGGCAACAGTTACGCCAAAGCCGCCAGCGCGCTGATCCTGGTGTGCGCCGACGAGGGCGAAGACGAACGCACCGCGCTGTATTCGGGCGTGGACGCGGGTGCGGCGATGGCGAACCTGTCCGTCGAGGCGGTCTCGCGCGGGCTGGTCGCCCACCCGATGGCGGGGTTCGACGTCGACGGCGCCCGGAACACCTTCGACCTGCCCGAGGGCCTTCGACCGCTGGCGATCGTCGCCGTCGGGCGGCTGGCTGACTATGCGGGCGTGGCCGACGACATCGCCGAGCGCGACAGTCGGCCGCGCACCCGGCTGCCGCTGTCGCAGATCGTGCTCAACTGGCCGCTCTGACGCCGGTGTCAACACCCGGGTCCGCGCTGTAACCCGCGATCAGTTGACGCAGGCGTCGGTCAGTTCCGCGGTCTCCTGACTGATCCGGGCGTTGAGGAAGTTCATGTCGGTGACCACATCAGGCGTCGGTGCACCCGGGGTGTGGGCGTCGGCCTCGGCCCGCAGCTGCGGCAGCTTGGTGACGAACTGCGAGGCCAGGTCGGCCATCCGGATCGCGGTGGCGGCCAGGTCGGGATCGCTGATCTGCTGGGCGCGCTGCGCGAGCCCGTCAGCCCACTGCTGGTAGGCCGCGTCATCGGCAACCGTCGGCAGACCAGCGGACTCTCCGGAGTGCTCTTCGATCTTCTGAGCCTGCGCCTGGTTGAACTCCAACAAGTCCACCACCGGACGGCACTCCTCGGAGGTCCGATTGAGCACCGTCTCCGACACCACGATGGCCACCGCGACCACGACGACGGCGGCGATCGCCACCCACCAGCGCCGATTGAGTTTCACCGGCGCCACTGTAGCGGCAGCGTTCAGCGGTACAGCGCCGCTGCGCGCGCGGCAATCTGCTCCACCAAGGTGGTTCCGGTGCAGGACTCCTCCTCGCTGTCGACGTCGACCGCGGGCCGAATGCGCACGTCGCCGGTGTCCACCAGATCGCCGTTGCCGAGGCGACGCCGCAGTTCCGGCCCGACGAACACCAGCGCCGAGCAGGACTCCCGGTCGAGATACACCTCGGCACCACCACTGCGGACCAGATCACGGCCGTCGATGCCGGCGTCGACCACCCGCGGCCGCAGCGACAGTGCCATCGGCACCGCCCCCTCGTCGGTGTTGCGGGCGATGCCGAACTCGCACCGGTAGGGCCCGCTGCCCGGGATGTTCCAGTAGCCGATCTCCTGGTCGGCCAGCGTGGTGAGCACCTCACACGGGTCACGTTCGGCCAGGGGTGTGGTGTAAGCCGCAGCACCGTCTCGCACCGGGAGCGATGAGCCGGCCACCCGCGCGGCGATCAACGACGCCACCCGGCGAACCACGCCGCAGTCGGATTCGGCCACCATCGCGACCCGCAACTGCGGTTGTTCAGGACCGAACAGCGGGCTGGCCCCGGGCAATACGGCCAGGTCGAGGGGCACCAGGAACTCACACGCCCCGGCGTAAGCCTCCCGCACCGGCAGCCCCTCGGCGCTGAACACCTCAGGCCCCAGGGGTTGCGCGAGCTCCACGGTGGCACTGATGAAGCGAGGCGCGACGGCACCGGGCACCTTCACGTTGACATCGCACTGATCGAGGCCGAAAAGCGTTCCCACAGAATTGATCTCGCCGACTCTGGCGAGCGCGTCCTGATCGGTCAGGCCGCACACGTCGATGCGGCGCAACGCGCGCAGATACGCCAGCCGGATCCGGTCGTACGAGCTGACGCGCTGCCCGTACGTCGGCACCGCACCATGAAAGAACGTGGCCGGGTCACCGTCGCGGTTCCCCGGGCGGGCGTTGCCATCCACCGGAGCGCCGCAGCCGGTGAGCAGCAGGGCGACCCCGGACAGCGCCACGAGGACACGCCACATCGGCAGATCTTCGCACAATGCCACCTGCTGTCCCGGCGGACGGGTTTTGGGGCTGGCAGTCGAGCGCGCTAAGGTGGACCTCGTGCAGCGGGTGCTCCTTCTCGGACGCCGCGACGGGGTCTGATCCAGACTGGCCTCCCGTCGCGGGTGTTTCGCGATGCGCCGGTCTGATGTGAATCCCAGACGAATCCGGAGCAGACCCCATGACTGAGAACTTCAATCCTGACGCGTACAGCTCGGTACGCACCATCAACACCCCCGCCGGTGGCGCCAACCCCGGCCAGCCCGCCTGGAACACCCAGCAGGCCACATCCATGCCGGTGAACCGGTACCGCAGCTTCGCGGCCGAGGTCGAGAACATCACCCTGCCGGACCGCACCTGGCCGGACAAGGTGATCGACCGCGCTCCGTCGTGGTGTGCGGTGGACCTGCGTGACGGCAACCAGGCGCTGATCGACCCGATGAGCCCGCAGCGCAAGCGCCGGATGTTCGACCTGCTGGTGCGGATGGGTTACAAGGAGATCGAGGTCGGCTTCCCGTCGGCGAGCCAGACCGACTTCGACTTCGTACGCGAGATCATCGAACAGGGCGCGATCCCCGACGACGTCACCATCCAGGTGCTGACGCAGTGCCGGCCCGAACTGATCACCCGCACCTTCGAGGCCTGCCAGGGCGCACCCCGCGCGATCGTGCACTTCTACAACTCGACGTCGATCCTGCAGCGGCGGGTGGTATTCCGCGCCGACCGCGAGGCCGTCAAGAAGATCGCCACCGACGGCGCCCGGATGTGCGTCGACGAGGCCAAGAAGTACCCGGATACACAGTGGCGGTTCGAGTACTCCCCCGAGTCCTACACCGGCACCGAGCTGGAATACGCCGTCGAGGTGTGCAACGCCGTCGCCGAGATCGTGGCCCCCACCCCTGAGGTGCCCCTGATCGTCAACCTGCCGGCCACCGTCGAGATGGCCACCCCGAACGTCTACGCCGATTCCATCGAGTGGATGAACCGGCACCTGACCCCGCGCGACTCCATCATCTTGAGCCTGCACCCCCACAATGACCGCGGCACCGCGGTGGCCGCCGCCGAGCTGGGCTACCAGGCCGGCGCCGACCGTATCGAGGGCTGCCTGTTCGGCAACGGCGAGCGCACCGGCAACGTGTGCCTGGTGACGCTGGGGCTCAACCTGTTCACCCGCGGTGTGGACCCGCAGATCGACTTCTCCAACATCGACGAGATCCGGCGCACCGTCGAGTACTGCAACCAGCTGCCCGTGCACGAGCGTCATCCCTACGGCGGCGACCTGGTGTACACGGCGTTCTCCGGCAGCCACCAGGACGCCATCAACAAGGGCCTGGACGCCATGAAGGTGGCCGCCGACGACGCAGATGCCGATGTCGACGACATCCTGTGGCAGGTGCCGTACCTGCCGATCGATCCCAAGGACGTCGGCCGCACCTACGAGGCCGTCATCCGGGTGAACTCGCAGTCCGGCAAGGGCGGCGTCGCCTACATCATGAAGGCCGACCACGGTCTGGCGCTGCCACGGCGGCTGCAGATCGAGTTCAGTCAGGCCATCCAGAAGATCACCGACGGTGAGGGCGGCGAGGTATCGCCGAAGGTCATGTGGGACGCCTTCTCCGAGGAGTACCTCAAGCCCATCCGGCCGCTGGAACGGATGCGCCAGAAGGTCGACGCCGCCGAGGTCGACGGCGGCACCGACACCATCACCGCCGTGGTCAAGGTCGACGGCGAGGAACGCGAGATCGTCGGCGCCGGCAACGGCCCGCTGGCCGCGTTCTGTGATGCGTTGGGCGCCATCGGTTTCGACGTCAACGTGCTGGACTACTCCGAACACGCCATGTCCTCCGGCGAGGAAGCCCAAGCCGCGGCCTACGTCGAGGCGTCCATCGGCGGCAAGACCGTCTGGGGTGTCGGGATCGCGACGTCGATCACCACGGCATCACTGCGCGCGGTGGTCTCGGCGGTCAACCGCGCCGCGCGAGACTGAGCTTCCCTTTCGGCCCAAACGTCGGTTTGGGCCCGAAAGTGCGAATGATCTCCGGCAGAACGTCGGTCTCGGCGAAGCTCACAGCTGGCGCTTCGATGCGAGTACGTCGACCGCGGTGATGACGGGTGGCGTCCTGAAGAGGTCGGCGTGCGATTCGAGTGCTCGACGCACCTCGCCGTGCAGATGAGCGTCGCGGTCTGACTCGGAATCGAACGTGTCGAAGATGCCGAAAGTCGAGTCCCCGCTTCGGAACGCCGACCACGTTCGGGTTCCGGGTTCGGCCTCGACCAGCTCTCTGGCCGCCAGGAGAAAAGCGGCGACGTCGTCTTCGCGGCCGGCACTGGCGTGCAGGGTCACCAGGAAGCCGACATTCGGCGACGTCATCGAATCACCGCGGTCGGTGGTGCCGCCGGAGCCCCGAGCCGGTTCATGGCATGGATCTGTCGGTCGAACAGCGCCGGCGGAACCAGGCGGCGCAGGACCGATACGCGCTTCGCGGTGGAACCCGCCGTGTACCGCAGCGCCGGCTTGGGTGTGCTGGCGGCCGCCACGATCACACGGGCGACGACATCAGGGTCGTCGGCGGTGCGTTGAGTCTCGTCGATCAGCGC
Organism: Mycobacterium sp. Soil_C_30; assembly: GCF_057656995.1. NCBI lineage: Bacteria > Bacillati > Actinomycetota > Actinomycetes > Mycobacteriales > Mycobacteriaceae > Mycobacterium > Mycobacterium sp. Soil_C_30. Next base: position 98,167 of record NZ_JBDGJH010000012.1, on the reverse strand, counting down.
CCGCGCGACCACACGCCGTGACGCGTAGTCCGCTGCGGGAACGTCGGAAATGAGCAGGTTCGTGTCGAACGAGGTCTTGGTGTACGCAGGTTCTACGAGAATCGATCGGATCCCGAACTCACGCACCTCGTGGTCGAGGGACGCGGAGTAACCCTCGATCGCATGTTTCGTCGCCGCGTACAACGCCATATACGGCTGCGGAATGGTCCCCAGAATTGAGCTGACGTGGACGATCCGGCCGCTGCCGCGCTCACGCATATGGGGTAGCACTTCGCGGGTCAACCGGATGGGTCCGAAGACGTTGACGTCGAACACCCAGCGGACCTGTTCGTCGGACGACTCCTCGGCAGCACCGAGCAGGCCGATACCGGCGTTGTTGACCAGAGCGTCGATGCGGCCGGTCCGTTCGAGCACCGCGGACACTGCCGCGGTGACGGACTCGCCGTCGGTGACGTCCAGTTCGAGCAACTCCACGCCGCTCGGTGGTTCGGTGCCGTGCCGATGACGTGCAGTTCCGAAAACCCGGAAACCTCTGCGGACGAACGACAGAGCCGCGGCGCGTCCGATACCTGATGACACCCCGCTGATCAGTACAACCGGTGGCATGGCTTGTCTCCTCTACGGTAAACCGACCGGTTTACACCGGCCGCTGCGACCGATGGTAGACCAACGACCATGAGATGTAAACCGATCGGTATACTGCTTGCCATGGCAGCGTCAAAGCCCCTCAAGGGAGCATCAGCACCAACGAAACCTGATGCACGCGAACGTATTCTGACAGCGGCAACCGAGCTCTTCTACCAACACGGCATCAATGCCACCGGCGTCGAGCGTCTCGCAGAAGTCGCATCCGTATCCAAACGCACCCTGTACAAACACTTCCCGACCAAATCCGCGGTTGTGGAGGGTTACCTTCGTGAGCTCGCCGACGACCTCGACCCGCGCTCAACACCCGAAGCGAATCCCCGCGACCGGCTCCTTGCCATCTTCGACATGGAGGCGGCGGGACGCGTCCGCGGCTGCCCCTTTCACAACGCGGCCGTCGAGGCTGCCGACGAAATGCCCGGCGTGCAGACACTGGTGACGGACTTCAAGCGCAGGTCAATAGTCGCACTGGAGGAAATGGCCTCCGCGGCAGGGGCGCGGCAACCGGATCGACTCGCTCGTCAACTTGCAGTGCTGTTCGAAGGCGCCATGGCGCTGGCCACTTCCTTGAACGATCCGCAGCCGATCCAGGACGCCCGCGAAGCCGCCAGCGAACTCATCGCCGTCGCCATCCCGCCGCGCCGCCACACCCGGACAAAGTGATTGGCATCACATTCCTGCGCCGGCCGGAATGAACGAGGAGTCCCACCCCCTTTCGCGTATTGGTGACCTTTGTTGCCGAAAACGGTTGCAACAGAATGGATTACGCGAATGCACAACCATCCCGTCCTCTTCATCCACGGCTTGTGGGTACACGCATCGTCGTGGAACCCCTGGGCCGCGCTCTTCCGGCGCGAGGGCTATCAGCCCGTCGTCGCCGGATGGCCCGGCGACGGCCCCACCGCCGAGGCCACCCGCCGCCACGGCCATGACGTCGGCGGACAAGGCATCGACGACGTCGTAGCCCACTACAGGGGCCTGGTGGACACAATGCCCGTGCGGCCGTTGGTGATCGGCCACTCCTTCGGCGGCCTGATCGCACAGCGCCTGCTCGACGAGGGGCGCGCGTCGGCTGCCGTCGCGATCAGCCCCGCACCGATCCGGGGCGTGACCAAGCTCCCGCTCTCCCAGATCCGCTCGACGCTCCCGGTGCTGCGAAACCCCAAGAACCGCGACCGCGAGGTGACCCTCACCGAGCGGCAGTTCCGCTATGCCATCGCCAACGCCATCCCCCGCGACGAAGCCGGTGACTTATACCGTCGCTACGCGATTCCCGCTCCGGGCAAGCCACTGTTCGAGCTTGTTGCCGCAAAGAAGGATCCGCTTTCACCGACAACGGTTGACGTGCGCAACGACGGTCGTGGCCCCTTGCTCATCATCGGCGGCGGCCGCGACCACATCGTCGCGGAGTCGGTGAGCCGCGAGGCCGCAGAACTGCAGTCGGCCTGCCGCGCCGTGACCGACTACCACGTGTTCGCCGACCGCGGGCATTCGCTGGTGATGGACTCGCGATGGCGCGAGGTCGCCGACTTCGTCCTCGGCTGGGTGGTCACGCACCCGGCGACCGAACCGGGCCGGGCGCAGGAGGTGCGGTCATGAGCCGCTATCTGGTCACCGGCGCGACCGGGAAAACGGGTGCCAACGTGGTGAAACTGCTGCGCGAGCAGGGCGCCCAGGTTCGCGCGCTGGTCCACCGTGTGGACGACCGATCCGCGAAGCTCGCCGGGCTCGGCGCCGAAGTCGTCGCCGGTGACCTTCGCGACCTCGATGAGGTGAGTACCGCCCTGAACGGCGTCACCGCGGCGTACTTCTGCTATCCCATCGACCCAGGTGGGTTGCTGGAGGCCACGGCAGTATTCGCACAGAGCGCCGCCGAGCAGGGCGTCCGGGCGGTGGTCAACATGTCTCAGATCAGCGCGCGACGCCAGGCACGCAGTCACGCGGCCCGCGATCACTGGCTCGGCGAACAACTGCTCGACCGCTTCGACTTCGCGACCACACATCTGCGACCCACCTTCTTCGCCGAATGGCTCACGTGGCAGTGGTCACGAGATGCCGAGGGTGGTGTACTTCGACTGCCGTTCGCCGACGGCAGACACGCTCCCATCGCCGCGGCTGACCAGGCACGGGTCATCGTAGCGATCCTGCGCGACCCCGCAGCCCATGATCGGGCGGTCTACCCGCTCTACGGCCCCGTCGAGTTCGACCACTACGAGATCGCGCGGGAAATGACTGCAGCACTGGGGGTTCGGGTGCGGTACGAACCCGTCGAAATCGCCGAGTTCGCGCAGGCCCTGCGCGCCCAGGGGCATGGCGACTTCCTCATTCAACACCTGACCAACGTGGCGCAGGACTACCGTGACGGCATTTTCGCCGGCACCAACGACGTCGTCGAATCCCTCACCGGCGCACCCGCGACCACGGTGCAAGCGTTCACGGCGGCCAACCGGGCGGCTTTTGACGATCCCGGGCAGGAGTCGTTCTGGCGCACGGTGCGCCCACTCTAGAACAGCGCGAACTGCTCGCCGTCGACGGTGGTATCGGTGAACTGATCGACACCGGTACCACCGACGACGCCGTTCACGCAGTCCATGAACTCGGTATCGGTGACGACGGGGACACCCAACTCCCGCGCCAGGAAGCCCTTGCCCTGTTCGGGGCTGTCGTCGTTGCAGATCACCAGCGAGGTCTCCGGGTCGACGGTGTCGCAATACGCCAGACCGGCGTGCAGGATCCGCTCCACCAGTTCTTCGTGCGTGCGGCGCACCTCCGCCGACAGCGCCACCCGCATGCCCTGCACCAGCGGCCGGCCGCTGATGTAGCGGCCCGGGTTGAGGTACGGGCAGGGCATCCGCGCGGCCAGCATCTTCAGTGGCCGCAGCTCGTCATGGGTGACGCGGCCGTTGGGCCAGGTCCTGCGGGTGACGGGACGCACCGGCAGCCAGATACCGCGCTCATGGGCGCGCTGCAGGGCCGGCTGCAACACCTGCGCCAGCACCGACGCGTCGTCGAATGCGTCGTGCGGCCGTAGTTGCGCGACACCCCAGTGCCGGGCGAGCGTCTCCAGGCGGAAGTTCTCCAGCTCGAGCCCGAGCCGCCGCGTGAGCTCGACAGTGCACATGACGGTTTCGGTGGGCAGTTCGGCGCCGATGAGTTCGGCTTCGGCGACCAGGAACGAGTAGTCAAAGGCGACGTTGTGCGCCACGAGGGTGCGGCCCTTCAGCAGTTGCACGACGTCGGCGGCGATGTCACCGAAGGTGGGCTGATCCTCGAGCATCTCGGCGGTGAGGCCGTGGACGTGCGTGGGCCCGGGATCAACACCGGGGTTGAGCAGGCTGACGACCGACTCCTCCACCCGCCCGTCCGCGTCGAGGGCCAGCGCAGCCAGGCTGATCACGCGGGCTTGGCCCGGGCTGAATCCCGATGTCTCGAGATCCACCACCACCCAGCCCTCTGCGGAGTCAGCCGCCGGTCGGCCCCATTCATGCCTCACGCAGCCAGGATGGCACGCGCCTCCGACAAACCGGGTTCTTCGTCGCGCTGTGGAAAACCGTGTCGACCGGGCGCCACTAAACTTCTCCCGGTGATCTCACCGCGAGGACGTGCCGCCCTGGCAGCAGGTGCCGGCGCGCGTTGGGCATCCCGGGTGACGGGCCGCGGCGCGGGCGCGATGATCGGTGGTCTGGTGGCCATGACGCTGGACAAGTCGATCCTGGGTCAGCTCGGCCGCGGTCGCCGTTCCGTTGTCGTGACCGGCACGAACGGCAAGTCGACCACCACCAGGATGACGGCGGCCGCATTGGCGACCGTCGGTCCCGTGGCCACCAACGCCGAAGGCGCCAACATGGACGCCGGACTCGTCGCCGCCCTGGCGTCGGCACGGACGGCAGACCTCGCCGCGCTCGAGGTCGATGAGATGCATGTGCCGCATGTGGCGGATGCGATCGAGCCGTCGGTCATCGTGCTGCTCAACCTGTCCCGCGATCAACTGGATCGGGTTGGTGAGATCAACCACATCGAGCGCACGCTCCGGTCCGGTCTCGCGCGCCACCCCGCTGCGGTTGTGGTCGCCAACTGTGACGACGTGCTGATGACCTCGGCCGCCTACGACAGCCCCGACGTCGTGTGGGTGGCCGCCGGCGGCGGTTGGGCCAACGACTCCGTCAGTTGCCCCCGCAGCGGCGAGATCATCGTCCGCGACGGCTCCCACTGGTACTCGACGGGCACCGATTTCAAGCGGCCCAGCCCGCAGTGGTGGTTCGACGACGAGTCCTTGTACGGGCCCGACGGGCTGGTGCTGCCCATGACGTTGGCGTTGCCCGGGACGGTGAACCGGGGTAACGCCGCCCAGGCCGTTGCGGCTGCGGTGGCCCTGGGAGCATCGCCGGCCGAGGCGGTGGCCGCGGTGTCGCTGGTCGACGAGGTGGCCGGCCGGTACCGCACGGTGCGCCTGGGTGCGCACACCGTCCGGGTGCTGCTGGCCAAGAACCCCGCCGGCTGGCAGGAGGCGCTGTCCATGATCGACAAGCAGGCGGCCGGCGTCGTCATCTCGGTCAACGGACAGGTGCCCGACGGCGAGGACCTGTCGTGGCTGTGGGACGTGCGCTTCGAACATTTCGAGGGGACGTCGGTGGTGGCCGCCGGCGAGCGCGGCACCGATCTGGCGGTCCGGCTCGGCTACGCCGGCGTCGAGCACTCCTTGGTTCACGACACCGTCGCGGCCATCGCGTCATGCCCGCCCGGGCACGTCGAGGTCGTCGCCAACTACACCGCGTTCCTGGCGCTGAATCGGGTGCTCTCGTGACCGTCCGGATCGGGCTCGTGCTGCCCGACGTCATGGGCACCTACGGCGACGGCGGCAATGCGGTGGTGCTGCGGCAGCGACTGCTGTTGCGGGGCATCGACGCCGAGATCGTCGAGATCACGTTGGCCGATCCCGTGCCCTCCGAACTCGACCTGTACACCCTCGGCGGTGCCGAGGATTACGCGCAGCGGTTGGCCACCAAACACCTGCTGCGCTACCCCGGCCTGCAGCAGGCCGCTTCTCGGGGCGCGCCGGTGCTGGCGATCTGCGCGGCCATTCAGGTGCTCGGGCACTGGTATGAGACCTCGGCCGGTGAACGCGTCGAAGGTGTGGGCCTGCTCGATGTCACGACCTCACCGCAGGAGTCGCGCACCATCGGTGAGGTGGCGTCGACTCCGCTGCTCCAGGGACTGTCCGCACCTTTGACCGGATTCGAAAACCACCGTGGCGGAACCGTTTTGGGACCGGATGCCCGACCCTTGGCGGCGGTGACCAAGGGAGCGGGCAACCGCGCGGGTGACGGGTACGACGGTGCGGTTCAGGGCAGTGTCATTGCCACCTACCTGCACGGGCCGTGTCTGGCCCGCAATCCCGAACTGGCTGATCACCTGCTGGCGCAGGTGGTCGGCGAGCTCCCGCCGCTGGAGCTGTCCGAGGTGGACCGGCTTCGGCGCGAACGCCTGGCGGCGCCCCGCCGGGCCTAGGCAGACGGTGCTCCAGACGTAAACGGTTGCGACGTATAGCGGCGTGTCGTCGCAAATGATCAAGTGTCGCGGTAGCCGCGACGATGGAGCGCGGCACGTACGCGGGCCAGAATGTCTGCCCTCGTGTCCTCGGCGATGACGCGGACGACAATCCAGCCCGCTCGCTGCAGTCGCCGCAGCCTTCTCTGGTCATGCACATATCGTTTGCGGTCCCACCGATGTTGATCGCCGTCGTACTCAGCAGCCACCTTGTACTGCTCCCAACCCATGTCGAGGATTCCGATCAGGCAGCCGTCTGCGCCCACAGGGATCTGCGTTCGAGGACGAGGCAGGCCGTCGTCGATGAGCAGCAACCGCAACCAGCTCTCTTTCAACGACGCCGCGCCTGGGTCGACGAGGGGCAACAGCTCACGCAGTTGGCGCAACCCCCGAGTGCCGGGATGCAACGCGCTGAGCGCCTCGACCCTCGCCGGTTTGAACGCCGTCGCCCGCTTCAGCGCATCCAGCCGACCCAACGCGTCTGATCTCTCGAGGTGACGCCCCAGATCGAATGCCGTGCGCTCGATTGTCGTCGCCATCACCCCACACGATCTGCCGCGTTCGGTGTCAGTCAGTAGTTCGTTGCGTGTGATGATGCCGGCCGGCGGATTGGTGTTGCGAGAGATGAGCTCGATCGGTATGTCGTCGTCAACCAAGTCGGAGCCATGCAGCGCGGCCGCCGCCAGCCCGGCCACCACGCCTTTGCTCCGCGACCATTTCCAGGCGCCGATCGTCCGTGCCCGTAACGACGGCACGGTGTGATTCGGCATGTGCACGCCGGGAAACATCGGGACGAAACCGGTTCGCAGTTGGTAAGGGGTGAGCTCGCCACGGCGGACCGCCTCGCCGCCCAGGAAGACATCTTTCATGCGCGCAATGTGGCATTGGGGACCGACACCTTGTCGAAACGTAAACGTCTGCGACGGATACCGGCGTGTCGTCGCAAATGGTTACGTGTCGCGTGGGAACAGGGCCCGGCCAGGAGGTCAGCGCGCGGATTTCTCCAGACCGGCCAACAACGCGCGCCGGCTGGCCCGGACATGCTCACGCATCACCCACTCGGCACTGTCACCGTCCTTGGCGATGATCAGGTCCAGCACATGGTGGTGTTCGCGGTCGGACTGCAGCGGCCGGCCCGGCTGACTGAGCGACGTGTTGACCAGACGCGCATACGCCAGCTGGTTCATCAGGGTGCGATAGTGTGCCTCGAGTTTGCTGTTGTCGGCGCCCTGGATCAGCAGGTTGTGGAACTCCTCGACCAGTTCGGCGTAGCGTTCGCGATCGTCGCGGGCCACGGCGTCGTCGGCCTGCCGGAGGTTCTCCTCCAACTGGTCGATCTCCGGCACCCGGCCCCGCTGTGCCAACAGCCGGGCGGCGGCGCCCTCGAGCAGTTCTTTCATCTCGAACAGTTCGGTGATCTCACGCCGCGACGGCGCCGTGACGAAGGTGCCGACCCGAGGCCGGATCTCGATCAAGCCTTCTGTCTGCAGCTGTTTGAAAGTCTCGCGGACCGGGGTTCGGGACACCCCGAACTCCTCGGCGATCGCCAGCTCGGAGATGTTGACCCCGGGTGAGATCTCACCGGCGATGATCCGCCGACGGATCTCGGCGATCAACCGCCCTTGAATCGAGCCGTTGCTCGAACCGTTCGTGCCCGCCACCTGCATTCCTCGTGTCAGTGCAGCGCTGCCAGCGCGCCGCCATCGAAGAACTTACCGGCGCTGTACACCATGGGATGGTGTTCGCTGACCTCGGCGTGAACGACCCGGCAGATGAATACGGTGTGGGTACTGGCCTGCAGACGCTCGCGGATCTCCACCTCCATGACGGCAGCGCTACGCGCGATCAGCGGGCTCCCGAACGGGCCGGGCCGCCAATCCAAGTCGGCGAACTTGTCTGTCGACTTGGTGGCGAACGTCGTCACCACATCGAGCTGCTCGGTGGACAGGATGTTGATCGCCAGATGTTCCGCGGTGAACAGGCACTCATGCGTGGACGAGGTGTGCTGCACCGCCACCATCACCGTCGGCGGGGCCAGCGAGATGCTCGCGAACGCATTCACCGCCAAGCCGCGGGGGGTGTCCCCGTCCATAGCGGTGACCACGGTGACACCCGTGACGAACTGCCGGTTGACCTGCTTTATCACGTCCAGGTCGGGTGCTGTGGTGCTCACCGGTCCATCCCGACTGCCAGGATGCCCAACGCCGACAACAGGGTTCGCGGATCCCAGGTGACGTGCTCCTCCACGATGCGTTCGCCGTCGAAGCGCGCGAACGTCGCTCCACTGACCGCGACCGGACGCTTGGTCGCAGGCACCCCCAGGAACGAGTGCTGATGATTTCCGTTGCTGTGCCAGCGGATCGCGGCCTTGTCCCCCTCGACCACCAGCTCGTCGATGACGGTGGTCAGGTCGGGGAACGCCGACCGGGTGGCGATGATCGACGCTTTGAACTCGGTGAGGCCCTGTGGGTCGCCGCTGGCACCGATGCGCCGGTACTCCGGGCTTAGGATGGCGTCGAGGGCGTCGACTTCGCCCTTGTCCCAGGCCGCTTCCCACGCGGCGCGAATCTGACTGCGCCGAATATTGTTGTCAGACATGCGTTTCCACTTTCTTGGCGAGTTCGGCTACGGCCTTGGCTGTCATGGCGCGACGGTCTGCGATGAGGTCCATCCAGAACGAGACGGTCAATCCCGCGATGATCACGAGGAAGGGCAGTGAGGCGACGATGACGGTGTTCTGCAGTGCGGTCAGGCCACCGGCCAGCATCAGCACGATCGCGGTGAGCCCGGTGAGAACGCCCCACAGGATCAGAACGGTGCGCTTGGGGGTGAGGCATCCGTTGCAGGTCATCATGCCGAGTACAAACGTGTTGGCGTCAGCGCCGGAGACGAAGAACATGACGACCAGCAGGATGGCGATCACCGAGGTTACCGTCGCGAACGGGAAGTTCTCCAGGGTTGCGAAGAAGGCGCTGTTGATGTCGGCGGCGGTGCGCTCGGCGATGTTGCCGCCCTCGAACATGTCGACGTGGATGGCAGTGCCGCCGAAGACGGTGAACCAGGTGAAGAACACGACGCTGGGGACGACGAGAACACCGACGATGAATCCGCGGATGGTGCGTCCCCGGGAGATCCTGGCCAGGAAGACGCCGACGAAGGCACCCCAGGCCACCCACCAGGCGAGCATGAAGTAGGTCCACCACTGCATCCATTCGAGGCCGCCGAAAGCGGTGCCTTGCAGCGACATCCGGAAGAAGTCAGAAGCCCAGGTGCCCAGCGACTCGATGTAGAGATTGGCGATGAACACGGCGGGTCCGACGACGAGCATGAACACGAACAGCGCGATCGCCAGGACTGCGCTGCCCTGGCTGAGGAACTTGATGCCCTTGCTGACACCGGTGACCGCTGACATGGTGAAGATGGCGGTCACGGCGGCGATGATGAGCACCTGGGTGACGTTGTTGACCGGAACCCCGAACAGCGAACCCAGCCCGTTGTTGACCTGCAGCGCGCCCAACCCCAGCGAGGTAGTGGTGCCGAACAGTGTTGCGAACACTGCCATCACGTCGATCACCTTGCCGATGGGGCCGTCCACTTTGTCACCGAGCAACGGACGAAACAACTGACTCACCAGGATCCGCCGGCCTTTTCGGTACGTGGAATAGGCGATGGCGAGACCGAACACGGCGAAGATCGCCCACGCGTGCAGACCCCAGTCGAAGTAGGAGTATTGCAGCGCGCGGACCGCGGCCTCGGGTGTGCCGGGCTGAGCCAGCCCGTGCGGAGGGTCTGCCAGATGTGAAATCGGTTCGGCCACGCCATAGGAGACCAAGCCGATGCCCATCACCGCACTCAGGATCATCGCCAACCACGAGATGGTCCCGAACTCGGGGCGGTCGCTGTCCTTGCCGAGCCTGATGTCGCCGTAGGGGCTGAAGGCCAAGAAGATCAGGAACACCAGGATTGCCAGGGTCACCACCAGGTACAGCCAGCCGAAGCTGCCGGTCACCCAGTTCAGTGACGTCGTGGTGACGGCGTTGAGGTTGTCGGTGAACAGCACCGCCCAGGCCACGAAGATCGCCGAGACGCCCACCGAGGTCCAGAAGACGGTGCCTAGCCTGCCGATCACCGACGACTCCGACGACGGCGGCGCCGGCTCCTCAGCCGACGAGGTCGGTTGGGCTGCGTCAGGTGCAGCGGTCTTGGTCGCGACGGTGCGGGCGCTCAGGCGATTGGCCATGGGTTACTCCTCAGGCGTTGGTATGCCAGGCGACATCACTGGCATACAACAGAATGTAATAGCCATCACAAGCCAGTGTCAACAGTAGCGGGGCGCGCTGACACATCAAGGGCAGCTCACGCGGCGGCGGTATGGTCCTCACCTGCGCCAGGAACGCCTTTGAACTGCTCTTTAGCCCCATGCCTAGGTGAGTCGGCCCGTCTCTGGCGTCATCTCCACGCCACCTCACCCTTGACCCTCTTGCGTGCATGCACTACCGTCTGTTGCATGCAAGAAAGCACGGAGATCGGTTTGCGAAAGCTGGTTGTTCACCGCGAGGCCGTCCTCACGGAGGCCGGGGTAGCACCGCTGCGGCCGGCGCTTCAGGCCAGCGTGGCGGCGGTCATCCGCAACCCGTGGATGGGCACCGGCCCCACACATGACCTGTCGCCCGAGGTCGCCCACATCGCGCCGGTGCTGGCGAAGATTGTCAGCGAACGCTTGCTCGACACCCTGGGTGGTGTTGATGCCGTCGAGGCTTTCGGCAAGGCGGCCATCGTGGGCAGCAGCGGCGAGATCGAGCACGGCGGGGCGCTGATCCACACTCCGTACTTCGGCAATCTGCTGCGTGAGTTCCTCGACGGCACGTCGATCATCTGCTTCGCAGACGCGCGCGCTGAGGCGGGCGAGCCGTTGGTGGTGCCGCTGTGGCACAAGACGCAGGCAGCGACGCGCAGTCACTACCAAACCGTGTCCACCCGGGTGTCCGACGCGCCTCGGCACGACGAGATCGTCATCATCGCCGCGGCCTCGACCGGCTCCCGCCCCCATCCCCGCATCGGGGACCGCAGTACCGATCCCGCCGTCACCCTAGAGAAACTGGAGAGCGTTCTGTCATGAAGATCCGCAAGATCGTCAGCGTTGTCGAAGAGATCCGCACCGAAGGCGGCCGCGAGGTGTACCCGCCGGCGCGGGTCGCGATCGTCGCCGCCGTCATCGACAACCCCTGGGCGGGAGAAGGTTTCGTCGAAGACTTGGGACCGGGCATCGACAGCACCGCTTCCGACCTCGGAGCGCTGCTCGCGCCCCAGGTTCTCGACGCGCTCGACGCCACCGCCGAGGCCTACGGCAAAGCCGCCATCGTCGGGCTCAACGGAGAGATCGAGCACGGCTCCGGCCTGATCCACACCCTCAAGTTCGGCGACCACTTCCGCAAGGCCGCCAACGCCACCACGTTGCTGCCGGCGGTCGAGAAGCGTGGGCCCGCAGGCGTTCTGTTCGACATCCCGCTCAAGCACATCACCGACGCGACCATCCGCTCCCATCACCAGACCGTGGAAGTACGCATCCCCGACGCACCGCACCCCGACGAGATAATCGTCGCGCTCGCCGCGGCTGCACAGGGCCGCCCGCAACAGCGCCTGGCTGCGCTGTCCACCGAACAGTAAACGGGCACAGGTCATGTCAGCGCCGACACTGGTTCTCCTCCACGGGGTAGGTCTTGACCACAGCGTGTGGGAGCCGGTGATCGCTCGCCTACCCGGGCAGGTCCAGGTCATCAGCCCTGACCTGCCCGGGCACGGCACCAACCCGCAGGCACCCGTTGGCGTGACCCTCGCAGATCTGGCGGGCGCTGTCGCCGAACAGATTCCGGCGCATTCGCACCTCGTGGGATTCTCACTCGGCGCACTGGTCGCCCAGCATCTGGCGATCCACCGGCCCGAACTGGCAGCGTCGTTGACGTCGGTGAGTTCGGTGTGTGACCGCACCCCTGACGAGCGGGCCGCCGTGCTGGCCCGCCTCGAGAATGCGTCCACCGATTTCCAGGGCAGCGTTTCAGCGTCGCTGCGCCGCTGGTACGACGGCACCGATGTCGACGCCGAGCTGGTGGAGCACACCAGGAGGACGCTGCTGGCCAACGATCCGGCAAGCTTCGTCAACTGCTACAGGGTGTTCGCCACCGCCGACGCGGAGGTCGCGCCGTTCTTGCGCGGAATCACCGTGCCTGCGCTCGCGATAACCGGGGAGTGCGACCCGGGGTCCACGCCCGCCATGACGCATCGACTGGCCGCTGCCATCCCGGGATGCACGGCGGTCGTCGTACCCGGAACCCGTCACATGCTGCCCGTCGAGCGACCCGGCGTACTCGCCGACCACCTGTCCACATTCCTTGGAAGGTTCACCCATGTCTGATCTGAAACGGTTGCAGCACTTCATCGGTGGTGAACCGGTCGAACCCACCTCCGGTGAGTACTTCGAGAGCACCAACCCCGCCACCCGCGAGGTGCTGTACAAAGCCGCCCGGGGCAACGCCGACGACATCAACGCCGCGGTCACTGCCGCGCGCGAAGCCTTCGACGACCCGCGCTGGCGCGATCTCAGCCAGACCCGTCGCGGTCATCTACTGCGCCGCCTGGGTGACCTCATCGGTGAGAACGCCGAGGAGTTGGCTCGCTCCGAATCGCTGGACAACGGGAAACTGTTGCGCGAGATGCGCGGTCAGCTCGCGACGCTGCCGGAGTACTACTACTTCTACGCCGGCCTGGCCGACAAGATCAACGGCGATGTCATCCCGACCTCCGACCGCCAGGTGCTCAACTACACCTCCCGCGAGCCGCTCGGTGTTGTGGGCGCCATCACGCCGTGGAACTCGCCGCTGACTCTGACCACCAGCAAGCTGGCCCCCGCGTTGTGTGTCGGGAACACCGTGGTGATCAAACCGTCGGAGTACACCTCCGCGACCGTGCTGCGTCTGGCGGAGTTGGCGGTCGAGGCCGGTTTCCCGCCCGGGGCGGTCAACGTGGTCTCCGGTTTCGGCGCCGAGGCCGGTCAGCCGCTGGTCGATCATCCTGCCCTGGGCAAGATCTCGTTCACCGGCAGCACAGCGACCGGGTCGCGGATTGCCTCTGCCGCTGCGGGCCGGTTCATCGGTTCCACCCTGGAACTCGGTGGCAAGTCACCCAACATCGTCTTCGACGACGCCAACATCGCCAACGCTGCCACCGGTGTGGTGGCCGGAATCTTCGCCGCGGCAGGCCAGACCTGCATCGCCGGCAGCCGGGTATTCGCCCAGCGGGCCATCTACGACGAGCTGCTGGAGCGGGTCACCCAGCGCGCCAAGAGTATTCGGATGGGTAACCCCCTCGACGACGACACCGAGCTGGGCCCGCTGGCTTTCGCCGACCAGCGTGACAAGGTGGCCTCATACGTGGACATCGGGCGCTCTGAAGGCGCGCGGGTGCTCGCCGGCGGGCGCGCCACCGATGCCGGCCTCGGCGGGTACTTCTACGAGCCGACGGTGCTGGTGGATGTCGACAACCAGATGCGGGTGGTGCGCGAGGAGATCTTCGGTCCCGTCGCCGCCATCATGCCCTTCGACACCGAGGACGAGGTTCTCCGGCTGGCCAACGACACCGAGTACGGTCTCGCGGCCGGCGTGTGGACAACGAATCTTGCTCGCGCACATCGGGTTGCCAGCCGGCTCGAAGCCGGCACCATCTGGGTCAACACCTACCGCGCCATGTCACCGATGTCACCGCGTCAGGGCTTCAAGAGCAGCGGTGTCGGCATCGAGCACGGAGCCGAGACCATCAAAGAGTACACCCGGCTCAAGAGCATCTGGATCAACACCAACGAGGGTCCGGTTCCCGACCCGTTCGTGATGCGGAGCTGACATGCCTCTCGTCGAAGTGACCATCGGACAGGGCCGTTCCGCGGAACAGATCCGCGCGATGATGCACGAAGTGCACCATGCCGTCCTCCGCACGGTGAACACCGCACCCGAACACATCCGCGTCATCGTGCGCGAAATCCCCCGGGCCCACTGGGCCACCGGCGACGTCACCTTGACCGAGATGGACGCTCGACCGACACCGGACGCTCGACCGACACCGGATTCCCAAACCAGAACCAGGGAGCAGTCATGAGATTTTCGTTGTTCGTGCACATGGAACGGTGGGATGACCAGGTAAGCCACCGCGAATTGTTCGAGAACCTGGCCGAACTCACTCTGCTGGCGGAAGCCGGCGGCTTTGGAACGGTGTGGATCGGCGAGCACCACAGCATGGAATACACCATCTCGCCCAGTCCGATGCCGCTGCTGGCCTACCTGGCCGGCAAAACGACCACCATCCGACTCGGTGCGGGGACCATCATCGCGCCGTTCTGGCACCCGATTCGTGCGGCCGGCGAATGCGCGCTGCTCGACGTGATCAGCAACGGCCGCGCCGAGATCGGATTGGCCCGTGGTGCTTACCAATTCGAGTTCGACCGGATGGCGGCCGGGCTGCCGGCCACCGACGGGGGTAAACATCTGCGTGAGCTGGTTCCGGCGGTGCGCAAACTCTGGCAGGGCGATTACGCCCACGACGGGGAGATCTGGCAGTTCCCGACCTCGACGAGCGTCCCCAAACCGATTCAACAACCGACCCCACCGATGTGGGTGGCCGCGCGTGACCCCGACTCGCACGACTTCGCGGTGCGCGAGGGCTGCAATGTGATGGTCACGCCGCTGATGAAGGACGACGAAGAGGTTGTCGACCTCAAGCGCAAGTTCGACACCGCGGTGGAGAACCATCCCGAGGTCACGCGGCCCGAGATCATGGTGCTACGCCACACGCACGTGCACGCCGCCGAGGAACCCGACGGGTGGCGACCCGCGGCCGCGGCGATCTCGAAGTTCTACCGCACCTTCGATGCGTGGTTCGGCAACAAGAGCACTCCGGTCGACGGGTTCCTCGAGCCGAGCCCGGAGTCGAAGTTCGCGAGCCGGCCCGAGTTCGAGTTGGACTCGCTGCACCGCACCGCCATGATCGGCACCCCGGAACAGGTGGTCGAGCGGTTGCGGTTCTATCAGGAGCTGGGCATCGACGAGTTCAGCTTCTGGTGTGACAACAGCCTGCCGCACGAGGAGAAACGAAAGTCGCTCGAACTGTTCATCAAAGAAGTGGTTCCGGCATTCCAGGAGCTGTCATGACCAGGATCCAGGCCGCGGATCTCCGCGACGCCGCCCGCAAGGCCCGTGCGCTGCGTGCCCACGGCACCGCCGCGATCTATCTCGACGTCGAGGTGCTCATCGACACCGACGCCACCGCCGCATTCCGGGCACTGGACAGTCGACCGCCGTCGGAGTCGCTGCGCTATGTCGGGACGCCACGCGGGTTGGCCGGTTTGATCGCCGACGTGCAGCGCCTCGGCATCGCCGACGGTGTGGTGCTGGTGACCGCCGACGAGAAGCGAGTGGTGGACATGATGATGGCGGAGCTTTTCACCGCAGCCTGACCGGGTCAGGCCATCGCGCGGCGGCCGGCCAGGGCGCGGCCCAGGGTCAGCTCGTCGGCGAATTCCAGGTCACCACCCATCGGCAGGCCGGACGCGATCCGGGTGACGGTCAGCCCCGGGATGTCGCGGAGCATCCGCACCAGGTAGGTGGCCGTGGCCTCGCCCTCGGTGTTGGGGTCGGTGGCGATGATGACCTCGGTGATGTCGACCCCGTCGACGCGCTCACCGATGCGGTTCAGCAGTTCCCGGATCCGCAACTGCTCGGGCCCCACCCCCGACAACGGATCCAGCGCCCCGCCCAGTACGTGGTAGCGGCCGCGGAATTCGCGGGTGCGTTCGACGGCCTGGACGTCCTTGGGTTCTTCGACGACGCACACCATCGTGCCGTCCCGACGTGGGTCACCGCAGATCCGGCAGCGCTGCGCATCGGAGACGTTGCCGCACACCTCGCAGAAAGTGACGCCGTCGCGGATCCGGCCCAGCACCGCGGTCAACCGGTCGATATCCGGCGGTTCCACCGACAACAGGTGGAAAGCGATCCGCTGCGCGCTCTTGGGGCCGACGCCGGGCAGCTTGCCCAGCTCGTCGATCAGATCCTGGACGGGGCCCTCAAACATTCCGGGACAATCTCAGAATCCCGGCAGACCCAGGGCGTCGCCCATTCCGGCCAACCCGCCCAGCCGGCTCTTCGCCAAGGCGGCCACCTGGTTGGACGCGTCGGCGAACGCGCCGACGATCAGGTCCTGCAGAGTCTCGATGTCCTGCGGATCGACGACTTTGGGGTCGATCGCGATACCCGTGACTTCACCGCTGCCCTTGATGGTCACCTGGACCAAGCCACCGCCGGCCTGCCCGTGCACCTCGGTGTTGGCGAGTGCCTCCTGCGCTTCCATCACCTGCTGCTGCATCTGCTGCGCCTGAGCCAGCAGTGCTGACATATCGGGCGTGCCTCCGGGTTGCATGACAGTCCCCTTGCATCTTGATTTCGTGTTGGTCTCGACTGCGGCGTGATGGGCTTTTGCCCTTTCAAGCCTAGACGCCCGGCCGCTACGGTGACGCCGTGCCAGTGCCAGCCTGTCTGCGTGTCGGGGCCGCGATGGTCACCGGTGTGCTCGTCGCCGCGTCCGTGATCACTGCGTCCCCCGCTTCGGCCTTACCCGCAGGCGTCGCCGGCAAGATCGTCTTTCTCGATCCGGGGCACAACGGCGCCAACGACGCCTCGATCAGCAGGCAGGTGCCGACCGGACGAGGCGGCACCAAGGATTGCCAGGCCAGCGGCACTTCCACCGATGAGGGTTACCCCGAGCACTCGTTCACCTGGGAGACCACCCTGCGCGTCCGGCAGGCGCTGACCGCCCTCGGCGTGCGCACCGCGATGTCCCGCGGCAACGACAACGCGCTGGGGCCCTGCGTCGACGAACGCGCCGCCATGGCCAACCAGTTGCAGCCCGATGCCATCGTGTCGATCCACGCCGACGGCGGACCGGCCACCGGCCGGGGGTTCCACGTGCTGTATTCGTCGCCCCCGCTGAACAACGCGCAGGCCGGTCCCTCGATCCGGTTCGCGCAGTTGATGCGCGACCAGCTGCAGGCCTCAGGGCTCCCGCCGTCGAACTACATCGGCCAGGGCGGTCTGAACCCGCGCTCCGACATCGCCGGCCTCAACCTGGCGCAGTACCCGTCGATCCTGGTCGAGCTGGGCAACATGAAGAACCCCGCCGACAAAGCACTGATCACCACCCCGGAGGGCCGGCAGAAGTACGCCGACGCCGTGGTGCGCGGCGTCGTCGCGTTCCTGCAGACGGGCTAGCCCTTTACCTGCTTCTTGAGGTTCTCCAGCACCTCGGCCTGGATCTTCTTCAGGCCCAGCGGCGCGAACGTTTTCTCGAAGAAGCCCTTGACCCCGCCGGCGCCGGTCCACGACGTCTTGGTGGTGACGGTCGAGCCGGTGCCCGCGGGAGCCACCGTCCAGTTGGTGATGAGAGACGAGTTGGCGTCCTTCTCGATGACGGTGCGCCCGGCCACGTCGACGCTGGCCTTCACCACACGGGAGCGCGACTTGGTGGCCTGCAGTTTCCAGGTGACGACGGTGCCCGCGCCGTGCCCGCCTTCGAGCACCTTGTACTCGCTGTAGTGCTCGGAGAGAATCTTCGGCCGGACGTTCTCGTAGTCGGCGACGGCGGCCAGAACCGCCTCCGGCGTGGCGTTGATCAGGACCGTGCTGGCCGCGCTGACCTGTCCCATCAGGTAAAACTCCTCTGTCGCGAAATCGTGACGCTCGGTGCACAGCCGTGCGGTCGCATCGGCCGTAGTCCCGGACTAGCGTATATGCGTGTCTGTTCCCGTAGCCGACGCACGTTCCGCTCACGCTTCCGGCGTCGAGCGGTTACTGGCTAGCTACCGCGCCATCCCGTCCACCGCCACCGTCCGCCTCGCCAAACCAACGTCCAATCTGTTCCGGGCCCGCGCCAAGCGCGACGCTCCCGGTCTCGACACCTCGGGACTGACGGGGGTCATCTCGGTGGACGCCGAGGCCCGCACCGCCGACGTGGCCGGTATGTGCACCTACGAGGACCTGGTGGCGGCGACGCTGCCGTACGGGTTGTCACCGTTGGTGGTGCCGCAACTCAAGACGATCACCCTCGGCGGCGCCGTCACCGGGCTCGGGATCGAATCCACGTCGTTCCGCAACGGGTTGCCGCATGAGTCGGTGCTGGAGATGGACATCCTCACCGGCACCGGCGAGATCCTCACCGCGTCCCCCGAGCAGAATCCGGACCTCTTCCGGGCGTTCCCGAATTCGTATGGCACCCTTGGTTACTCGGTTCGGTTACGCATCGAGCTGGAGCAGGTCAAACCGTTCGTCGCGCTCAAACATCTGCGTTTCCACTCGTTGACGGACCTGATGTCGGAGATGGACCGCATCGTCGAGACCGGCGGCCACGACGGCACGCGGGTGGACTACCTCGACGGCGTGGTGTTCACCGCCGACGAGTCCTACCTGATCCTCGGGATCCAAACTGAAACACCGGGTCCTGTCAGCGATTACACAGGAAACGACATCTACTATCAGTCGATCCGTCACGAATCGGGGGAAAAGCACGACCGTTTGACCATTCACGACTACCTGTGGCGCTGGGACACCGACTGGTTCTGGTGCTCACGGGCTTTCGGCGCGCAGAACCCCCGGATCCGTCGGTTGTGGCCGCGCCGCTACCGCCGAAGCAGCTTCTACTGGAAGCTGATCGGGTACGACCAGCGATTCGACATCGCCGACAGGATAGAGAAGCGCAACGGCCGCCCACCGCGCGAAAGGGTGGTACAGGACATCGAAGTGCCCATCGAGCGCACCGCCGAGTTTCTCGAGTGGTTCCTTGCCGAAGTACCCATCGAACCGATCTGGCTGTGCCCCTTGCGGTTACGCGGCCCCGAGAGCTGGCCGCTCTACCCGATCCGTCCTGGTCACACCTATGTCAATGTCGGCTTCTGGTCCTCGGTGCCCGTCGGCCCCGAAATCGGGTACACCAACAAACTGATCGAACGGAAAGTCAGCGCGCTGGACGGGCATAAGTCGCTGTACTCGGACGCTTATTACTCAGAGGATGAGTTCGACGACTTGTACGGCGGCGAGGCCTACAAGACGGTGAAGAAGACCTACGATCCAGATTCACGGCTGCTCGATCTGTATGCGAAGGCGGTGCAACGACGATGACGCTGTTCAAAGACCCTGCCCCGGCCAAGCCGGCCAAGTTCACGTTGGCGGAGATCCTCGAGATTTTCACCGCCGGTGGCGAACTCCCCTTGAAGTTCACCGCCTATGACGGAAGCACGGCGGGCCCGGAGAACGCCGACCTGGGGCTTGATCTGCTCACCCCCCGGGGCACCACCTATCTGGCTACCGCACCCGGCGATCTGGGCCTGGCCCGCGCCTACATCGCCGGTGACCTCGATGCCCGCGGCGTGCACCCCGGTGATCCGTATCCGTTGCTCAAGGCACTCAGCGACAAGCTGAACTTCAAGCTCCCCCCGGCCCGCACGCTGGCCGCCATCGTCCGCTCCATCGGCCTCGAGCATCTCAAGCCCATCGCGCCGCCGCCGCAGGAGGCGCTGCCACGCTGGCGGCGCGTCGCAGAGGGGCTGCGGCACAGCAAGACTCGTGATGCCGAGGCCATTCACCACCACTACGACGTGTCGAACGCCTTCTATGAGTGGGTGCTCGGCCCGTCGATGACCTACACGTGCGCCTACTACCCCGACGCCGACGCCTCACTGGAAGCGGCGCAGGACAACAAGTACCGCCTGGTGTTCGAGAAGCTGCGGCTCAAGCCCGGCGATCGACTGCTGGACGTCGGCTGCGGCTGGGGCGGCATGGTGCGCTACGCGGCCCGGCACGGCGTCAAGGTCATCGGCGCCACCTTGTCCGCCGAGCAGGCGGCCTGGGCGCAGAAGGCCATTGCCGACGAGGGTCTGGCGGACCTGGCCGAGGTGCGTCACACCGATTACCGCGACGTGCGGGAATCCCAGTTCGACGCGGTGTCCTCGATCGGGCTCACCGAACACATCGGGGTGCACAACTACCCGTCGTACTTCCGGTTCCTGCAGTCGAAGCTGCGCCCCGGCGGGTTGCTGCTCAACCACTGCATCACCCGGCCCGACAACAGAACGGGGGCGGCTGCCGGCGGTTTCATAGACCGCTACGTGTTCCCGGACGGTGAGTTGACCGGCTCGGGCCGCATCATTTCCGACGCCCAGGACGTCGGGCTCGAAGTGGTGCACGAGGAGAACTTGCGCCACCACTATGCGATGACCCTGCGCGACTGGTGCCGCAACCTCGTCGAACACTGGGATGAGGCGGTTGCCGAGGTCGGGTTGCCGACAGCCAAGGTCTGGGGCCTGTACATGGCCGGATCTCGTTTGGGCTTCGAATCGAATGTGGTGCAGCTGCACCAGGTTCTGGCGGTCAAGCTCGACGGCAAGGGTAGCGACGGCGGCCTGCCGCTGCGGCAGTGGTGGACCGCCTAGGTCCTTCGTCGCCGCCTCGGCGACCGGCCTAACCCTCGATCTTGCGGGCGCCCAACTCGTTCTGCAGTAGCTCCAACGCCACTTCTTCGGGGTCGCGCCGCGGCACCGACACCGAGTCGGCGGCTTCAGCCAGCATGGCGTCTTCTTCGGCGCGCTCGGCGGCCTGCTGCTCAACGGGATCCGGCGCGGGCGCTGCCGCGGCGGTCTGCGCCGCCGGCGCACCCGCGGGCCCGCCCGGTTCACACCGCACCCGCCAGTTCACCCCGAGGGCGTCCTTGAGGGCCTCACGGATGACGTCGGTGTTGCGCTGTTCGCAGAGTCGCTTGGCCAGCGGCGCCGACTCGTGGCTCAGCACCAGCGTGTCCCCGTCGACCGCCCGCACGGTTGCGCCGGTCAGCATCACCTCGGTGGTGCGGCTGCGCTGACGGACTTTCTCGCGCACGGTGGTCCACATGCTGCGGACCGCAGCCGCGTCGGGTTCGCCGGCGACCGATGCTGCGGCAGGCGTGGGAGCAGGCGCCGGGGTGGGTGCGGGCGCCGGCGGCGTAGGTGCCGGAGTGGGCACCGGTGCCGGCGGTTCGACCGGTGCTGCCGGGGCGACGGACTCGGGTTCGGGCCGACGGACCGGCGGCGGGGCGACGGGCGGAGCCGGCGCGGGTGGTGCGACTGCCGCTGGTGGGGCGACTGGCGCGGGTGGGGGCTCGGGGGCCGGCGCCGGCGTTTCGGCTTGCGCGCTCTTGCGCACGAACTGCCGCCCGCTGGGCGCGGCGGGCTGTCCCACTGCGGCCTCACCGGCGGGAATCGACATGTCGAGCCGGGTTTCGATGCGTTCCACCCGTTGCAGCAGGGCGGCCTCGGTGTCGCTGGCCGAGGGCAGCAGCAGCCGCGCGCACACCACCTCGAGAAGCAGCCTGGGCGCGGTGGCCCCGCGCATCTCGCCCAGACCTGCGTGCACCACTTCGGCGTACCGGGTCAGCGTCGCGGTACCGATCCGGTCGGCCTGCGAGCGCATCTTCTCCAGCTCGTCCTCCGGCGCGTCCACCACCCCGCGGGCGGCGGCGTCGGGAACCGCTTGCAGCACAATGAGATCGCGGAAGCGCTCCAGCAGATCGGTGGCGAACCGACGGGGGTCGTGGCCGGCGTCGATCACCGATTCGACCGCGCCGAACAGCGCAGCGGAATCATTGGCGGCCAACGCCTCGACCGCGTCGTCGATCAGCGCGACGTCGGTGGCTCCCAGCAGAGACAGCGCCCGCTGGTAGACGACGCGGTTGCCTTCGGCACCGGCCAGCAGCTGATCCAGCACGCTGAGGGTGTCACGAGGCGAACCACCTCCGGCCCGAATCACCAGCGGATACACCGCGTCGTCCACATCGACGCTCTCGCTGGCGCAGATGGATTCGATCAGGGTGCGCATGGTGCGCGGTGCCAGCAGCCGGAACGGATAGTGGTGGGTGCGCGACCGGATGGTGGGCAGCACCTTCTCCGGTTCGGTGGTGGCGAAGACGAAAATCAGGTGTTCCGGCGGTTCCTCGACGATCTTGAGCAGCGCGTTGAAGCCCGCCGTGGTGACCATGTGCGCTTCGTCGATGATGAAGATGCGGTAGCGCGACTGCGCCGGGGCGTAGAACGCGCGGTCGCGGAGTTCGCGGGTGTCGTCCACACCGCCGTGGCTGGCCGCGTCGAGTTCCACGACGTCGACGTTGCCGGGCCCGTTGGGGGCCAGCGCGACGCATGAGTCACACACCCCGCACGGCGTGGGCGTCGGCCCCTCGACACAGTTCAGCGAGCGCGCGAGGATGCGCGCCGAGGACGTCTTACCGCAGCCTCGCGGACCGGAGAACAGATAGGCGTGGTTGATGCGGCCGGCCTCCAGCGCCACGGACAGTGGTGCGGTGACGTGTTCCTGCCCCACCACCTCGGCGAACGTCGCCGGTCGGTATTTGCGATAGAGAGCCACGGAAGCAGGCTACCTACAGGGTCCGACTAGTTCCGTCGTAGACCGGCCCTGCCTCCCCGGCTCCTTCGTCGCCGCATGGGCGACCGGGCTAGTCACGGGCCAGCAGCGACTCGGTGGCCGCCAACAGGGTGCAGGTCGCCAGTCCGTCGATCGCATCCCGCAGTTCCGGTTCCGAGGGGAAGGTCGGTGCGATGCGAATGTTCTTGTCGTCCGGGTCTTTTCGGTACGGGAACGCCGCACCCGCCTCGGTCACCGCGATCCCGGCGTCTTTGGCCAGCGCGATGGTCCGCTTGGCGGTGCCGGGAAGCACGTCGAGGCTGACGAAGTACCCGCCCTTGGGGTCGGTCCAGGACGCCACCTTGGAGTCGCCGAGTCGGTCGTCGAGGATCTCGGCCACGAGTGCGAATTTCGGCGCCAGGAGCTGCTGATGCTTCTGCATGTGCAACCGCACCCCGTCGGCGTCACCGAAGAACTTGAGGTGGCGCAGCTGGTTCACCTTGTCCGGGCCGATGGTCTTCTTGGCCGCGTACTGCAGGTACCAGGCGATGTTGCCCAGGGAACCACCGAAGAAGCTGACGCCGGCACCGGCGAAGGTGATCTTCGACGTCGAGGCGAACACATATGGACGGTTGGGGTTGCCGGCCGTGGCCGCCAGCCCGAGCACGTCGACCTGACGCAGGAAATCATGGGTGAGGGTGTGCACCGCATACGCGTTGTCCCAGAACAGCCGGAAATCCGGTGCGGCCGTGCGCATCTGCACCAGACGCCGGACCACCTCCCAGGAGTACACCGCGCCGGTGGGATTGGAGTACACCGGGACGCACCACATGCCCTTGATCGCGGGGTCGACGGCGACCAGTTCTTCGATCAGGTCGACGTCGGGTCCGTCCTCGCGCATCGGGACGGGAACCAGTTCGATGCCCATGGTCTCGGTGATGGCGAAGTGCCGGTCATAGCCCGGCGAGGGGCACAGGAACTTCACGCCGCCGTCTCGCAGGTCCTCGATCCAGGGCCGGGGCGAATCGACCGCACCGTGGAGCAACGAGAACACCACGACGTCGTGCATCAGTTCGAGGCTGGCATTGTTGCCGGCGATCAGATTCTGAACCGGGATACCGAGCAGCTCACCGAAGATGGCCCGCAGCTCGGGCAGGCCGTGCAGACCGCCGTAATTGCGGGTGTCGGTGCCTTCGCCGTCGCGGTAGGCACCCGCGCCGGGCAGGGCGAGCAGCGCATCGGAGAGGTCGAGCTGATTCGGGGACGGCTTGCCGCGGGTCAGATCCAGGGTCAGCTTCTTGGCTTGCAGTTCGGCGTAGTTGCGCTGCTGCTGCTCGTGCTCGGCAACCAACTCGTCGCGGCCGAGGGAAAGGAACGACACCTGGGGCCTTTCACGGCGGGGTGAACATGAAGGGGACCCCGCGCACCCGCCAGAGCCCATTGACCCTTGCTGCCTTCCGGCCCTGGGGGAGTTCACAGGATAGACGCCGCGCGGGGTCCGTAGAGAGTGTAATACCCAGCGGAGCGCCGGCTGACCACACTGCTGCCGGAAGGCCTCCGACCTGCGCGCACGTCAACGATTCTGGCCTTCGGGGGTGACTCGGTTACCATGACCGACGGAGGATTCGCCTAGTGGCCTATGGCGCTCGCCTGGAACGCGGGTTGGGTTAACAGCCCTCAGGGGTTCAAATCCCCTATCCTCCGCACTTCGGTTCCGGGGTGTCGACCCGCAGAGGGCGGCACCCCGGAACCCAACCCAAGGAGGGGTATGCGCCGCGGGATCGCTGTGTCATGGCATGCACTGTCTTTCCTTCTCGCCGCGATTCTGTACTTCGTCTTCGTCCTGCCGCGTTGGTGGGAACTCATGGGCGATGTCTCCCACACCGTGGGAACCACCCTGCGCATCATCACCGGGGTCCTGATCGGGCTGACCGCCCTGCCGGTGGCACTCAACCTCGTCAAGGCCCGTAAGCCGGAGTTCGGCACCCCGCAGCTCGCGCTGACGCTGCGGGTCTGGTCCGTCGTGGGCCATGTGCTGGCCGGTGTGCTGATCGTCGGGACCGCCGT
Source organism: Mycobacterium sp. Soil_C_30 (assembly GCF_057656995.1). Taxonomy (NCBI): domain Bacteria; kingdom Bacillati; phylum Actinomycetota; class Actinomycetes; order Mycobacteriales; family Mycobacteriaceae; genus Mycobacterium; species Mycobacterium sp. Soil_C_30. Next base: position 73,430 of record NZ_JBDGJH010000012.1, on the reverse strand, counting down.
CACCGAGATCTGGGTGACGCTGGAATCCGCCGGTCAGTGGCTGTTCGGCGTGTACGGCGCCGCCGCGGCCATCGCCGTGCTCGGCGCCGCGGCCTTCTATCTGGCGTTCGTCGCCGAGACGCCGCCACCTCCACCGAAACCCCTCAAGCCGAAGAAGGCGAAGACGGCGAAGGCCGACGAGGCCGTCTCCGACGACGAGGAGACTCCGGCCGAGGAAGCCGTCGAGGACAAGCCGGCAGACGAGACCGCCGAGGACAGCCCGGCCGAGGTCTCGGTCGAGGACACTCCCGCCGGGGAGAGCGCAGACGAGCCGGAAGCAGAACCCGCCGCCGCGGGTGGTCGGTTGCGGAACCGTCGCCCGTCCGGCAAGAGCCGGGGCCGCTCCGGCGGCGTGGCCGTTTCCGAAGACTGACATCCCCGGAATTCACGCCCGCGACAGATCGGGCCTCCCTATGCTGAGCGAGTGCTCAACACATCGTCTTATCGCGTCGTCCAATGGACGACAGGCAACGTCGGCAAGAGCTCGGTAGCGGCGATCGCCAAGAACCCCACCCTCGAACTCGTCGGCTGCTACGCCTGGTCGCAGGACAAAGTGGGCCGCGACGTCGGCGAGCTCGCCGGTATCGAACCGCTCGGGGTCACCGCGACCAACGACATCGACGCCCTCTTGGCGCTCAAACCGGACGTCGTGGTCTACAACCCGATGTGGATCGACGTCGACGAACTGGTCCGCATCCTGTCCGCGGGCATCAACGTGGTGGCCACCGCGTCGTTCATCACCGGCCACAACCAAGGTGAGGGCCGCGCCAGAATCGCCGAAGCGTGCGAACGCGGCGGTGCCACCATGTTCGGCTCGGGCATCAGTCCCGGTTACGTCAATCAGCTGTCGGTGGTGGCCGCAGGTATCTGCGACCGAGTGGATCGGATCACCGTCAACGAGGCGGCCGACACCACGTTCTACGATTCCCCGGCCACCGAGAAGCCCGTCGGTTTCGGCCGGCCCATCGACGATCCCGAGTTGCCCGCGATGACCGCGCACGGCACCGGGGTGTTCGGCGAGGCGGTGCGGATGGTAGCGGACGCACTCGGCATCGAACTCGACGAGGTGCGCTGTGATGCCGAGTACGCGCAGACCACCGCGGATCTGGATCTCGGTTCGTGGACCATCGGCGCGGGGTGTGTGGCCGGGGTGTACGCCAGCTGGAAGGGGATCGTCGCGGGTGAGACGCGAGTCGAGATCAATGTCCGGTGGCGCAAGGGACAGACGCTCGAGCCCGACTGGAAGATCGATCAGGACGGCTGGGTGATCGAGGTTGCCGGCCGGCCGACCGTGACGATGAAGGTCGGTTTCCTGCCGCCGCCGGACTTCGAGGCGACGACCTTGGAGGAGTTCATGGTGCTCGGGCACATCATGACGGCCACCCCTCCGCTGAACGCCATCCCGGCCGTGGTGGCCGCGACACCCGGCATCGTCACCTACAACGATTTGCCGCTGATCCTGCCCCGCGGGGTGGTGCCGCGGTAGCTGCTCGCGTTTCTGCTCGGGGCTGCCAGGCAATATGGTCACGTAACGAATCGATCCCCTGGCCCGAGAGGCAAGTAATGGCCGCGTACCGACCACGTCTTCGTGCCCGCTTCCTGCTGGGGCTGATCAGTGCTGTCCTGATGGCGCTCGTCGTCCCGCTGGGCGGCGGCGCTGTCGCGCACGCCGAGCCGGCGCCCATCGAGAACAGCCTGGTGCAGATCTCCACCCGGGTCGATTTCCAGGGCATCGTCGGCAACGGCACGGGCATCGTCCTGACGCCCGAGGGCGTGGTGCTCACCAATCACCACGTGATCCAGGGCGCCGACTCCATCCGGGCGCTGACACTGAGCAACGGCCAGACCTACGACGCCGACGTGCTGGGCTACGACCGCAATGACGACGTCGCACTGATCCAGTTGCGCGGTGCCTCCGGCCTGATCCCCGCCCCGCTGGGCGACTCGGCGAACCTGCGGGTGGGCGAGCCCGTCACGACACTGGGCAACGCCAACGGCACCGGCAACCCCCTGACTCGCGAGCAGGGCGCGGTCACCGCACTGGGCGAGACCATCAACGCCGAGGACGAGCTGACCGGCAGCTCGCACAGCCTCGACAACCTGATCGAGTCATCGACGAACCTGCGTTCCGGTGACTCGGGCGGCGCGCTGGTCAATGGCGCCGGCCAGGTGGTCGGCCTCAACGCCGCCGCCACCTACAACTTCCGGCTCAACGGTGAGTCCACCCCGGGTGGGCAGGGCTACGCCATCCCGATCAACGACGCGCTGGGCATCGTGAACCAGATCCGGTCCGGCCAGGGCACGGCCGAGGTGCACATCGGGCCCTCGGCGATTCTGGGCGTCGGCGTGAACGCGGTCGAAGAGGGTGACGGACTACCGATCCAGTCGGTGTTGCGCGGCGGCCCGGCCGATCTGACCGGCCTGCGCCCCGGCGACACCCTGCTGCGCATCGACGGCGTGCCGATCACCTCGGCCAACGCGTTGACCGGCGTGCTGGATCAGCGGTACCCGGGCAACAACATCGAGGTGGTGTGGCGAGACCGCGCCGGTATCGAGCGGGTGGGCCGCACCGTTCTCACCAGCGGCGCCACCAGCTGAGCCGGCGCGGCGATCGACACAGGGCTCAGCCGTCTGAGTTCTGAATCACCGTCGCGGACGGGAATTTTCAGCGAAGTCAGTGCAGCAGACCGACTACTTCCTGCCACCCTGCGGTAAATCTCTGCCAGCGGAAATCAATTCCGCAGCCCTGCTGGTTGGACCAGTCATAACGGATCGGCTCCCCTCCCGAACCGCGACGACAATCGAACCGCGCAGAGAGAAGAACACCATGAAGAACCTCGGATTCGCCACCATCGCCGCTACCGCTCTGACCGCCGGCGCGCTGGGTCTCGCCGCCCCCGCACTGGCCGCCCCCACCGCGGGCAACGCCCAGGACACCATCGCCAGCCTGGAGAGCCAGGGCTACAAGGTGGTCGTGAACCGCATGAGCATGGCCCCCCTGAGTGAGGCCACTGTGGTCTCCGTCGGCGAGGGCCCGGCCTTCACCCACAACGTCGCCGCGGACGGCAGCAGCAGCGACTACTCCGTGCCCGTCAGCACCCGCACCATCTACGTGAACGTGCGCTGACACCAACACCACTGAGGACGGCACCCCAGCGATGGGGTGCCGTCTTTTGCGTTCACACCGCGGCGAGCGTGCGGCTCTCGCGGACCTGCCGGTCGCGGAAGTACCCGCGGTCAGCCGCGACGGTGGCCAACAGCTCACGCAGCTGGGCCCGGCCGCGATGGATCCGGGACATGACAGTGCCCAGCGGCGTACCCATGATGTCGCTGATCTGCTTGTAGGTGAATCCCTCGACGTCGGCGTAATACACCGCCATCCGAAACTCCTGCGGCAGTGCGTTCATGGCGTTCGAGATGTCATGGTCGGGCAACGACTCCAACACCTGCATCTCCGCCGAGCACAGTGCTCTGGTCGAACATTCGGCGGCGGCCGACTGCCGGTCGGTCAGTTCGCCGGTGGGCAATTCGACGGGCCGCCGCTCCTGTTTGCGGTAGCTGTTGATGTAGGCATTGGTCTGAATGCGGAAGAGCCAGCTCTTCAGATTCGTTCCCTGCTCGAAAGTCCGGAAGCCTCGGTAGGCCCGGATCATGGTCTCCTGCACGAGGTCTTCGGCGTCGGCACGCTGCCGGGTCATGCGCATGGCCCCGCCGTAGAGCTGGTCCAGGAACGGAACCACCTCGCGCTCGAAACGCGCCGCTGTTTCGGCGTCGGTCTCGTCGAGGGTGTTGGTGTCGTTGTCGGTGTTCGCCTTCAAGACGGTGATACATCGCATGGTGTGCCCCTTGGTCCGGTGGTGCGGGCGGGCGAGGCCGGATTGGCCCGCCGTTTTCCGTACCACCAGATTCGCAGCGACGGCGGCACCTTCGCGTCGGTGAAAGCCACCCATACCGTCGCCGACCGTTACCGACCCGACCGTGGCCGGGCGCGGCATCGGGGCTCGCTACGGTGAATTCCACCTATACCGGCGAGGCCGGACTTCCTCACGTACGCCGATTGCCGTCCTCGTCCCAGTGCTCGGCGACTTTCTTGCTCGGCTGCACCCGTGGCGGCTCCCCCGGCATCTTCGGGTAACTGGGCGGGTACGGCATGTCGCCGAGGCCGCGCTCCGCGTCGGCGGCCACCATGTCCAGCAGCGGCTGCAGTGACTGGACTGTCTCTTCCATGGCCGCCCACGGATCATCCCGGCTCGCAACGAGATCGGGCACCGTTGCCATGGTGTAGTCATCCGGGTCGGCGTCGGCCAGGTCCGCCCAGGACAGCGGCGTCGACACCGTGGCGATCGGGGTCCGTCGTACCGAGTACGGCGAGGCCATGGTGCGGTCACGGGCGTTCTGGTTGAAGTCGATGAAGATGCGCTGACCCCGGTTTTCTTTCCACCACGAGGTGGTGACGAGATCCGGGGCACGACGCTCGAGCTCGCGCGCCAGGGCGATACCGGCCCGCCGGACGGCGATGAAATCCCATTCCGCGGCGATGCGGAGGTACACGTGTACCCCCCTGCCGCCGGAGGTCTTGGCGTAACCGGCCAAACCCAACTCGTCCAAGAGCGGCTTGAGCACCTCGCAGGCCACTGTGCGGGCCTCGACGAAGCCGGTGCCGGGCTGGGGGTCCAGGTCGATGCGCAGTTCGTCCGGATGCTCGACGTCGGGGCAGCGCACCTGCCACGGGTGAAACGTCACGGTACCCATCTGCGCGGCCCACACGATGGCCGACGGGTGGGTGATCTTGAGCGCGTCCGCGGTGCGGCCGGACGGGAAGGTGACCTGGCAGGTCTGCAGATAGTCGGGGTGTTTCTGTGGCACCCGCTTCTGGTAGATCTCCTCACCGTCGATGCCGTCGGGGAAGCGCTGCAGGTGGGTGGGCCTGTCACGCAGCGAGTGCATCATCGGCCCGGCCAGCGACACCGCCCGGTAGTACTGGACCAGACTCGCTTTCAGGCCGTCGGACCCGAGCTCGGGGAAGTACGGCTTGTCCGGGCTGGTGAGCCGGACCTTGACCCCGTCGACATCCAATTCTTGTGCAGCAGTCGCCATTTCAGGATTTCTCCAGACCGTCGCCTTTTTCAAGGACATCGTAGAGGTCATAGTTCAGCGGCACGTCGAGCTGCCCGAACGTGCAACTCGCGGGGTCCCGGTCGGGGCGCCACCGGCGGAACTTCACCGCGTGCCGGAACCGCCGGCCAGCCCGAGCTGAATCCCCCATCGCTCCGCTCGCCCCTGAGCTGCCCTCCATCTGGTCGTAGGCCACCTCGGCGACCTTCTCCGGCCGCACCGGGATCCAGCGCTTGTCGGCCGCGGAATTCCAACGGCTGGGATCGCCTTCCCGCACCTCGTCGCCCTCGCGCAGCGGCTCGAGATCGGCGAGCAGCTTCACCCGGTCCTTCACCGAGAACGACGCCGCGCCGCCCACCATCTGGAGCTCACCGTCATCGCGGTAGAGGCCCAGCAGAATCGACCCCACCCCCTCACCGCTTTTGTGGATGCGGTATCCCATTGCCACGCAGTCGGCGTCCCGCGCGTGTTTGATCTTCACCATCTCCCGTTTGCCGGGCAGGTAAGCGCCGTCGAGCCGTTTGGCGATCACGCCGTCCAGGCCGGCTCCTTCGAAGGTGGTCAGCCACTGTTGTCCCACGTCCGGGTCTTCGGTGGTGCGGGTGACGTGACACCAGGTCGTGGTGTTCACCGACTCGAGCAGGGTCTCCCGGCGCATCCGGAACGGCTCCCGGAGCAGCGACCGGTCCCCGGTGGCCAGCGCGTCGAACCCGATGAAATGGGCGGGGGTTTCCTTGGCCAGCAGCTTGATCCGGCTCTCGGCGGGGTGGATGCGCTGACTCAGGGATTCCCAGTCCAGCCGGATCCGGCCGTCGATCTCCCGGGGCACCACCACCTCGCCGTCGAGCACGCAGCGTGAGGCGAGCTCGTCGCGCAGCGCGTCCACCATCTCCGGGAAGTACCGGCCGAGGTCCTTGCCGCTGCGCGAGATCAGCGCCACCTCGTCACCGTCGCGGAACACCAGCGCCCGGAATCCGTCCCATTTGGGCTCGTACGACCACACCCCCTCGTCGGTGGGCACCTTGGCCTGGGCTTTGGCCAGCATCGGTTCGAGCGGAGGCTGCACGGGAAGGTCCACGGGTTCCATACTCACGTAGACCCGCGAACTCCGGCAATGTCATCGCCCACTTCCCGGGTCCAGCTTGGGCCTGGCGATCTCGAACACCGCGTAGATGCCGTCAGCCGCGATCCTCATCGTGACCCAGTTCGGGTTTATCCCGGCATCGACGATGATCCGGTGGATCTGATCGAGGGATCGGGGAATGATGCGCGGCCAGCCGACCGCTCGCTGATTGAAGTGCAGCTGCGGGCGGGTGTTCAGCATGTTGGCCCCCACAAGCGCGCCGCCCGGCTTCACCAGACGAAACGCATTGACCAAGAATGTCGCCGCGGACTTCCTCCCGGCGAACTCTTCATCGATGTACTCGAAGATGCCGAGCATGTCCACCATGTTCTGCGAATGCTCACCGAGTGCGCGCACCAGGTTGTCGGTCACGATCAGGTCGCTGATGACATTGCGTCGGAGCAGCTCGTAATGCCGCCCCTCGACGAGGCCGAGTGCCGACGCCTTCTGCCTCGCGTGGTGTAACGCTTCCGGATCGATGTCAACGAGTGTGACGCTGACCTGACGTCCGGCCAGATTGCGCGCCACTGCGTTGAGCACGGGGATCGCAGCACCGCTCGCGATGCTGGTCCACCTGGTGACCGAATGTGGCTCGACATAGCGCGACACCCGATGCGCCAGGATCGACGCGCGGGTACGAACGCCGATTGCATCCAACGAGTACAGAAAGATACCTCTGGTCTTCGGGTCGATCGGCTCACCGGTGGGCAGGAACCACGACTCAGCTTCGTAAACCGGCGTCAGCGCAATCGCTCTGGGAACAAAACGTTCCCGCCAGATCCGCAACGCCGGGGCGCTGCCGAACAACTGGGCGGCCACCGGGTTGTTGAATCGAAGTCGGCGGCGGCCGCCGATATCCGCAAGACATGGTGCCGCCCAGTGCCTTTCGCTGGCCAGTCGGCTGTCGATCAGGTCGATGTCCGCCTGCGTCTGCATCCTGTCCGCCACGTAGCGGGCGTCCTGCGAGATATCTGACACGGATACGCGCTCAACGCGGATGCCCTTGTGCACGCTCACACTGATCGGTGTCACCGTGGTGCAGGACTCGGCGCAGACACTGTTCTCAGTCATCGCACGTCGTCCGTTCGATCCGACCGCTGATCGAATGTTGCTACCGCCAGGTTACTTTCATTCATTGTTCCCCCCTACGCCGCCTTCCATCCACCACGTTAGGCACCATCTGCGGCGAGAACTCGGGTAGTGGGGTACTCGTGCTGCGGGCGGTCAACCGCGCCACACTGCGACCGTGGCATCAAAATGCGTGAGGTACTTCCTGGCGGCCGTGGCCGTCGGGTGTGGTGCCTTGTCACCCCTGCCCGGCGGTACTGCCGGGGCGGAACCTCTTCCCGGTCCGCCTCCCACAACCGACCCCGCAGCGCCCATCGAAGACACGGGACCCATGGTGGCGAAGCCACTGCCCGGTCCAGAGCTCACTCTGTTGGTGTCGCCGGCCGAAGGTGGACCTGGAACCAGGTTCGAGGCAACCGCAACGCCTGTCGGGTTCTCGGACGAGTGCGTCGTGTCCTTCTCATGGGAATACGGGGGGCCTGACAGCGCGACTGCCACTACGGCGACTTTTGTTGTGCCGCAGAAAGCCAACCCGGCAACCTACGCCATCACCGCGTCATGCAACGGGGTCACGGCAGCGCCCGCGCCGTTCACGGTCACCCGTGCGCCGATCGTCATAGACCTGGGCTTGTCCGTCACCGAGGGCCGCCCAGGCACCGCGGTGACGGCCACGGTCACGGGGTGTCCCGATGAACTCCAGCCGGCGGTACTGGACTGGGACGGTGAACCTCTGGATGGATCAGGCACTTTCACAGTGCCGGCGACGGCCTCCCCTGGGCCGCACGCGGTCACCGCGACGTGCGATACGGCCCGAGACTCCGCCGAATTCGTCGTCACCGCTGTCCCGCAGCCCAGCCTGACACTCAGCAGCGACCGGGGTGCGCCCGGCTCGGGATTCACGGCGACAGGCAGTGGATTCGATTGCCGCGCAGGCGGTGTGGACATCCACTGGGATGAGGTTCTTGCCACCGCAGCCCCAGCCGGCGCGTTCGGCGTGCCACTCACCGTTCCCACCGGGGCAGCTCCTCGTGAGTACACGGTCCGCGCAGCCTGTACCGATGACCCCGACGTCGCCGACACCGCATCCTTCACCGTGACCGGGGCAGTCACCAGCCAAGTGACCACAACAGAGCCCCGAGTGTTACCCCAGAACCCCACGCTGACTCTGACTCCGGCCAGCGCCGGCCGAGGTGAGGGGGTGACGGTGACGGGTGGAGGATTCTTGTGCTACAACAACTCTCAGCTGGTCACCTTGGCCTGGGACGACGGGGAGACCCTGCCCGATGCCCGCACCGATGCGTCAGGATCGTTCCAGTCCCGATTCACGGTGCCGGTCGGGGCCGGCGCCGGCACGCGCACCCTGCGTGCCTCCTGCGCAGACGGCGCGGCGACGCAGACCGCTTCGTTCACCGTCGTCGCCAGTCCGGTCACGCCCACACCGACACCGCCGGGTACGGATCCCCCGCCGGAGGACGGTTCCGCCTTCTGGCTGTTGGTGCTGATCCTCGCCGTGGCGATCATGGCCGTCTGGGCTTATCGCCGGTGGCGCACACCGCGTGCACACCCACCGAACCCACGCGTGCACGTCGAATCACATCTCGGCGGCCCACCGGCTGTCGCGCTGCGCGAGACGCCCGGGCAGCGTTCCTTCGCACTCCGCCTGCAGGTTCACGCCGGGGCGGGCAATCACACGATCACGGAGGTGGACGATGACCACACCCGCTCTTGACGGAACCGCGACCGTACGGGACCTGCTCTTCGGCGAGGCCCGGTCCGGGCCGACTGGCGCCCTGGCCGAATCGTTGCGCCGGAATGGGACGGTGCGTGCCCATGTCCCCGGGGCGGCGGGCCTCAACGCCGTCCTCGAGCACGAGTTGGCGGCCAAGGCCGACGAACTCCTGTCCACCAACCTGGCGGATGTGGCGATCGCCGGCTGGAAGCGATACGACGCGCTCAGGCAAGCGGCGCGGCGGACCCTCGACGCCCCGACAACCGAGGAGATCGTCGCTTTGGTGGGACACACCATCGAATCGAGCCAACGCCCGAGAATCGAAGTGTTCGTCGACGGCACCTCGATCGCCACCATCAACATCGATCTCACGATCACTTTCGCCCTCTCCGGTGTGCTCGCCGTGGTCCGGCAGGGCTGGCTGACCGGTGTCCGCACCGGGAGATTCACCGTGAGCGCCTCGCTGGCCGCCCAGCAGGCCGTCCTCGCCGAGCGGAAGCGGCCCTTCGACCTACCCGGAGCCATCTGGTTGCGACATGGGGTACCGCTGCTGGCGGGCGAGCCGGACGCCCCGAACGCCGGCGCACCCGTGGGTATCTGGCGCCGCTAGAAGAGTGGCCCGGGGCCGCGTATCGTGGTGTCGACTCCCAGTTCGGGAGTTGACTTCGGCAGTGAGGTCGTTTGACACGAAGTCCGGTCCGACTGCCTGGGGGCCACGAGCATGACCATGACACCACGTGTCGCCGAAACACTCTGATGCGACCGCATGCAGCCGTTGAATCCGCCGCGGGTCTGACGCCCTTCGGCCACATGGGATGGGGTTTTCACCACCGCTCGGAGTTCCTGGCGCGCGCTGCGGAGTACATCGCCGACGGTATCCGCCAGAACCAGCTGGTCACCTACGTCGGCGAGGCGGACGAACCCACGTTGCGGTCCGAACTCGACGCGATGCCGGCGTTGGCCGGCCTCGACCTCGCGGCGGTCAACACGATCACCGCAGCCGACTACTACGTCTATCAACCCGGAACCGACGTGCTGGACGCCGAAGCGGCCCTCGGGCGCTACATCGCCACCGCCGAGGACGCCGTGTCCAGGGGCTACAACGGGTTCCGCGCCGTCGTCGACGTGACCCCGGTGGCTCGCACCGAAAAACAACGAGAATCGCTGGCCGAACTCGAGTTCCTGGTCGACCAGCAGATGGCGGTGCTGCCGTTCTCCGCGATGTGCGCCTACAACGTCACGCAACTGGGGGCGGCGGCCGGTGAACTCCTGTGCCTCCATCCCTACGTCAGCGCCGGTTCGGTGAACTTCCAGTTGTTCGCGGACCCTGAACCAGAGGTCGATTTCATCTTGACAGGTGAACTCGATGCGTTCACCCAGGACGTCTTCACCACCACCCTGGGCCGGGTCTGGCCCCTCACCGCAGGAACCACGTTGCACATCGACGCCCGGGAACTGTCCTTCGTCGATCACCGGTCACTGATCGCGCTGAGTCAGGTCGGTCGTCGGCATTCGAGCACCGTGGTGCTGCATACCGATCAGCAGTTCATCGGCAGGATCCTCGATCTGCTCGACGTGCCCGGTGTCTCGGTAACACCGTGGCGCGACAGCACTTTCGCCGATGCGATCGCCATGATCGAGGAGGTGAACGAGTTACTGGCCGACACTTTGGGCTGGACCTCAGCCGACGTCCTGACCGTGCTCAGGAACCTGTCCGAGGGAAGCGACATCACCATGCGCGACCTTGCCGCCGGGATTCGTGACGATCTGGCCGACCACTCCCCGGGCCATCAGCGTCAAGCGCGCATGGCTGCCCTCGTAGCGCTCAGGAACCGACTCGCGTGACCTCAGACGCCATCGCACGGGAGACGGGCCACGTCCATGAGGCCGGCTTCTATGGATCAGACGCCGAATTCCGTTCGCTCATAACACCATTCGTCGAGGAGAGTCTGGCGGCGGGGGAACCGCTGATCTTCGGCTACGACGAGCGCAAGAACAAGCTTCTCCGCACCTGGCTGCCCGCCTCGGCGCGAGCCACCTTCCTCGCGGGCGCGAGCTTGTACGCCACCCCCGCGCGGGCGATCGCCACCTTCCGGCGTCTGTTCGCTCGGCATGTGGCAGACGGCGCCTCTCGGATCCGCGTCGCCGGCGACGTGCCCCACGAAGGCAATGGCCGGCGCTTCCACGGCTGGGATCGCTACGAGGCGGCGGTGAACACGGTCTGGAGTGACTACCCGGTGCGAAGTCTGTGCCTGTACGACGCCAGCACCGTCTCGCCCCGGGTCCGGGACGTGGTGGAACGGACGCATCCCTGCCTACTCACCGCGCCCGGCGAGCGGCTGGCCAGTGCCCGCTACGAAGACCCCTTCGTCCCACTGGAGGCCGTCCCCGACGCACTCGAATCCGCAGCGCCGCTGGTGACTCGAAACGACATCAGCCCCGCCGAGGCCCGCGCGATCATCCGGGCTCTGGCAGCACCGCGCCTTGACGGCGATACCGTCCACGACCTGATCCTGGCCGTATCCGAGGCGGTGTCCAATGCGTTGGTGCACGGCCGGCCACCTGTCCGCTTCCGGATGTGGGCCGATCCCGACCAGGTGATCGCGCATGTCCACGACAGTGGACCCGGCCCACGCGGCGCCCTGACCGGGCTCATGCCGGTGAGCAGCGAGACCGGCGCCGGCCTCGGGCTGTGGCTGATTCACCAGTTGGCCGTCGACGTCGATCTCATCAGGGCGCCCGAGGGATTCACCGTCAGACTGGGCGCGCGCAGGAGAACATCGGTACCCGCCGCGCACGCCGACTGAGTTTCGTGGCGCTCACCGCGGCGACTTCTACCCCCGACCGGGTCATGTTCGTTCCCCGTCCGTGAGGCGGGCGTTGTCGGATTTCAGTGCGGTGTTGTCGGCTTCCAGCTGGCTGTTGCGGTCCTGCAGGTCCAAGATCTGGCCGACCCCGGCGACGTTCACCCCCGAGGCGAGCAGCTCACTGATGCGCTGCAGCCGCACCAGATCGTCGTCGCTGTAGCGGCGAGTGCCGCCTGCGGTCCGGGCGGGAGTGAGCAACCCACGCTGCTCGTAGAGCCGGAGGGACTGCTCGCCGACACCGGATAGCTCGGCGGCGACCGAGATGCTGTACACCCCGCGCCCGGATCGGTCTGCCGGATCCTCACTCACCAGATCGCCCAATCTGTCGAAAAAAGTTCTTGCCGCAATCTATCACTCGGAGCTATAACTAATCTATGGCAGATAACATAGATGATCTGATGGCAACTATGGGAGGTGGAGATGATGTTGATGCGTACCGATCCATTCCGTGATCTCGACCGCTGGACCCAACAGGTGCTGGGCACCGCAGCCCGCCCCGCGGTCATGCCGATGGATGCCTGGCGCGAGGGAGACGCGTTCATCGTCGAGTTCGACCTGCCCGGGGTGAAGCCCGATTCGGTTCACCTGGACGTCGAACGCAACGTTCTGACCGTGCACGCCGAAAGGCCGGGCCTGGATCAGAACCGGGAGATGGTGTCCGCAGAACGCCCCCGCGGGGTGTTCAGTCGCCAACTCTTCCTGGGCGAGACACTCGACACCGAGCAGATCCAGGCCAGTTACCAGGACGGGGTGTTGCGGCTGAACATCCCGGTCTCCGAGAGGGCGAAACCGCGGCGCATCGAGATCGCCAGCGGTCAAGGCAAGGAAGCCATCAACGCCTGACCCGGGGGGCCGGGCGGTGGCGAGCATCCCGCCGGAGGGGAGGTGAGCACAATGATCACTGACGCGCCGGCCGACGCCGTGTTCGAGGAAGCGGAGGCCATTGTGCGCGCCGAGTGGATGCGCGTGCAGCGCGACAACGCCCCCCGTGAGCGCGGACGCTGCGCAGTTCCCGGCGAGATGCCTGCCGCCCGGTTCCACCTCAGATCGGTCGCCGTGGTGACCGCGACCCGTCGACGGTCACCGCCGGCACCCCCGAGACGGTTGGGGCGATGGCCGCCCAGAGATGGATCGCGGCGACAGATGTGGCCTACACAGCGGTCTCCCCCGGGTCGCGCCGAACATTGTGAGCAAGAAGGCCGAACATTGTGAGCAAGGAGGTGATGCCTCAACGATCACCATGCGTGGGCAGTGACCCGCACGTCGCCCGCAGCAGCCCGATCACACTGTGCAACCGCGCCTACCGCAACATCCCCCGTGGGACTTGCGTGCGCACCGCCACGACAGTGGCACCTCTGACGCGGGCCGCGTGCGACGTCAATGCAGCCGGGCCCCGCCGCCGGTACCCGGTACCGGCGGCGGGCGTCTGAGCGCACACCTACCTGCGGCGACAGCCAGCTGGAGGTTGAACCCGGATGAACCACGATCTCGATCCCTACGATGTGCTGGGGGTGACTTCCCACGCCACCCCGGCCGAGATCAACCGCGCGTTTCGTGCCAAGTTGCGCGGCCTGCACCCCGATAGTTCCCACGCCGGTACGGGGAGCACCACCGGCACCACACAGCTGGAGCAGCTCATTGCGGCCTACCACCTGCTGCGCGATCCCGAGGACCGCGCCCAACACGACCGCAATGCGGCCGCGGCCACCGCGCCATCGCACCGTGTGGCTGCGAACTCCGCTGGGCCACTGCCGATCCCGGTCACTCAGCACCGCGGCCGAGGGCCCGGGTACCCGTTGTGGGCCGGACCGGTGCGACGCCACCGGTGACCATCGCCGGCCGGCAGCGGCGACAATGAGGCAATGAAACTTCCCGTGCTGCCGCCGGTGTCACCGATGCTGGCCAAAGCCGTCACCGACATCCCGGCTGACTGTGCCTACGAACCGAAGTGGGACGGGTTCCGCTCCATCGTCTTTCGCGACGGTGAAGAGGTGGAGCTCGGTAGTCGCAACGAACGCCCGCTCACAAGGTACTTTCCCGAACTGGTCACGGCGGCCAGAGCCGAGTTGCCGCAGCGGTGTGTCATCGACGGCGAGATCGTGATCGCCGGAGACCGGGGCCTTGATTTCGAGGCGCTGCAGCTGCGACTGCACCCGGCAGCCAGCCGGGTCGCCATGCTGGCGCAGAAAACGCCGGCGGCGTTCATCGCGTTCGATCTGCTGGCGCTCGGCGACCAGGACTACACCGACAGCCCGTTCAGTGAACGCCGCGCCGTCCTCGAGACGGCTCTGGCCGGTTCGGGCCCGTCGATTCACCTCACGCCGGTGACCGAAGACTCAGACACCGCGCGCCGGTGGTTCCACGAGTTCGAGGGCGCCGGGCTGGACGGGCTGATCGCCAAACCGTTGACATTGACCTACCAACCGGACAAGCGGCTGATGTTCAAGGTCAAGCATCAGCGCACTGCGGATTGTGTGGTGGCCGGGTATCGCTTGCACAAATCCGGCGACGACGCGGTGGGCTCGCTGATGCTGGGCCTCTACAAAGACGACGGCCACCTGGCGTCGGTGGGTGTGATCGGCGCGTTCCCCATGGCCACCCGGCGGAAACTCTTCACCGAATTACAACCGCTGGTAACGACATTCGACGGGCATCCGTGGGACTGGGCGGCCCAGGTGGCCGACAACACCGCCCTGGCCAGGAACATGGGCTCACGGTGGAACGCAGGCAAGAGCCTGTCTTTCGTACCGCTGCGCCCCGAACGCGTGGTCGAGGTGCGCTACGACCACATGGAAGGCGAGAGATTCCGGCACACAGCACAATTCAATCGTTGGCGCCCCGATCGGGACCCACGGACCTGCACCTACGCCCAGTTGGAGCAACCCTTGACGTTCAGCTTGCACGATATCGTTCCCGGCCTGGACTGAAGACTCACCGCGTTCGCCGGCGTGAAACGATGCGGGGGTGCGTAGACACGGCTGGGCCGGGGACATCCCCGTCGACGACGACGACGACGCGGTGCGCCGCATCGTCGGCGCGGCCCGGGCGTCCATCGACGCCCGCGGATCGGTCACCGTGTCCGAGGTGGCCACCGCGCTCGGCGTCACCCGCCAAACCGTCTACCGCTACTTCCCCACCCTGGAGGCCCTGCTGGCGGGGACCGCACTCTCGGCGGTCGGCGGGTTCCTGGAGCGGCTCGCCGCCGATCTGCAGTCCATCACCGACCCGACCGAAGCGGTGGTCGAGGGAATTGCCTACACGCTCGAACAGCTGCCCCACGACCGGTATCTGGGACTTGTCATGCAGCCGGGCAAGGCCAGCGCCTTCACCGCCGGCATCACCTCGGAGATGTCGATCTCGTTCGGCCGGTCGATCCTGGAACGCTTCTCGGTCGACTGGGCGGCCGAGGGTTTCAGCGGCGCCGGCCTGGACGAACTGGTCGAATTCATGCTGCGCACCCTGCAGTCGTTCATCCTGGATCCGGGCGGTCCCAGCAGACACGGTTCCGAACTGCGCGGTTACCTGCACCGGTGGGTCGCGCCCGCGGTGCGGGAGCGCTCCGAGACAGCGCGTTTCAGTGAGAGTTCAGCCGGCGCAGGGTGATCGGGAGCCCGTCGGCGGGCGTCGGCCCCGTTCCCCACGTCAGGCGTGGCCGGTAGCCCGCGGGCACGGTCCATTCGAACCGACGTAACAGCTGATGCATGATCGCCTTGACGTTCATGTCTGCGAACTGCTGTCCGATGCATTTGTGCACACCACCGCCGAAGGGCGCGAACGCGTATCGGGTGACGGCACCGGCGTCGCCGCCCGAGGTGAACCGGCCGGGATCGAAGGTGTCGGGGTCGGGCCACCACTGCGCGAGCCGCATCGATGCGTACACGTTGATCGCCACCTGGCTCTTGCGGGGGATGTAGTGTCCCGCGATTTCGGTGTCCTTGACCGCCTGCCGGAACAGGGTGCCGGCCGGTGCGTACATGCGCAACGCCTCCTTGAACGCAGCGTCCAGGAGGGGGTAGGAATCCACGTCGGCCAGCGTCATGGTGTCATGGGGGTCCGCCCGCGCCTCAGCTCGTAAGTCGCTTTGCCACTGGGTGTTTCGGCCGAGTTCGTAGACCAGCATCGAAATGGCGATCGCGCTGGTGTCATGCGCCGCCATCAGCAGGAAGATCATGTGGTTGACGATGTCGGCGTGGCTGAAGCGGGCACCGTCTTCGCTTTCACTGCGGCACAGCATCGAGAACAGGTCCATGCCGTCACCGTGCAGACGGCTGGGCAACTGGTCGGCGAAGTAGCGTTCCAGGCGTTCCCGGGCGCGTAGGCCCCTGGACCAGACCCCGCCGGGCACATCGGCACGCACGATGGCTTGGCCGCCGCAGACGGTGTCGTGGAAGTCGGCGGCGAGCTGATCCGATTCGGCACCCAGTTCGGTGCCCACGAACACCTCGGCGGCCTGCTCCAGCAGCAGGTGCTTGACCGCGGTGTAGAACGGGAACCGCTGGGCTGGAACCCAATCGGTGACGGCGCGGGCGATACCCGGACACATCAGGCCCAGGTACCCGTCCAGTGCGGACCGCGTGAAAGCCTGCTGCATGATCCGGCGGTGGTCGCGGTGTTCCTCGAAGTCGAGCAACATGATTCCGCGATGGAAGAACGGTCCTATCACCGGCGCCCAGCCCAGGGTGCTGGACAGGGCTTTGTCCTTGTTGATCCACGCGCACTCGAGCGCCTCGGGACCCATCAGGGCGACCACACGGAAGCCGACCCCGCCCGCCCAGGAGACCGGCCCGTACTGCGCGTAGCGCTGCCGCGCGAAGTCGAGCGGATCGACCAGCGTGCTCATGATGTGGCCGAGGAACGGGAAACCGTAATTGCCCATGACCGGTTTGAGGCCGGATCCCCGTGGCGGTTCGGCCAGCGCGCGCGCCCGGCTGGGGTAATGCGATGTCACCGACGCGGCCACCGATTGGGCTCGGTACTTCGTCGAGTCTGCGATTCCGGCGTTCAACACTGCCACGGTGCTTCCTTCCGTATTTCTGGTACGAGATCGTGCCAAATTCCGTCGACCGGCGTCAAGGGTGCGACGATTGTGTGGTGCCCGACATGCCCCGACGCAGCTACGCCGGCCAGTCGGCTGACGATCGTCGCCGGCAGCGGCGGGCGCGCCTGCTCGACACCGCGCTGGACGTCCTGGCCGGAAACGATTGGCGCACGGTCACTGTCGACAAGCTCTGCGCCGCCGCGGGCCTGAACAAACGGTACTTCTACGAGAGCTTCGACACCCTCGACGCGGTGGCCGCGGCCGCCGTCGACGAGATCGCCGCGGACGTCCGCACGGTGACCCTCTCGGCGTTGGCGCAGACCGCAACACTGCCGCTCTCGCAGCAGGCGCTGGCAGCTGCCCGGGCGGTGGTGACGACATTGACCGCGGACCCGCGGCGAGCCCAGGTGCTGCTCGGCGGGGTGGCGACCTCACCGGCTCTGCATCAGCACCGGGCCACGGTGATGCGGGGGTTGACCGGCGTGCTGGTGTCCCATGCCCGCAGCGTGCACGACGTCGCGCTCGAGAAGGACCCGCTGGCTCAGGTGGGGCCGGCGTTCATGATCGGCGGCACCGCGGACGCCATCCTGGCGTATGTCAACGGCCGGGTGCGGGTCTCCGTCGACGACCTGGCGCAGAGCCTGGCCACATTGTGGGTGGTCACCGGCAACGGTGCGGCGGAGGTGGCCCGCACCCGGAAGCCGTGAATGACACCCGTGTGATTCATCCCCAGTGTGGATAACTCCTGTGGATAACTCCGTCTCGATGAGTCCCGGCGCGCCCGCGAGTCGTATCCGGTATGGCCGATCCACGATCCTTCACCCGCGCTGTTGTCGCATTTCCGACCGCCGACCGGCAGCGATCCTTCCGGTTCTACGCACAGGGGCTGGGTTTCGCGACGCCGGGTGAACCCGCCGACGACGGTGTGCCCGAACCCCTTCAAGTGGTGGTGAACGACGCGCTGTGGTTGATGCTCGTCCCGACCGGCGGGTTCGGCTGGGTGACCGGCGGCAGCCAGGTCGCCGCACCCGGCACCGTCGAATGCCAGATCGGACTCACCGCGCCGGACCGCGCCGGAGTGGACGCGGTGCTGTCGTCGGCGCGTGACGCGGGCGCCACGATCGTCAGCGCCGCCGAGGAGAAGCCCTGGGGATACTGCGGGGTGTTCGCCGACCCCGACGGTCATCAGTGGATGGTCGTGGAGGAACCGCCCGGGTGAGGGCCTAGCGTGAATCCGCGAAAAGGTGCACCAGACCAGATGCCACTGCGAAGCGGGGACCGTGGATACCGTCGACATTGGCCCGCCCCACCACCACCGGCACGGTACGCAGCGCCTCGGTGACGGTGCGCAGCAGTTCGTCGTCGAGGGCGCCGCCCCCGGCGAGCACCATCGCCGCCGGGGGTGTGTCGAACGCCCGCAGCGCTCGGGCGATGTTGGCCGCGACGGTTTCCTGTTTGATCGCCAGCCGCAGGCTGCGCCACTCCTCTGCGGCCAACCGACTCGAGAACGGCACCAGGCCCGCGCCACCACGGGTGCACAGTCTGCCGATCGCGTCGGCTGCCGCAGGGGCGTCGAGGAAGACCCGCCGACCGTCCTCCTCGTGCGCCACGTGCGGGCCCTCGACCCGCACCGCCGGGGTGCGTTTGACCGTCTCGGCCAGGGCCTTCGGAATCCCGAGGACGCGGGCCACCGCGACGGTGATCGTCTCGCCCGCCCCGGCCGCCACGACGGTGGCGCCGTTGCCGATCACGTCGATGGTGCCGCCACCGATGTCACAGACCGCCGCACCGGGCGGCAGGCCGGGGGTGGTGCGGGCACCGCGCGCCGCGGCCTCGGGTTCGCCGGCCAAGGTGCGCACCCGGCGCCCACTCAGCTCCGCCAGAGTGCTTGCCGCATCGGCGATCTCGTCAGCGGCCAGCAACGCCACAACGGTGCCCTGCGCCTCGGCGACACCGCGGCGCAACCACACTCCGTTGTCGATGGCGGACATGTCGGTGAAGAAGGCATCGTGTACCGCCAAGCCCTCCTTGGCGGCGGCCACAGCGGCCAGCCGCACGCGGCGCGCGGAGCCCGGACCGGACAGTCGAAGGACCGAATGTGCCTGTGCGGGTGAGTATCGCACCGTACCGTCGACTGTCTGCACCTCCACGTAGTCGTCACCCGTGGTCGGCGGTGTGGCGGGTGTGGTGCGGGCGGTGACGGCGATGGCCGAGGCATCGGCCAGCTCCCGGCAGAATTCGGCCACCTGGACCATCCGGTCCGGCGACAACTGCAGCGCGGCGGTCAGCGCGATGGGATCCGCCAGCGCCCGGTACGCCCGGCCCGGCTCGGTGACCTCGACGGCCACCAGTGCGCCGGGCTCGATGTCGATGTCGGCTTCATCGACAACGGGAACATCCAACGGTATGCGGTTGGCGATCAGGACCGCATCATCTTGAGCAACCAGCACACCCACGATCGGCCAGCCGCGGCCCACCGCGTCGGTGATCCGGGCCGCAGCCTCCTCGAAATCGCAGTCCTGGCCGACGGATACGATCACCGGGCCGTCGGTGACCGCGCCGGTCAGATCGTCCAGCCGCACATGGCGGCCCACCCCGTGCCCGCGCCCCGCCGCGGTACTGGCTTCGGGTGCGCGCAGGCTGCGGACCGGGGAGTCGGGGGCCTGCGCACGCGGGAGAGGGGCGGTGGCGGTGTCCACCGGCCGCAACACCGCCAGCAGCAGCTCGTCGGCCACCACACCGGCATCAACCTCGATGCGGTGCAGTAGCGCCGCCGCACCGTGCAGTGAATCGCGAGATCCCTTGCGGCCGCGCGTCGGCGCCTGGCCATGAGCCACCGCTGCCACCGTCGTCCCGGAAACCCGTGCGAGGACGATCTCGGTGGTGTGGTTACCGATGTCTATCCCGGCAACGGTGCAGTGCCCAGACCTCAACGCAGCAGACCCCGCCGGGCGTATGCCTCGGCGGCCTGGCGCACCAGGGCCGCACACCGGGAGGCACCGCGGGCCTCCAGGCTGGTCCCCAGCTCGGCGAGTTGCTCGGCCGTGGACCGGTGGGGCCGCAACGCCTCGTACAGGTTCATCACGTCGTCATCATCCATGGTGGCCAATTCGGCTGCGCGCAGGAAGTTCTCGGCCAGTTGCGGGTTGCCGCCCGCCTCGGCGACCACGGCTTGGTGAGCGAGCACCGCCGGGTCCATCCGCAGATCCGACAGGCTCAGCTTGCCGTCGACGGCGTTGCCCACGGTGATGTTGTCCGGTGTCATCGGCGAACGACCTCCACGGTGACCGGTGGTTCGCCGGGCTGACAGGCCTGCCGTTCCAGGGCGACCAGCGCAACGGCACGGGCGTGGTAGCGCGCCGAGATGGACTCATCGGTGCCTCCGGTGAAGATGGGTACCGGGGCCATACCCTTGGCATGCCTGGCGGCGTTCTTACCGAGCTCGCGATACATCTGCGCGGTCAGCAGTGGCGCCACGCTGAACAGTTCGAGATTGGCCAGCGGCGCCAGATCACGGCGGTGGATCAGCGTTGTTCCTTTGCCCTGCAAGCCGATTCCGATCCCCGAACCCGACAGCCGCGCCGCGGTGAGACCGATCAGCCCGACATCGATGGTGGAACGCACCCGCACCAACCGCGGCACGCAGCCCTCCTCCTCCAGCCCGGCCGAGATCTGACGTAACACTTCACCGATCGGCAGCCCGCACAGCGTCAGCCATACGCTGCGACCCCAGGCCGGCGACAGACCGATGCACACCTCCCGGGGATCACCGCTCTGCCGGGCGGTTTCACCGTCGGTGACGATCAGGTGCCCGCGGTGTTCCTCCTGGTCTGCCGTGAGCTCCGCGGCACTGCGGGCCTGGCGGATGCCGTCGATCTCCGCGGCCCGCTGCGGTGTCGGCGCGTAGCCCGTACCCGGCCCGGCGTAGTCGTTCGGGTCCGTGAGTTTCGACAGCACCCGGAAGTCCTTGTCGAAGATCGCCGAGGTCTGCAGCTGATCACCGCGCAACCGTTCGCGTGTCAGCCGGGCGATGGCGTCCGCCTCATCGGTGAAACCGGTCCGCTGCAGCGATGCGATCACATCGAACACCGTGAGCTGTTTGGCTTCGATCGAGGCGGCTGCCTCGGCCACCATCTTCGGATGGCCGGCGGGCAGGTCACGGGAGCCGTTGGCCGCCACCACCTCGTCGACGCGGTCGTCGTCGTAATCGGCCAGACCCAGATCCCGGTACACGGCCTGCACCGCGGTGGCGGCGCGCCGACGCACCGACTCCAGGTGCTGGGGCGAGACGGTGCGCAGCCCACCGTCGGCACCCCAGTCACGCTGCAGGACCAGGAAGTCGTCCATATCGTCGGAGTTGAAGTTGGACAACGCAAAAGCGTTGTCGTAGCGCGGAATCGAGCCGAAGCCGGAGAAGATGAAGTCAGCTCCAGCGAGCAGCACCGGCAGGGTGTGGGCGCTGCGCCGGATATCGGATTCCGAGATCAGGTTGTCGTTGCCCGCGCAGGACTCCAGGTCCCGCATCATCACCATGAGGTTCTCGGCCAGCAGCTCTTTCATGCCCTCGGGCACCGCGGCCACCACGCCCACACCGTCGATACCGCCGTTCTGCACCCCCTGGGATCCCAGGGCCCGGGCCAGCGAGACACAGCGCGACTCGAGGTAGAGGATCGAGCATTTTTCGGCCGCGCCCATCAGCACCTCGGCGCCACCCCCGCTGGTGACCCGCATCTTCAGTCCGCGCGACGCGTAGGCGGACGTGAGAATGGCCTTGCTGAACGGGGTGTCGTCGCCGTCGACGAACACCTGCTCGGTGCCGTAGATCGAGATGGTCTCGGCGTAGCTGGTCAAACCACGCAGCCCGAGACGCAACTCCAGGGCTTCCTCGATGGAGCACTGCGCCATGGCCCCGGGCGTGCCGACCTGGCTGCCGATCAGCAAGGCGACGGCATTCGACGGTGCGTCGCTGAGCACCGGCACCGTGGTCTCGACTTCGCGGAATCCGTAGGCCACCGCGCTGGCGGCGTCGGCGGCGATCAGCAGCGGATCGTCGAGCTGGTTGGTGACGTGCGCCTGGTTGCTCGGGGTGCGCCTGGCCCGCATCTTGGCCATGGCCATCTGCATCTCGACCGGTGACATCACCGCGATGACGCGGGCGAGCTTGGCCGGTGTGGTGCCGCCGATCAGTCGCACCACCTCGGCGCGGGGCACATTGACATCGACGGCCATCCGCGCCAGCGCCGCGTCCTCGAGGGCCATCGCCTCCTCGGCCACCGACAGGTCGATCCCGTATCGGGCGATGAACTCGTCGATGACGTCGAATTCGGCCACGGACTTGCCATCGAGCTCGACCACCGTGCCGTTCTCGATCACCAGCGAGGGGGCCGGGTCATGCGGGCTGCGCATCGCGACCAGACCGAGGTCGGCGTCGGCGACACTGAACCCGTCGAGGTTGACCGGTTTCGAGTTCAGTACCCGAAACCGGCCCAACTCCTGCGCCAATGCGCCCTCCTGAGGTCGTGGATCTGTTAGTCGCGGATCTCGCTGTCGTCGAACACAACCCGGCCGATCAGTTCGTAGCGCCTGGGGTCGCGCAGCTTGAAGTACAACGCGAGTACCGCTCCGAGTACGAACACACCGACCACGATCCATGGTGTCAGCTTGAACAGCAGTGTGCCCGACGCGGCGCCGGCGGCGGCGTCCTTGTGCTCCCACAGCAGGTACACCACATAGAGCATGCCGATACCACCGAGCAGCGGCGCCAGGAACGTCTTGAACCAGTGCGCGCTGGATGGATGGTTCTTGTGGAAGTGGAAGTAGGCGATCACGGCGAATGCGCACAGCGACTGCACGATCAGGATCGCCATGGTGCCCAGGATCGCCAGCAGCGTGTACATGTGCACATACGGATCCATTCCGGCGAAGTAGAACGCCAGGATCAGCACCAGTGTGATGCCGGTCTGCACGAACGACGCGATGTAGGGCGAACCGTGCGAGTGGTGGGTGGCACCCAGGGTCTTCTGCAGCCCCGTGGACAGGCCTTCCCGGCCCAGGGCGTACAGGTAGCGCGAGGCGCAGTTGTGGAATGCCATGCCGCACGCGAAGGATCCGGTCACCAGCAGGATGTTGAACAGCGTGATGGCCCACTCCCCGTAGGTGCTGCGCACCGGGTTGAAGAAGATGTCACCGGCGGTGGCCGGGTCCTGTGCCAGCTCCACCGACTGCTGCGGTCCGGTGCCGGCGATGGCCATCCACGACACGAAGACGTAGAAGATGCCCACCCCGAGGACGGCGATCATGGTGGCGCGCGGGATGATTCGTTTCGGATCCTTGGATTCCTCGCCGTACATCGCCGTGGACTCGAAGCCGACCCACGACCAGAACGCGAAGAACAACCCCAGGCCCGCGCTGGCGCCGGCGATGGCGGCCGGGGTGAAGGCACCGATCGGGTTCAGCGTTTCGGCGACCGCGAAGCCGTCCGGGCCGCCACCGCGGAACAGCACGGCCAGTGCGCCCAGGGACAGCATGATGATCTCGGTGATGAGGAAGACGCCGAGCACCTTGGCGGTGAGGTTGACGTCGAAGTAGGTGAGGATGCAGTTGAGCGCCAGCATGAGCAACGCCGGGATGAGCCAGTGGACGGTGATCCCGAACTGGGATGCGAACAGGTTCTGGAAGAAGTAGGCGAAGATGCCGATCAGCGAGCCCTCGAAGACGATGTAGGCCATCGTGATGATGAGGCCGCTGGCCATCCCCATGATGCGGCCGAGCCCGTGGGAGATGTATCCGTAGAAGGCGCCGGTGGCGGTGATGTGCTTGGCCATGGTGGCGTAGCCGATCGCGAACAGGCCGAGCACGATCGTGGCGACCAGGTAGCCGGCCGGTGCGTGGGATCCGTTGCCGAAACCGACTGCGATCGGCACGTTACCGACCATCGCGGTGATGGGAGCGGCCGTCGCCACTGCCATGAAGATGACGCCAAAGGTACCGACGGCGTTGCGTTTCAGCCGTTGCACCCCGCCGCCGGTGTTTTCGTCGCGTGACAACACTCGATCGGTCATCGTTGGGAATACCTTCCAGATGAGGCAGTGAAGCGTCCGGTGGTGTGGTCCAGCCCACAGTGAACTCGGTTATATTGGCACTACCAAATACCGAGCGCAAGCGGTTCCGCCACATGAATCTTCGATTCGGGCCGACTTTTTAGACCATTGACATAAATGGTCGGCCCATTTAACGTTCTCGGCGACACGGCCAGACGAACACGCAGGGAGACTCGTGTACGACTACGGCACCTTCTCGTTCGAGTCCAAGGCACAGGTTCTGGAGCGGGCGAAGACATTCTGGAACCCGGACAAGACCCAGTTCTGGACCGACACCGGGGTTGACCTGGTGATCGACCGCCGCGAAGGTTACTTCCTCTGGGACATGGGCGGTCGACGGCTGATCGACATGCACCTCAACGGCGGTACCTACAACCTCGGGCACCGCAATCCCGAAGTGATGCAAGCACTTTCCGATGGCATGAAGTACTTCGACGTCGGCAACCACCACTTCCCGTCCGTCGCGCGGACCGCCCTGGCCCAGAAGCTCGTCGAGTCCGCGCCCGCGTCCATCACCAAGGTCGCCTTCGGCTCCGGCGGCGGTGAAGCCATCGACATCGCACTCAAGAGCGCCCGCCACGCCATGCAGCGCCGCAAGATCGTCTCGATCGTCAAGGCTTATCACGGTCACACCGGGCTGGCGGTGGCCACCGGCGACGACCGGTTCGCCAAACTGTTCCTCGCCGACCGCCCGGACGAGTTCGTACAGGTCCCCTTCGGCGACCTCGACGCCATGGAGCAGGCACTACGCGGCCGCGATGTCGCCGCGGTGATCATGGAGACCATTCCCGCCACCTACGGATTCCCTTTGCCCCCAACGGGTTACCTGGAAACGGTCAAAGACCTCTGTGTGCGCTACGACGCCCTCTACATCGCCGACGAGGTGCAGACCGGCCTGATGCGCACCGGCGAGATGTGGGCGATCACCAAACACGGTATCGAACCCGACATCATCGTCACCGGCAAGGGACTGTCCGGCGGCATGTATCCGATCACCGCGGCCATGCTCAGCGAGCGCGCCGCGCAATGGCTCAACCAGGACGGGTTCGGCCACATCTCCACCTTCGGTGGCGCCGAACTCGGATGTGTCGCGGCCATCAAGACTCTCGAGATCAGCAGCAGGCCCGAGGTCAGGTCGTCGGTGCACTACATCGCCGACCTCTTCGCCGGCGGCCTGGCCCGGATCCAGGCCGATTACCCGGACTGGTTCATCGGCATCCGGCAGAACGGTGTGGTGATCGGCTTGGAGTTCGACCATCCCGAGGGCGCCAAGTTCGTGATGCGCGAACTCTACGAGCGGGGTGTGTGGGCGATCTTCTCCACGCTGGATCCCCGTGTGTTGCAGTTCAAACCGGGGCTGCTGCTGGATCGCGAACTGTGCGAGGACGTATTGGACCGCCTCGAGGTGGCCGTCGGCCAGGCGCGGCGGGCCGCGATGGGACGGAGGTCAGCGTGAACGACTTCGCTGCGGTGGGTCAGCTGCTGGAACGTGCCCGGTGGGCCGCCGCCGCCTTCGCCGACTACGACGCCCCCGCGGTTGCGGCTGTGGTGACCGCGGTGGCCGACGCCGCCTACCACGAGGCGGAACGCTTCGCCGCGGCCGCCGTCGCCGAAACCGGCATGGGAGTGGTGGCCGACAAGATCGTGAAGAACCGGGCCTGCTCACGCGGGATCGTGGAGCATTACCGCGACGACGACTTCGTCACGCCCCGTATCGACGCCACCCGCAAGATCGTCGAGATCCCGCGGCCCGCGGGTGTGGTGCTGGCGCTGACACCCACCACCAACCCGGTGGCCACCGTGTATTTCAAGGTGATCCTGGCGCTGATGACCCGGAACGCCGTGGTGGTCGCCCCGCATCCACGGGCACGGCAGTGCTCGGTGGATGCCGCCCGGGTTCTCGCCGAGGCGGCCAGCGCTGCCGGGGCGCCGGACGGCATCATCCAGGTGATCGACGAGCCGTCCATCCCGCTGGTCGAGGCGTTGATGGCGGACAAGCGCACCGACGTCATCGTGGCCACCGGGGGTGATGCGGTGGTGCGGGCGGCGTATTCGTCGGGCAATCCGGCCCTCGGGGTGGGGCCCGGCAATGTGCCGGTGTTCGTCGACGCCAGCGCAGACATCGACGCCGCTGCCCGGCGCATCGTGGACAGCAAGGCCTTCGACAATTCGGTGCTGTGCACCAACGAGTCGGTGCTCATCGCCGAGGAATCCGTTGCCGCCAAGCTGAGTTCGGCGATGAACCGCAACGGCGCCGCCATCCTCGATGACGAGGCCGCCCGGCGGCTGCGGCACTACATGTTCCCCGGCGGCGCGCTCAACACCGATGTGGTGGGACGCGACGCCGCCTGGATCGCTGAGCAGGCCGGTATCCGGGTCACCGCCAAGACGCGGGTGCTGGTGGCCCCGTTCACCGACGTGCTCGCCGAGGAAGTGCTGACCCACGAGAAACTCTCACCGGTTCTCGGGATGACCACGGTGGCCGATGCCGACCGCGGAATCCGCGCGGCCCGTGCGGTCATCCGCATCGGTGGGGCGGGCCACTCCGCGGCCATCCACAGTGAGAATGCCCGTGTCATAACCGATTTCGCCGCCCGGGTTCCGGTGCTGAGGGTGTCGGTCAACGTGGGGAACAGCACCGGCAGCTCGGGCCTGGAGACCAACCTGGCTCCGTCGATGACACTCGGGACCGGGTTCGTCGGTCGCAGCTCCATCGGGGAGAACCTGCAGCCCGGGCATCTGGTCAACTGGACACGCGTCGCCTACAACGCCGATGCCGGGGTGACCATGCCGAACTTCGCCGGTGTCTCGCCATGGCGCGCGCCGTCGGGCCCGGTGCCGGCCTATCCGCGTGCGTCCAACGACGTGGGCGAGGCTGGCCCACCCACATCAGGCTCGCGGCCGGCCGTCCGGTCCGGCGACCCCGGCATCGAGGCGCTGCGCGCGGAGTTGCGCGCGTTGGTCGTCGAAGAACTCGCCCAACTGATCAAGAGGTGATTCGTGGCTGAACTGCGTTCGTTCATCTTCATCGATCGGCTTCAGCCGCAGACGATGTCGTATCTGGGCACCTGGATCAAAGGCGCCCTTCCCCGAGCTGATGTGGCCGCCCAGATCATCGAGGTGGCGCCCGGATTGGACATCGAGGGCATCACCGACGTGGCGCTCAAGCACGCCGAGGTCAAAGCCGGCGTTCTGGTGGTGGAGCGGCAGTTCGGGTATCTGGAGTTCCACGGCGAGACGGGTGCGGTCAAGGCCTCGGCCGATGCCGCGCTCGACGAGTTGGGCGGTGACGCCGGCTCGGCGCTGCCGCCGAGCATCCTGGCCTCGCGCATCATCTCGAGCATCGATCAGCAGCATGCATTCCTGATCAACCGCAACAAGATCGGGTCGATGGTGCTCGCCGGTGAATCGCTGTACGTGCTCGAGGTGGCACCGGCGTCGTATGCGATCCTGGCCACCAACGAGGCCGAGAAGGCCGCCGACATCAAGGTCGTCGACTTCCGCATGATCGGCGCCACCGGCCGGGTTTACCTGTCGGGCACCGAGGCCGACGTCCGCCAGGCCGCGGGTGCCGCCGAGGACGCGTTGCGGCGGAGCCTCGGATGATCGACCGCGACCAGCTTCGCCTCCTCGTTCGCGAGGTGGTCCGTGAGGCCGTCAGAGACCTGAAGCCGACCGCACCCGCGGCGCCCGCACCTGCGCCACCAAAGCCTGCTCCGGCCGCTACCGTCGTCCCCACCGGCCCGCTGGCCGCGGACGAGAAGTCGCGCACCGACACCGTCCGGATCGCCACCGATGCCGACCTCGACGGTTTCGTACGAAAACTGTTGCAGCTGTTCGAGAACCCGAAGACCCGGGCCGACGTGCGGCAGGGGCGGCTGAAGTTCCGGCTCGCCGCCACCCGGCCGGGCGCCGGTGGCAGCACCCACCGCATCGACCGGGGCGCCGTCACCGAGCGCCACATCGCCGAACTCGGCGGCACCGGCGCCACGCTGGTGCTCGGCCCCAGGGCCGTGCTCACCCCGCTGGCTCGCGAACGGGCCCGAGCCCTCGGCATCACCGTCCAGAAGGAGCGCACATGATCACCGGCACGGTCACCGGCCACGTCTGGTCCACCCGCTGCGTCGACGGGATGCCCGCCGGGGCGCTGCTCGAGGTCGAGGTGGACGGCAGCGGATCCCGGCTGATCGCGTTCGACGTACTCGGCAGCGGTGTCGGCGAGCACGTCCTGGTCACCCAGGGTTCGGTGGCGGCCGGCTGGTTCGCCGGCAGTCCCCCACCCATCGACGCTCTGATCATCGGCTCGATCGACCCCGATACCACCGGATAACAGTTCGACACTCGAAAGAAGGAGAAATACCATGGCCAGCAATGCGATCGGGATGATCGAGACCAAGGGTTACGTCGCCGCACTCGCAGCGGCCGACGCGATGGTCAAGGCCGCGAACGTGACCATCACAGACCGTCAGCAGGTGGGCGACGGGCTGGTCGCCGTCATCGTCACCGGTGAGGTGGGAGCGGTCAAAGCCGCCACCGAGGCCGGCGCCGAAACCGCCTCCCAGGTCGGCGAACTCGTGAGCGTGCACGTCATTCCGCGCCCGCACAACGAACTCGGCGCACACTTCTCCGTGTCCACCCAGTAGCGCGCCGATGGCCGTGACCGACCAGCACACCGCCACCGGTACCCGCACCGACATCCGGGTCTACCTACCGGTGGAAGACCTGCAACCACAGTTCGCCGCATATCTGGGCACCCCCACCCGGGCGCGCGGCTATCCTCCGTACGCCGGCGAACACGCGCTGATCGTGGAAGTGTCACCCGCGTTGGCGATCGAACGTGTGATCGATCTGGCACTGCGCGAGGTGCCCGGCGTTCAGCCCGGAATCCTCTACGTGGAACGCCAATTCGGTGTCCTGGAGATCCACTCCGCCGAGCTCGCCGAGATCCGGCGGGCCGGCGAAGCCATCCTGGCGGGCACGGGCAACTCCGCAACCGATCAACTGCGGCCACGGGTTCTCTACCACGACATCATCGAAGACATCACCGATCAGCATGCGGTGATCCTGAACCGGAACAGGCAGGCCTCGATGGTGTTACCCGGCGAGTCATTGCTGGTCTACGAGATGACTCCGGCGCTGTTCGCCGCGGTCGCCGCCAATGAGGCCGAGCGGGCCGCACCGGGACTCAACCTCGTCGACGTCCAGATGATCGGGGCCGCAGGCCGGCTCTACATCGGTGGCAGCACCGCCGACGTCACCACGGCGCGGGACCGCATCACCGCCGTCCTGGCCGGTATCGAAGGCCGCGACCACTGATGGCGGGGGCCGACTTCATCGGCGACGATCTGGTGGTCGCCGAACACGCGCTGCGGAACTACGACCTGCCGCCCGCGTCAAAGCTGCAGCTGCTCAACCTCTCCGAGAACGCCACCTATGCGGTGGAGGACGCCGAGACCGGCGAGCGCTCGATTCTGCGGGTGCACCGGCAGAACTACCATCGTCGCCACGAGATCGAATCGGAACTGGACTGGCTGGCAGCCCTCGGCCGGGACAGCGACGTCACGGTGCCCACGGTACTGCCGACGCGCGACGGCCAACGGGTGGTGACCGTCGACCATGACGGCACCGAGCGCCATGTGGTGCACTTCGCCATGGTTCCGGGTGCCGAGCCGGACCCCGAAACCCTGACCGTGGACGACTTCCACACCTTGGGCCGGATCACCGCAGCCCTGCACGATCACGCCCGGAGGTGGACCCGCCCTCCGTCCTTCGGGCGGTTCTCCTGGGATTGGGCGCACTGCCTGGGTGACGAGCCCC
Organism: Mycobacterium sp. Soil_C_30; assembly: GCF_057656995.1. Taxonomy (NCBI): domain Bacteria; kingdom Bacillati; phylum Actinomycetota; class Actinomycetes; order Mycobacteriales; family Mycobacteriaceae; genus Mycobacterium; species Mycobacterium sp. Soil_C_30. Next base: position 43,534 of record NZ_JBDGJH010000012.1, on the reverse strand, counting down.
GTTGGGGCCGTTGGCAGGACGCGGTGGGAGTGGGTCCGGGAGAGGCGGCGGTGCTGCAGCAGGCCCAAGAGCTGCTGCACCACCGGCTGTCCGAGTACGGCACCGGCGCCGACACCTTCGGCCTGGTGCACGCCGACCTGCGGTTGGCGAACCTGCTCGTCGACGACGACACCACTGACAGCGCCGGATCTCCTTCGACGGTCACCGTCATCGACTTCGATGACTGCGGGTTCGGTTGGTATTTCTATGATTTCGGCACCGCCGTGTCGTTCATGGAGGACGACCCGGCGCTGCCCGAGTGGCAGGACGCCTGGACAGCGGGATACCGCACCAGACTGCCGCTGGCGGCCGAGCACGAGGACATGCTGCCCTCATTCGTCCTGCTGCGCCGGCTTCTCCTGCTCGCGTGGATGGGATCACACAGTCACAGCCGGGAATCCCAGGCCATGTCGGTCACCTATGCAGCGGGCAGTTGCGGGCTGGCCGAGCGTTACCTCACCCACAACGGCCGTCGACTGGCCTGACACGTTGAAAGGCACGCAGATGTTTGCATCACTTCACGGCCGCTCGGCCATCGTCACAGGTGGGAGCAAGGGGATCGGCCGCGGCATCGCCGAGACCTTCGCCCGCGCCGGTGTCAACGTCGTCATCACCGGCCGTAATCAGTCCGATATCGACTCTGCCACAGACGCATTGGCGAGCGCACCCGGCACGGTCACCGGCGTGGCCGCCGACGTGTCCGACCCGGCTGACTGCCGCCGGGTGGTGGCCACGGCGGTCGAACGCAACGGCGGGCTCGACATCGTGTGCGCCAACGCGGGCATCTTCCCGTCGGGCCGCCTGGAAGATCTGACCCCTGACGACATCGAGCAGGTGATGTCGGTCAACTTCAAGGGCACGGTGTTCATGGTGCAGGCGGCGCTGTCGGCCCTGGCCGCCAGCGGGCACGGCCGGGTGATCATCACCTCCTCGATCACCGGGCCCATCACCGGCTACCCGGGCTGGTCGCACTACGGGGCCAGCAAGGCCGCGCAGCTGGGATTCCTGCGTACGGCCGCGATGGAGCTCGCTCCGAAGAAGATCACCGTGAACGCGGTGTTGCCCGGCAACATCATCACCGAAGGCCTCATCGACATGGGCGAGGAGTACATGAACCGGATGGCGGCCTCGGTGCCGGCGGGCCGGCTCGGCAGTGTGTCCGACATCGGCAACGCCGCACTGTTCTTCGCCACCGACGAGTCGGCCTACATCACCGGGCAGTCGCTCGTGGTCGACGGCGGGCAGATCCTGCCCGAGTCGGCCGAAGCTATCGCGGACATGTAGCGGGGTGCGTATATTTGGTATGACCAATTGACGAGGGGGATCAGGTGCCATCGCGAGTCGAGGAGTTGAGGCGCCAGATCGTCGCCGACGTCAACGCCGGCACCCCCGGCACCAAACTCGGTAGTGAGCGAGAGCTCGCGCAACGGTACGCCACCAGTCGGTCCACGCTGCGCCAAGTCCTGGCGGCGCTCGAGGAGGCCGGTCTGGTGGAGCGGGTGATCGGCCGCGCCGGAGGCATTTTCATCAGCCATGTGCAGGTGCAGCGCAGCCTCACCGATGTCGTGGGCGTACCCGCATTCCTGGCCAACCAGGGGTACGTGGCCGGCACCCGTGTGCTGTCGACCAAGATCGCGGTCCCCGACCGCCCCACCCAGCAGGCGTTACGGCTGGGCGCAGGCGAGTTCGTCGTCGAGATCCAGCGGGTGCGGTTGGCCGACGGCTCGCCGATCTCGTTGGAGCGGGCCCAGTTTCCCGCCGACAGGTTCCCCGGACTGCTCGAGCAGCAACTCGGCGGCTCCATCTACGAAGTCCTGGAGTCGCAGTACGGCCTGGTCACCTCCCGCGCGGACGAACGCATCGAAGCGGTCAACGCCACTCCGGAGGAAGCCACCCTGCTGGGCATCAAGAAGCGTTCGGCACTGCTGCTGATCACGCGGACGGCCTACGACCAGGACGGCGCTCCGTGCGAGTTCTCCCATGACCTTTTCCGCGGTGACCGCACCCGACTGGCTGTCACCGTCAACGGCCGCGGCATCGGTGTGCCCGCTGCCGATATCGCCTCGGTGACGCTGCAGAGCCGCACCAAAGCCAGTTGAAACCTTGACCTCAACTAAGGTTCATGTTGCAGCCTGGGGCACATGGATGACCAGCAAGGGTTCTTCTCGATCATCGACTACGCCGTCGACGGCGAGCGCAGCCAGCAAGAGCTGATCGACGCGTTCGCCGATATCCAGCAGCGCTGGGTGTGCTTCTACCCCGGGTACCGCGGGGCCCGGCTGTTCGCGAGTGTCGACGGCCGACGGGTCTACAACCTCGTGCAGTGGGCCAGCCGGGCCGATTTCGAGCATTTCGAGAAGGTCTCGGACACCGCGGGTCGCGTCGCGGCCATCGAGGCCTCCGTGGCCGGCGTCTCCGGCACCGCGGTGCCCCAGATGACGGGGCCCCCGCGATTCACCCTCGCCCGCGTCATCCATCCCGCCACTGACACCAAGGAGGACGATCATGCGCCAGATCCGCTCTGATCTGTGGGAGACCCGCGTCGACAGCCCGTTCCCCGGACTCACCACCCACGCCTACCTGTGGACCGCAGGGGCCGCGGGTACCTCCGGTGCCGACAACGTGCTGTTCTACTCCCCTGCCACCGAGGCCGATTTCGACGAGCTGGACCGGCTCGGCGGGGTACGCCACCAGTACCTGTCCCACCAGGACGAAGCCGGGCCCACACTGGCCCGCATCAAGCAGCGATTCGACGCCCGATTGCACGCGCCGGCAGCCGAACTCGACAGCATCGGCTCACACGCGCACGTCGACGTGCCGCTGGAGGGCCGGCATGTCGACAGCAACGGCATCGAGGTGATCCCCACCCCCGGCCACACCGTGGGCAGCACCTGCTACCTGGTCACCTTCGACGACGGTGCGCGTGGCCTGTTCACCGGGGACACGCTGTTCCGCGGCGCCGACGGCAGGTGGGCGGCCGGCTACATTCCGCCGATCAGCGACGCGACCACCCTGACCCGCAGCCTCGAGCTGTTGCGCACACTGTCGCCTGACGTGGTGATCTCGAGCGCCTTCCCCAGCGACACCGCTGTGCACGTTCTCGACGGCCGGTCCTGGGCAGCCTGCGTCGACGAAGCCCTCGACGGATTGCGCGCGGCCGTATAACTCCCGTTTGCCAGATCGAGACGAATATTCCCCCGCGATGGGAATATCGGCGATGCCGCGCGCCAGCAACCATGATTACCGTCGCGGCAACAGAGCAGATTCTGCCAATCGACGCTCAATTCCTGCCAACGGAAATGGAACCGCCAGGACAGGTGGTTTGAACCACCAGACGAAGAACGAAAGAGGTTGACCATGAAGAAGTTTGGATTTGCCGCACTGGCGACGGGCGCGGTCGCTGCGGGCTTCGTAGGCCTGGCGGCGCCGGCGATGGCAGCCCCCACCGGGGCGGGCAGCGCCCAGGAAACCATCGAGTCGCTGCAAGCCGAGGGCTACGACGTCATCGTCAACCGCCTCAGCGCCACACCGCTGGACCAAGCGAACGTGGTGTCGTTGGGCCGGGGTCAGAGTTTCAGCGACTCCGGTACCGGCAACCAGGGCGACAAACTGTACGGACCCGTCGCCCTCACCACGGTCTACGTCAACGTGCGCTGAGCGCACCACGAGCCAGGGGCACCCCTTTCCCCCGAGGGGTGCCCCTTTTCGTGTTCACGGTGTGCGGTGTGACCGAGTCTGCGGACGACGCTAGATTGCGGGCATGACCCGCTCCGCCGGCGCGGGGCGGTTCGCCCCCAGCCCGTCGGCCGATCTGCACATCGGCAACCTCCGCACCGCCGCGCTGGCCTGGCTGTTCGCCCGGTCCACCGGCCGCCGGTTCCTGGTCCGCGTCGAGGATCTCGACGACCGCACCTTTCCCGAGATCGCGGCGCGGCAGGTCGCGGATCTGGCCGCGATCGGCATCACCTGGGACGAGAACCCGGAGTATCAGACCGCGCACGAGAACCGCTACGACCGCGTCATCGAAGAACTGCAGCAGCGCGGCTTGGTCTATGAATGTTATTGCAGCAGAAAAGAAATCCAACAGGCGCCACGGGCGCCGCACGCCCCCGAGGGTGCCTACCCGGGCACCTGCCGGCACCTGACCGACGCGCAGCGTGCCGAGAAACGTGCCGGGTCCCGGCCACCGGCGCTGCGGTTGCGGTCGGACACCTACAGCTACACCGTCACCGACCTGCTCCACGGCAGCTACACCGGCGTCGTGGACGACCTGGTGCTACGCCGCGGCGACGGGGTCACCGCCTACAACCTGGCCGTCGTCGTCGACGATGCCGCCCAGGGCATCGACCAGGTGGTCCGCGGTGACGACCTGCTCCCCTCGTCGCCGCGGCAGGCCTACCTCGGGATGCTGCTGGGCTACCCGACCCCGGTGTACGCGCACGTCCCCCTGGCGCTCAACACCGACGGCAAGCGCCTGGCCAAACGTGACGGCGCGGTGACACTCGCCCAGATCGGCGTGGATGCCGCGCTGGCGCAGATCGCGGAGTCCTTGGACTATCGCGCGGTGACGCTGGACGGGATGCTCGACGAGTTCGACCCGGCCCATCTGCCGCGGAAGCCTTGGATTTATCAGCCCAGCTGAAGAAAACCCTTTGTGGGCCGCGGTGGAGTTGGTAGTTTCCGCCGATGTTCGGATACTTCCGGCGGGCGCTGCTTGCCGTCTTCCTCGTCGCCGCGGTGGTTCTCGGCGCGGCCGGCTGCAGCTCATCGGACGACACCAGTGACGAGCCGATCAAGGCCGCCGGCGTGCTGCGCGTCGGCACCGAAGGCGTCTACTCACCCTTCAGCTATCACGACCCCGCCACCGGCGAACTCGTCGGCTACGACGTCGACGTCGCCAAGGCCGTCGGCGAGAAGCTGGGCGTGCCGGTCGAATTCGTCGAGACCCCGTGGGATTCGATGTTCGCCGCGCTGGAGGCCAACCGCTTCGACATCGTCGCCAACCAGGTGACCATCAACCCCGAACGTCAGGGCAAGTACGACCTGTCCCAGCCGTACACCGTCGGTGAGGGCGTCATCGTGACGCGGGCCGACGACAACTCGATCAAGTCGCTGGCCGACATCAGGGGCAAGACCGCCGCCGAGAACGCCACCAGCAACTGGTCGGAGGTCGCCCGCAACGCCGGCGCCAACGTCGAGGCCGTCGAAGGCTTCACCCAGGCCATCACCCTGCTCAACCAGGGCCGCGTCGACGTCGTCATCAACGACAGCATCGCCGTGTACGCCTACCTCGCCGAAACGGGCGACAAGTCCGTGAAGATCGCCGGCACCGTCGGCGAGAAGAGCGAACAGGGCTTCGCCGCCCGCAAGGACAGCGGCTACCTCCCGGAACTCAACAACGCACTGAGCGAACTGCGCGCCGACGGCACCCTGTCGGAGATCTCGCAGCGCTACCTCAAGGCCGACGCCACGGGGGCACCCGCGACCACCCCGATCCGGACGGCCGGGGTGTTACGGGTCGGCACCGAGGGCACGTACTCGCCGTTCAGCTACCACGATCCGGCGACCGGTGAACTCACCGGATACGACGTCGACGTCGCCAGGGCCGTCGGAGAGAAACTGGGCGTCCCCGTTCAGTTCGTCGAGACCCCATGGGACTCGATCTTCGCCGCGCTGGAGGCCAACCGCTTCGACATCGTGGCCAACGAGGTGACCATCAACCCGGAACGGCAGGCGAAATACGACCTGTCGTCGCCGTATTCGATCGGCGAGGGGGTGATCGTCACCCGAGCCGATGACGACTCGATCACCTCGCTGGACGATCTCAAGGGCAAGACCACCGCCCAGTCGATCACCAGCAACTGGGCGCAGGTCGCGCGGGACGCCGGCGCGACCGTCGAAGGCGTCGAGGGTTTCGCCCAGGCGATCACCCTGCTCAACCAGGGCCGCGTTGATGCCACCGTCAACGACAGCATCGCCGTGTACGCCTACCTCGCCGAGACCGGGGACACGTCGGTCAAGATCGCCGCGCAGACCGGGGAAAAGAGCGAGCAGGGTTTCGCCGCCCGCAAGGACAGTGGGTTCCTGCCGGAACTGAACGGGGCGCTCGACGAACTGCGGGCCGACGGCAAGCTCACCGAGATCTCGCAGAAATACCTGAAGGCCGACGCGACTGGTACCCAGGGCACCCCGCAGGCGGCCGAGGGCGAGAACCCGCCGCAGGTCCGCTCGGCATTGCAGCTGGTACTCGACAACCTGTGGCCGCTGGCCAAGGCGGCCCTGACGATGACGATCCCGCTGACGATCATCAGCTTCGCCATCGGCTTGGTCATCGCACTGGCGGTGGCGCTGGCCCGGCTGTCGCCGAACGTGATCCTGACCAATGTCGCGCGGTTCTACATCTCGATCATCCGGGGCACACCGCTGCTGGTGCAGCTGTTCATCGTGTTCTACGCGCTCCCCGAGTTCGGGGTGAAGATCGATCCGTTCCCGGCGGCGGTCATCGCCTTCTCGTTGAACGTCGGTGGTTACGCGGCGGAGATCATCCGCTCAGCGATCCAGAGCATCCCCAAGGGTCAGTGGGAGGCCGCCGAGACCATCGGCTTCAACTACGTGGGCGCACTGCGACGGATCATCTTGCCGCAGGCGTCGCGGGTGGCGGTGCCGCCGCTGTCGAACACCCTGATCTCGCTGGTCAAAGACACCTCGCTGGCCTCGACCATCCTGGTCACCGAGCTGCTGCGGCAGGCGCAGATCATCGCCGCGCCGACATTCGAGTTCTTCGCCCTGTACGGCACCGCCGCGATCTACTACTGGGTGATCTGCCTGGTGTTGTCGTTCGGCCAGAGTCGGTTGGAACGCCGGCTGGAAAGGTATGTGGTCCGATGACTTCTTCAGAAGAAGTGGAGTACCGAGTCGTCGCCCAAGGCGTGGAGAAGGCGTTCGGCGACAACAAGGTGCTCAAAGGTGTGAGTTTCGAGGTGCCCGCAGGCACCGCCACGGCGATCATCGGCCCGTCGGGATCCGGGAAGACGACGTTGTTGCGCACGCTGAATGCGCTCGACCGCGCCGACGCCGGCGTCATCCGCGTGGACGACGTCGAGATCGACTTCGCCACGCCGACACCGAAACCCGAGATCCGCAAGTTCCAGTCACGCAGCGGGTTCGTGTTCCAGTCGCACAACCTTTTCCCGCACAAGACGGTGCTGCAGAACATCATCGAGGGACCGGTGATCGTGCAGAAACGGCCCAAGGACGAGGCGGTCGCCGAGGCTCTCGAACTGCTGTCTCAGGTCGGGCTCGCCGAGAAGAAGGACCAGTACCCGTATCAGCTCTCCGGTGGTCAGCAGCAGCGCGTCGGTATCGCCCGGGCCCTGGCACTCAAACCCAAGCTGGTGCTCTTCGATGAACCGACTTCGGCGCTGGACCCCGAACTCGTCGGCGAGGTGCTCTCGGTCATCAAGGACCTGGCCGTCGAGGGCTGGACGCTGGTGGTCGTCACCCACGAGATCCAGTTCGCCCGTCAGGTTTCCAGCCAGGTGCTGTTCACCGACCGCGGCGTGATCCTGGAGAAGGGCCCGCCCGAAGCGGTGATCGGCGACCCGAAAGAGGAGCGGACGCGGCAGTTCCTGCAGCGAATCCTCAACCCCCTCTAAAGGCCGACCGAGCGTGTCTGTACGCCCCGGCGCGGCGTGTCGCGTACAAAGACGTGCGCTCGCGCCATAGAAGATGGCCTGCATGCCAGCGGCCAGAGAAGCAGATGTCATCATCGTCGGTGCCGGCCTTTCCGGAATGATCGCCGCACGGACGCTGCTGGCCGCAGGTCTGCGGCCCCTGGTGCTCGAGGCTGACGACCGGGTAGGGGGACGCATCCTCACCGAGGAGGTACTGCCCGGTGTGCCGGTCGAGATCGGCGCGCAATGGATCGGTGACACCCATCAGCGGATGTTCGCCCTGGCCGCCGAACTCGGCGTCGAGACCTACCCGCAGTACGACCAAGGGGAGACGTCCTACGAACTCGGGGGCACCGGGGTACTGCGGGAACACGAGTTCCACACCCGGTTCGCCGACGAACTCGCCGAACTGGAGAAGGTGCTGCGACGGCTCGACGAGCTTGCCGCCGAGGTACCCGTGCAGGCACCGTGGGAGGCGCCCCGAGCGCTGGAGTGGGATACCATCACCGCCGGCTATTGGTATGACAGCCAAAGCCTTTCACCGGTGGCGCGCACTCTGGTCGAGATCTGCACCGTCGGCATCCTGGCTGTACCGACCGCCGAAGTGTCGTTCCTGCATCTCCTGTTCACCATCCAGACCTGCGGCGTGACCTCGGAGCTGTTCGCCGAATCCGAAGGCGGCGCGCAGACCACCCGATTCGTCGGTGGTACCGGTGAGATACCAAAGCGGTTGGCGGCGTTGATCTCCGAGCACATCGTGCTCCAAGCGCCGGTGCAGCTGATCGAACACAGCGCCACCGAGGTCACGGTGACCTGCCGTGGTGGGCAGGTGGTGCGGGGTCGCCGGGTCATAGTCGCCATCTCGCCGACGCTGGCGGGGCGCATCATGTATGACCCGCCGCTGCCCGGCGTGCGGGATCAGCTGACCCAGCGGATGCCCAACGGTTCGGCGATGAAGGCGTTCTTCGTCTACAGCGAACCCTTCTGGCGCGCAGATGGTTTCAATGGACAACTGATCTCCGACATCGGACCGGCCCGGATGTCGAACGACACCTGCATCCCCGGCGACGACCACGGCGTGATCCTGATGTTCCTCGAAGGCGACGAGGCCCGCAGGTACGGCCAGCTGCCGCAGGCGCAGCGCCGCCAACTGCTGACCGACGAGCTGGTGCGCCACTACGGAACTGCGGCAGCACATCCCGACGCCTACGTCGACGGGGAATGGTCGGACCGGCAGTGGACGCGGGGCTGTTACAACGCCAACCACGGTCCGCACGTGTGGACCACCTACGGCTCGGCGCTGTCCACACCCATCGGGGCGATCCACTGGGCCTCCACCGATACCGCGACCTTCTGGAGTGCTTACATGGAGGGCGCGGTGGACGCCGGCGAACGGGCCGCCGCCGAGGTCATCGACGCGCTGGGCTAGTCAAACCTCGACCGCGGACTAGATGGTGATTCGCTGCGTGGACAGGCCGCGCAGGGTCAGGTTCGGCTTGTACTCGGCGGGTCCGGCCAACTCGGCATCGGGGAACCGCGCCGTCACCATCGTCAGCGCCAACTGCGCCTCCAGCCGGGCCAGCGGCGCACCGAGGCAGAAGTGCGCGCCGTGGCCGAAGGCCAGGTGTTTGATCGAGGCACGGTGCGGGTCGAATACATCGGGGTCGACGAACGCCGACGGATCCCGTTGCGCCGCAGCCAGAAGCAGCATCGCGGTATCCCCCTTGGGCACCGTCGTGCCATTGATGTCGAGGTCCTCGGCTGCGATGCGGCCCACCAACTGCACCGGCGGGTCGTAGCGCAGCGTCTCCTCGATCACGGCGGAGGCATGGGTGGGGTCGGAGGCCAACGAGGCCCAGTGCCGCGGCTCCCGCAGCATCGCCAGGATGGCGTTGGCGATCAGATTGACCGTGGTTTCGTGACCGGCGATCAACAGCAGGTTGCACGTGGCCACGATCTCGTCCTCGGTGAGCTGATCACCGTCCTCCTCGGCGGCGATCAGCCGCGACATCAGGTCCTCGCCCGGGTCAGCCCGCCGCCGCGCGATCAGGTCGCGCAGGTACTGCCGCAGCCACAGACCCGCCTGGAGGCGTTCGTCCATGTCGTCGGGCACTTCGCCGGTGAAGGTGATGAAGGGATCCAGAGACCGCGCCAACAACGCTGAGGCGTGCGAGAATTCGGGCTCGTCCTCCAACGGCACCCCGAGCAGCCGGCAGATCACGGCCACCGGCAGGGGATACGCCAGGTCGGTGATCACGTCGAATTCGCCTGCGGCCGCCACCTTGTCGAGTAGGGCATCGACCAGTACGGCGATCTCGGTTTCCATCGCCTTGACCACTTTCGGCGCGAACGCCTTCTGCGCCAGTTTGCGCAGCCGGGTGTGATCCGGCGGGTCGAGGAACAGGAAGCCCGGCGGCCCGAACGGCCGGGCCGGCTCACCGTTGGCGATGGCCTGCTGGGCGACGGTCGACTTGAGCCGGTCGCTGGCCGAGTCCGGGTGGCGCAGCACATCGAAGCAGTCGTCGTACCCGGAGAACACCACGAGGTTGATATCGGGCAGCAGCAGCGGACCGCGGTCACGGATCTCTCCGTAGAGCGGGTAGGGATCGGCGCGATTACCCGGATCGAGCAGTCGCAGCAGCAGCTCCTGGGATTCGGCGAGTGCACCATCCATGGTCTTATTGTGCACGCGTTGAAGATGGTGCTGGTCAGCGCTGCGCCGAGATCAACGCGACGGCGCGTTCTTGGCCCCGTAATAGCGACCCAGCACGTGTTCGCGCAGTTCGGTGAACCGGCCGTCGCTGATCGAGCCCCGGATCTGATCGACGAGACGGATGATGAACCGCTCGTTGTGGATGGTGGCCAGCGTCGAGGCCAGCATCTCCTTGGCCTTGAACAGGTGATGCAGGTAGGCCCGGGTGTAGTGGCCGCAGGTGTAGCAGTCGCACTCGGCGTCGAGCGGGGTGAAATCGCGTTTGTAGCGGGCGCCGGTGATGTTGTACCGGCCGGTGGCCGAGTAGATGGCCGCGTTGCGCGCCACCCGCGACGGCGACACGCAGTCGAAGGTGTCAGCACCCGCCTCGACCGCGGAGAACAGATCGTCGGGCTCGCTGATGCCCAACAGGTGCCGCGGCTTGTCCTCGGGCAGCTCGTCGGTCACCCAGCCGACGATGGTGGCCAGGTTCTGTTTCTCCAGCGCCCCGCCGATGCCGTAGCCGTCGAAGCCGCGCCCGTCGGAATCCCTGAGCCCCACCAGGCCGCGGGTGGCCTGCCGGCGCAGGTCTTCGTACTGCGCGCCCTGCACCACCCCGAACAACGCCTGATACGGCTTGGTGTGCCGCTCCTCGGTGAGGCGCCGGTGCTCGGCCAGGCAGCGGATGGCCCACTGATGGGTGCGCTCGACCGACGATTCCTGGTAGCTGCGGGTGTTGACCAGGGTGGTGAGCTCATCGAACCCGAAGATGATGTCGGCGCCCAGTTGATGCTGGATCTGCATCGACACTTCGGGGGTGAAACGGTGCGTCGATCCGTCGAGGTGCGAGGTGAACGTCACACCGTCGTCGTCCACCCGGGCCAGACGGTCCTTGCCCTCGGCGATGATGTCGTCGGCCTGGACACGGGTGGTGTCCATGGCCAGCACCTTGCGGAAACCCGACCCCAGCGACAGCACCTGGAAACCGCCGCTGTCGGTGAACGTCGGGCCGTCCCAGTTCATGAAAGCGCCGAGACCGCCGGCCTCGTCGACCACATCGGGCCCCGGTTGCAGGTACAGATGATAGGCGTTGGCCAGAACTGCCTGCGCACCAAGCGATTTCATGGTCTCCGGCAACACCGCTTTGACCGTGGCCTTGGTACCCACCGCGACGAACGCGGGGGTGTGGATGTCCCCGTGGGGGGTGTGGATCACACCCGTGCGTCCACGTTCACCGGGTAGGACATCGTGTACCGAGAAGAAGCCGTCCGTCACAGCAGGTATTCAACACTGGGGACGCGCCGGGCGACGAGGCGGCGAGGCACGAGCCGGGGAGGAGAGCCGGCGCCATCGAACCCGCCGGGCGACGAGGCGGCGAGGCACGAGCCGGGCGACGAGGCGGCGAGTCCAGATGCACGAACCCCGGACGGAACCGCATCGCCTCGTTACATTCGTCGGGTGAACAACGGAGTCTGTGTGGCCGCGGCCGCCTTGCTGACCGCCACTGCCGTGGGCTGTTCGTCCGATGCCGAGCAGCAGCCGCTGGCGCCCGGCGCGCTGACACCGGGTACGGCGAGCATCACCATCAACGATCGTCCTGTCGGCGAGGTCACGTCTGTGCAGTGCACCTCCGCCGGCCCGTTGATGACGATCACCACCGGCACCGAGACCTCGGGCAGCACGTCGGTGGTGTCCAACGCCGAAGGACTGACCGCGCAGTCGGTGTACATCAGGGACCTCGGCGGGTTCACCGGTAGCTACAACCTTGATCTCGGGGGCAGCGCCGAGGTCGAGATGACGGGCAACACCTATTCCATCAGCGGTCGCGCCGACGGGTTCGACACCGAGAAACCGAGCTTCCGCACCGAGGGCACCTTCGAGATCAAGGCGGCCTGCTGAGGCATACCCGGCCGAGTTTTGGGCAATCTCCGAACCGGACCTCAGCGGCCACCCATACTGCTGAGAGGTCCGTCAGTGTTGACGGGTCCCGATACGAAGGAGAAACACTGGTGAAGCGTGCGTTAGGAGTCGCCGTGGGCGGCGCGGCCATTGTGGTCGCGGGTCTGGTCGGCTGCTCCGGTGACAAATCTGCTGAAGAAAGCGTGTCCTCGGCGACGGAAACCGTCGAGAGCGGAGCGAGTTCGGCGACCAGCGTCATCACTTCCGCCACCGACGTCGCCAAGGGCAACCCTCCGCCCGGTGCGGCCACGGTCACCATCGACGGCCAAGAGCAGAACATCGAAGGCCAGGCGGTGTGCACCAATCTCGGCGGCAACATCCAGATCGCGATCGGCAACGCGACCCAGGGAATCGGCGCCCAAGTCACCGAGGCCGACCCGCCGGTGGTCAAACAGGTTGGTCTGGGCAATGTCAACGGCGTCGCCCTCGGCTACACCGAAGGTGTGCCCGGTGGTGAAGCGTCCGCAGAGAAGGACGGCAACACCTACAAGATCAGCGGCAGCGCCACCGGAATCGACATGGCCAACCCGACGCAGCCGGTGACCAAACCGTTCGAGCTCGCGGTGACCTGCCCGTAAGTCCGGTCGTCACAGCATCGTTCGAGCGGCGGCACCTATGGGTGCCGCCGCTCGACCATGTGGCCTCAGGCCAGGGTGGCGATCAGTCGATCCAGAATCGGCAACTGCCCTTTGAGCAGCTTGGCCCTGGCCACCTCGACAGTCACCCACGCCACCCGGTCCACCTCGGGGAACTCCTGCATGCGTCCAGACCGCGGGGGCCACTCCATCTCGAAGGTGTTGCTGCGGGCCTCGGTGACATCCAGATCAGCGCAAATGGCGAAGGCCGACACGACTTTTCCGCCGGCTTGGCGCACCTCCCCCAGATCGGCGCGGGGGCCTTCCGGGACCGCTAGACCGAGCTCTTCGGCGAACTCACGCTGCGCCGCCTCCCACGGATCCTCGTCAGTGCCGTACTCCCCCTTGGGAATCGACCAGGCGCCGTCGTCTTTTCGCGCCCAGAACGGCCCACCGGGATGAGCGATCAACACCTCGAGGCCCTCGTCGCCCGTCCGGTACAGCAGCAGACCTGCGCTCAGCTTCGGCACCCGCGTAGTCTAAGCCGGTCACTGCTAAGCCCCCACCGCTCGCTCGAGATCCTTGAGCGAGTCCTCCAGATGCCCGAGCAGCCGTTGCAGATGCGGGACGCTGCGGCGGCACCCCACCAGCCCGAAGTCCAGGTTGTCCCCGTTGTTGGCCATGGTGATGTTCAGTGCCTGACCGTCCAGTGCGATCGAGAACGGGTAGTTGCCGTTGAGCCGGGCCCCGTTCCAGTACAACGGTTTACGCGGGCCGGGGACATTGGAGATCACGATGTTGAAAGGTGGCCGTGTGGTCCCGACGAAACCCGGCACCATGGCCAGACCCAGCGCCGCGATGTTGACCGCAGACAACGCCAGTGCCTGCACCTTGGGCAGCTCGGAGAACACCTTCTTGTTGCTGCGCATGGATTCGCCGATCACGTCCAACCGGGCAGCCGGGTCGTCCACATTGGTCGCCAGGTTGCACAGGATGGCACCCACCTGGTTGCCGCCGCCGTCGGCGTCGTCGTCCTCACGCATGCTGACCGGCACCATGGCGATCAACGGGGCGTCCGGAAGTTCGCTGTGTTCCAGCAGATAGGCCCGCAGCGCACCGGCACACATCGCCAGGATGGCATCGTTGACCGTGACACCGGCCGCGGACTTGACCCGGTGGATGCGTTCCAGTGACCACGACTGGGCAGCAACGCGTCGCGCGCCGCCGATGTTGACGTTGAACATGGTCTTCGGCGCGGCGAACGGCAGCGTCAGCTGCTGTTCGAGCAACGCCGCCCGCGCCAGCCCGAGGGTGGAGGGGACAAGGGCGGCAAGCGAACTCGCGGTTCCAGCGACGGTGGCGAGTGTGCCGGCGCCGTCGCTGTTTCTGGCCCGGGACTTGGGCGGCAGGTCCCACGGCACCCGGACCTGAGTGTCGGCCGGGTCCTCGCTGAGGGTCCGTTCGGTGAGTTTGAGCGCCGACACCCCGTCGATGAGCGAGTGGTGCACCTTGGTGTACACCGCGAACCGGCCGTCGTTGAGGCCCTCGATCAGGTAGGCCTCCCACAGCGGGCGGTGCCGATCCAACAGAGTGCCGTGCACCCGCGACACCATCTCCAGTAGGTCCCGAACCCGGCCGGGCTGCGGCAAAGCCGACCGCCGTAGGTGGTAGTCGATGTCGATCTCCTCGTCGAACGCCCATCCGAGGTTGGCGATGCCACCGAGAATGGTCGACGGGTGCTTGCGGAACGTCGGCTGGAACTCGGTGTGGGCGATCATCCCCTGGTAGATCTCGCGGACGAAGTCCACGCCCGCGCCTTCTGGTGGCTGGTAGAGCTGCAACCCACCGACGTGCATGGGATGTTCGCGTGATTCGCCGACGAGAAAGATGGAATCGGTCGGCGAGATGAGTTGCATGCCTTCAATTAGACGCGCTGAGCGATCGTCAAACTTCGTTTTCTGAACAGCTGTCAGGAATGTGCCAGCACCAGCAGCGTCACCGGCGCCACGATCACCGTCGCGAGCACCGCCACCAGGACCATCTGCTGCCGCAGCCGCGCGCCTACACCGGCGGGGTCGGCCAGCCGCATAGCCCGCGCCAGAATCGCGGTATCGCCGGCGGCCAGCGCGGTGCCCGTCGCCCGCGGCTGACCCGCCAACGCCAGCAGTCCGCCGAGCAAGGTGTCGCGGCCGTGCCGGCGGGCGGCGGCATCGTCGGCGGACATCTCGACCAGCCGGCCCACCGCCTCGGCGCCCACCCGCACCAGAGGCAGCCGCGGCAACGTGGCCGCCAGCGCCTTCAGCAGCATCATCAATTGCGGGTGGCGGCCACGCAGATGGGCACGTTCGTGAGCCAGCACGGCGCTCAGCTCGTCGGCCTGCAAACTGGACACCGCAGCGGAGGTGACGACGATCGCCGACGGTCGCCCCGCCACGCAGTAAGCCGCCCGCTTGTCCGACGGCACGACCACCACGCCATCACCGGCCGCCCCCAACATGTGTGCGGCATAGGCATGTTCGCAGCTGCGCGCGGACAGCCGGCGCATGGTGCGGACGATCCGCCGGGCCGCCAGAGCGGTGCCGATGACACCGGCGAAAGCGGCGGCGATCAGCACCAGATCTCCGATCCAGCCGAATCGGTGTACCGCCAGGACCACATCCAGGCAGTAGCGCACCGGGTCGGCGCCCCAGTGCACGACGGTGAAGTTCGCGATCAGTCCGACGCCGGCCACCACCCACACCCCGGCCGCCACGGCGATGGCGGCCAGCCACACCGCGACCGACAGTCGTGGACTCAGGCCGTTGCGGGTCAGCCGGTCCAGCAGTGCCGGGCACAGCCACGCCAACACCGCGCCGTAGGACATCAGGCAGAGAGTGGCACTCACGAGACCGGCCGCCGCCGCGACACCTTGCGCAGCGCGGCCCGCAACTGATCGGACTCCTCTGCGTTCATCTTGCCCAGGAAGAAACTCAGGACCAGATCGGCGTCGCCGCCCGAGTGGAACGCATCGCTCATCAGATTGGCGGAGCGTTCCTCTCTGGTCATCGTCGCCCAGTAGCGGTAGGCCTTACCGTCGCGTTCACGTTCCAGCCAACCCTTGCGGTGCAGGTTGTCCATGGTCGACATCACGGTGGTGTAGGCGATGTCGCGCTGCGCGGCCAGTTCGACGAACACCTCGCGGACGCTGACGGCGCCATCGCTGGCCCACACCTGGTCCATCACAACGGCTTCGAGATCACCGAATCCTCGTTGCTGCACGTGTTGAGGCTAACGCGTGCTCAGGCGCGCAGCGCGCTGCCGGCCAACCAGGTCTCCCACGGCACGCTCCAGTCGCCGTTCTGCCATTGCTCCAGCGGAGCGCCGCCGGTGTTGCGCACTTCGACGACATCGCCGGGCTGCGCGAATTCGTAAAACCATGCGGCGTGCTCGGGGCTGAGGTTGAGACACCCGGCCGAGACGTTCTGGCTGCCCTGCGCCCACACCGTGGAGGCGAGCTCGTGCAGATAGATGCCGTCGGGGCTGATCCGGACCGCGTTGGAGACGTTGAGCCGGTACCCGGACGAAGCGCCCACCGGTAGTCCGTACGTCGAGGAGTCCATCACCACCGAGCGCTGCTTCTCCATCACGGTGTAAGTGCCGGGCTGGGTCCAGAACGCGATGGTCCGGCCGCCGGCGGTCGTGGTGCCGCCGCGGCCCATCGACGTCGGCATGGTGCGGATCAACTTGCCGTCTTCGTAGACGCTGACCTGTTTGGTGGTGTCGTCGGCGATGCTCACCCGCGCGCGGCCGATCGTGAAATCAACGCTGGAGTCGTCCTGCCCGTAGACGCCGCCACCGAGGTCCGCGCCGTAGATGTCGGCGTTGACGCTCACCTTGGTGCCAGCGGGGAAATACTCCTTGGGCCGCCAGTGCGCCTTCCGGTCGTTGATCCACATCCACGACCCCTGCACCGGGGGTGAAGTGGTGACCTTCAACTGCCGTTCGGCGGCCGCGCGGTCTTCGATGTCGGCATCGAATTGAGCGACGATGACGGTGCCGACCCCATAGGTGGCCCCTTCGGTCAGCCTCGTACCCAGGGTGGTGTTCAACGAGACCGACGCCTGCCGGTCCGGCACCACCGTCGAGAACGTCGACGTCCGCGTCATGGTGGTGCCGTCGGTACCGCGGCTGGTCGCGGTCAGAGCGTAGGTGCGGCCGTAGCCCAGGGGTTCCGCCGGCATCCACGCATCACCGTCGGGAGTCAAGGCGCCTCTGACCACGCGGCCGGACTCGTTGGTCATCGTGACGTCGGTCAGGGTGCCCGACGTGGCGGTGACGCGCACGGCGTCCACCGGGGCGACCCCCTGCTGATCCGCGGCGGGGACGATCGTCACCGAAGGCGGCGCCGGCGGGGGCGGCGGAAGTTCGGCCGGGGCTTGCGGTGCGGCGATCTCGGTCACCAAACGTGTTGCAGAGGAACCTGTTTGGACCGCGGCTGCCACGACGACCACTGCGCACACGCCGAGTGCAACACGATTACGTCGGCGATCGAGGAACACGAAACTACTCCGGGGTGACGAGGGCGGGGGGTCTACGTACCAACATAGTA
Source organism: Mycobacterium sp. Soil_C_30 (assembly GCF_057656995.1). Lineage (NCBI taxonomy): Bacteria > Bacillati > Actinomycetota > Actinomycetes > Mycobacteriales > Mycobacteriaceae > Mycobacterium > Mycobacterium sp. Soil_C_30. The sequence goes on along the minus strand of NZ_JBDGJH010000012.1, from coordinate 26,008 downwards.
GGTGCTCACGGGCGGTCCTGCGCCTCCGTGACGTGACCGTAGCCTGACCGGTATGACCAACAAACGCATCCTGTGTTTCGGTGACTCGTTGACGTGGGGCTGGATCCCGGTCGAGGAAGGTGTGCCCACCCAACGGTTTCCGCGGCAGGCGCGCTGGACCGGGGTGCTGGCCGACGAACTCGGTCCAGGCTATGAGGTTGTCGAAGAGGGGTTGAGTGCGCGCACCACAACCGCCGATGACCCTACCGATCCCCGCCTGAACGGTTCGAACTACCTACCCGCATGCCTGGCCAGCCACCTGCCGCTGGATCTGGTGATCGTGATGCTCGGCACCAACGACACCAAGGTGAATCTGAACCGCACGCCGGTCGACATCGCCAGTGGAATGGGCGTGCTGGCCACCCAGGTACTCACCAGCGCGGGCGGGGTGGGCACCAGTTACCCGGCGCCGCAGGTGCTGATCGTGGCGCCGCCGCCGCTGGCCGAGATGCCGCACCCGTGGTTCGACCTGGTTTTCGAGGGCGGCCGGGAGAAGACTGCCGAGTTGGCCCGGGTGTACAGCGCGCTGGCCTCGTTCATGAAGGTGCCGTTCTTCGACGCCGGCTCGGTGATCAGCACCGACGGCGTCGACGGTATCCACTTCACCGAGCAGAACAACCGCGACCTCGGCGTCGCGCTGGCCGAGCAGGTTCGCGCCCTGCTCTGACGGCCTCCGCTCGGTCGAGAGTCACATGAGGGCGGGATTCGTCGCCGAATCCCGCCCTACAGTGAATCTCGAGCTGAGCCGCGTCAGCCGGCGATGCGGATGAGTTTCTTGTTGACGAACTCATCGATACCGAAGCGGCCGAGTTCGCGGCCGAAGCCGGAGCGTTTCACACCGCCGAAGGGCAGCTCGACACCTTCGGCGCCGACGGCGTTGACGAACACCATGCCGGCCTCGATCTTGTCGGCCACCCGCTTGGCCTGCTCGGAATCGGTGGTGAACACATATGACCCCAGCCCGAACGGGGTGTCGTTGGCCAACTCGACGGCCTCGTCCTCATCGGCGACCTTGTACACCGTGGCCACCGGCCCGAACAGCTCCTCCTTGTACGACGGCGAATCCTTCGACACCCCGGTCAGCACACCCGGCGGGAAAAACGCCCCCTTGCGTTCCCCCGCGGACACCAGGTTCGCCCCGTCGGCGACCGCCCGATCAACCTGCTCGGCCAGGCGCTCAGCGGCGGCCACCGACGACAGCGGCGCCAGCCCGTCGGCCTTGGCCTTGACCTGGGCGGTGAACTTGTCGAGGAACTCGTCATAGAGGTTCTCGGCGACGATGATGCGCTTGGCCGCGTTGCAGGCCTGCCCGGTGTTCTCGAACCGCCCGTCGACCGCGGCCTCCACGGTGGCATCCAAGTCATCAGAGGACAGCACGATGAACGGATCCGAGCCACCGAGTTCGAGCACCACCTTCTTCAGGTTGCGCCCGGCGATCTCGGCCACCGCCGCGCCGGCGCGCTCCGAACCCGTCAACGACACCCCCTGCACCCGCGGGTCGGCGATCGCCTCGGCGATCTGCTCGTTGGTGGCATAGACATTGACGTAGGCGCCTTCGGGATAGCCGGCGTCATCGAAGATCTTCTGCAACGCCGCCGCCGATTCGGGGCACTGCGGGGCGTGCTTGAGAACGATGGTGTTGCCCAGTACCAGGTTGGGTCCGGCGAATCGGGCCACCTGGTAGTAGGGGTAGTTCCACGGCATGATGCCCAGCAGCACCCCGACCGGGCCGCGCCGGATCAGCGCGCTGCCTTCGCCGTCGAGCAGCTCGATCGGCTCGTCAGCCAGGAATTTCTCGGCGTTGTCGGCGTAGAACTCATAGATCGCCGCGCTGAACTCGACCTCACCGACCGACTGATCCAGCGGCTTGCCCATCTCGCGCTGGATGATCTTGGCGAGTTCGTCTTTGCGTTCGTTGTGCAGTTGGGCGACCTTGCGGATCAGCTCGGCGCGCTGGGCCACCGTCGTCGACTTCGACCAGTCCTTGAACGCCTTGGCCGCCGACGCCAGTGCAGCCTCGATCTGCTCGTCGGTCGCAGTCGGGTACTCCCTCACCACATCACCGGTCGCCGGATCAACCACCGCGTACAGACTCATGCCCTGCCCTTCGTCGTCTTTTCGAGTTTTCGGCGCGGATTCCCTAGCTTGGCCGGCTTTCGACCACAGAATCCGTCTTCGCCCATCCTTCGCCGGAATCCGACGTTGCGCCAGCGGTTGTTCAAATCGGGGAGAATCGCCGCATGCACTTGGTCAGCCTCGACGACATCCGGGCAGCCGCAGAGCGGATCCGCGGCTCGGTGATCCGTACTCCCCTCATGCCGGCGCTGTGGGCCGACAGCGATCGACCGCTCTGGATCAAACCGGAGAGCCTGCAGGCGATCGGTGCGTTCAAGGTGCGTGGGGCGTTCAACGCCATCGACAGTCTCGACGAGGCCATCCGGGCCCGCGGAGTGGTGGCCTACTCGAGCGGCAACCACGCTCAAGCCGTCGCCTATGCGGCAGCCAGGTACGGGATTCCGGCGCACATCGTGATGCCTGAAGAGACCCCCGACATCAAGGTCCGGGCGACCCGCGACCACGGCGCCGAGGTCGTGCTGTGCGGCGCGGGCCAGCGCGAGAAGGTGGCTGCCGAACTGGTCGAGCAAACCGGCGGTGTGCTGGTGCCGCCGTTCGACCATCCCGCGATCATCGCCGGGCAGGGCACCATAGGGCTCGAGATCGCCGAAGACCTGCCCGATGTCGAGATCGTGCTCGTTCCGGTCAGCGGTGGCGGCCTGGCGTCCGGGATCGGCACCGCGATCAAGGCGCTGTGCCCCAACGCAGCGGTGTACGGCGTCGAACCCGAACTGGCCGCTGATGCCGCCGAAGGCCTGCGGGTGGGCCGGCGGGTGGAGTGGTCGATACAGGACCGCAACCGCACGATCGCCGACGGGTTGCGATCCGTGCTGTCCGACCTCACCTTCGCGCACCTACAGAAGGTGCTCGACGGCATCATCACCGTGAGTGAGGACGAGATCCGTTCCGCGGTACGCGAACTCGCGTACCGCGCGCACCTGGTCGCCGAGCCGAGCGGAGCCGTGGCGCTCGCGGGGTACCGGCAGGGTTCAACACCGCCCGGGCGCACCGTGGTCGTCATGTCTGGCGGCAACATCGAGCCGACGATGCTGAGCGAGATCCTCGGCGGAGATCCCTCCTGAGGACTTCTCACCCCGGAGACGGGTGTGATCTTGGTAACTCCATGTGACGGCCAGGTTGCGGCCGGAAATCAGAACTGTTGCGTGAGGCGCACCGAATGACGCGGATGTGATCTGCGCCACGCCAGAACGCAAGTTATTCATAGGCTTGCCTCGCTAACGTCAATTTATCTGGGAAGACCACCGACCCCGGCGTTTCTAGCAACTTTTACCTAGAGCAACTAGCTTCCGCGCGTACCGGCACCGGAAGACGTTTGCTGGATACAGAGATTGACCTTTCCGTAACGTCAATAAGCATGTCTGCACCCATCTCAAAAAACTCTTAAGCAGGAATTTTGCTAGATTCCTTAACGCAACCTGAGATCAGGCTTACGATCTCTCACACAGCCCATCCGTAACCAAAGGGGGAAGAACATCATGCAAATCTCTGCCCGCTCCTACCTGACCGCCGGCATTTCGCTAACTGCTGCTAGCGCCATCGCGCTGACGCCTCTTGCAATCCCTGCAAATGAGCGCGCAGTGACGATCCCCAACGTCACCGTCTCCGACATCCAACTGACTGTTACGCCTGCGGAAATTCAGGCGTTCTTCGCGAACCTGCAGGGTGAACTCGAGGAGTTCAACGCCGGTGTCGCCGAGCTCGTCGGCCTGCCCGGTCAGACGCTGGCCGACGCTCTGGGTAGCGCCATCGACCTCAACGAGGACTTCTACAACACCCTCCGCGGCCTGACCACCAACGAGACGCTGCTGGATCTGCTGGATGCCCTGGAGCTCAGCAGCACCTACGGGCTCGAATCGCTGCAGATCGCGATCGAAGGCGACGGGGAGCTCGGAGTCGTGGGCTTCAACGAGAACCTGGTTCTGACCACAAACCAGCTCTCCAACCTGCTGGCCGGCACCATCACCGGATCGCTGTCGAACGTGCTGTCGTCGTTCGTGGCCGTGCTCAACAACCCCTTCGAGGTGAGCGCCTACGCCGGGCTCCTCAGCACCGGCCTGGTGGACACCGGCGAGATCATCGCCTCCAACGCGCTGTCGGCCGTCTCGGTCGTCGGCAACTCCGGCTTCGATTTCGTTTCCACCGGCCTCTGGCTGTTCCAGGACCAGATCGACAACGCCATCGCGACCATCGCCGACCTGAGCGACGTCGCAGCCGACGCCACCGGCAGCGCCCTGATCGCCGCGGTCACCCAGGCCGTCCAGAGCGTCACGCTGGCGCCGGCTCAGGCCATCAGCGACGCTGCGTTCGGTGTCACCGGTGACGTCCTCGGTGCGTTCCAGACCGGTTTCAACGAGATCCTCGGTGGCCTGAATGGCTACTACGTCGAAGACGGCGAAGACGAGATCTTCGTTCCCGGCATCGTCCAGATCGTCAGCTCCTCGCTGCAGGTCGCCATCGACGTCATCGGCTCCAACCCGCTGAACCCGGGGAACTACCTGGAGGCCACCGGCGCTCTGCTCGCCGGCGGATTCGGCACGTTCAACACCAGTGTCCGCACGGTGGGCAACGTCGCGCAGATCCCGGGCAACCTGGGCATCAACGTGACCAACGGCGTCACCGGTGTCATCACCGACCTGAACCTGACGTTCGCCACCGCGCTGTCCAGCGTGCTGACCGCTGTCGGTCTGCCCGAGGACATCGCCAGCCTGCCGGTCACCCTGGCCACCCAGTTCAACGCGGTGATCGAGGCCGGCGCCGATGCCATCGTCAGCGGCTTCGAGATCGTCAACGGTGTGATCGAGACCGGCACCGATTTCGTCATCGACGTGTCGAATGACATCGAGGACGCCATCATCGGCATCGTCCCGGCCCCCGAGGCTGCCGGTGACACCACTCTCGCCACGCAGCGCTCCGCTGCCGAGCCCGCGGGTGACCCGTCGGGTGACGTGGTTGCGGTTGCCGACGACAGCGAGGAAGAGGCTGCGGACGAGGCTCCGGTCGCCGAGGAAGAGGCTCCGGCCGCCGAGGCTCCCGCCGCCGACGACGACGCCCCGGCCGCCGACGACGAGGCTCCCGCCGATGACGACGCCGCCAGCGATGACGACGCCGACGACAAGGGCAGCTACTCCTCCAAGCGCGAGGACCGCAAGGCTGCGCGCGACGCCAAGAAGGCCGAGCGCGAAGCTGCCAAGGCCGACAGCGACGACAGCTCCGCCTCCGACAGCGACAGCAGCTCGGACAGCGACAGCGGTTCCGACAGCTCGGACAGCGGCGCCGCAGCGTAGTCAGTAGCACCACCGGAATGGGCCCACTCGAAGAGTGGGCCCATTCTCGTGCGCCGGTCAGGCGCCCGGTTATCCCCCATATTCACCGTTAACGTCAATAAACAGCGCAAAGCGTCACCGGGTCCGCGGTTGGCAAACCGAGGCTTGCAGCATGAGGATGATTACAGCCAGCGTGATCGGTTTTGCTGATTCTGCCCGGAGTAGACCCAAGACCGGAACAAATCCCCGGGCCTAGAGCTCAAAGTGCGATCCGGGGGTGCGTTTTCGGTGGTTCCTTAGCAGAAGCTGAGAGTGTCGCTTAAGCTGTTGAATGCATTCGACCAATTAACTAGGAAGCGCCTGGACATGCAGCTTTCAGCCCGCTCATACCTCGCCGCAGGTCTGTCGCTAACTACGGCCAGTGCCATTGCGCTGACCCCCATCGCTGTGCCCGCAAACGATCGCGTGAGCACCGTGCCGAACGTGACGGTCTCAGAGATCCAACTGACCGTCACGCCCGCCGACATCCAGGCCTTCTTCTCCGCCCTGCAGTCAGAGCTCGCAGGTTTCAACGAGTCGATCGCAGCCGCGGTGGCGTTGCCGGGTGACACTCTGGCCGACGGGCTTCTCACCACAATCGGCCTGACCGACTCGCTGTACAACAGCCTGCGCAGCGCCACCACCAACGCGACGCTCCTGGCATTGCTCGACGCCCTCCAGGCCACGTCCGACAACGGGCTGTACTCACTCCTCGAGACCGTCGAACTCTCGACCGGAACCATCTACACCACTACCGACACCGTCCTGAATCTCGTGACCAGTGCGGTCACCGGGTCGCTGTCGAACGTCTTGTCCGCCGTGGTCGCAGTGGCCAACAACCCGCTGAGCTTCGCCAACTACGCCGGCCTCCTGGGTGCTGGCGTGGCCACCGGCCAACTGCTCGCCGACAACAGCCTCGGCATCGTTCACACCCTTGGCACTGCCGGCTTGGAGTTCGCCGAGTTCGGTGTCGAGGCGGTCTGGGACCAGATCGACAACGCCGTCTGGTCGGTGCGTGGGCTGATGGACGTCGCCGCCGGCGCCACCGGGAGCCAGATCATCGAGGCCGTGAACGCCGCGGTGCAAAGCATTTTCATCGCGCCGGTGCAGCTGGGGATCGACCTCCCGTTCTGGGTGGCCGATGAGACCCTCTACGCGTTGCAGGTCGGGTTCGATGAGGTATTCGCGGGCTTGATCGGTTCGTACGGCGACGACCCCGGCATCGTCAACATCATCGGCGGCTCACTGCAGGACGCCATTGGAGCCATCGGCAACAACCCGCTGGACCCGAGCAGCTACCTGTTCGCGACCGCCGCGCTGCTCGCCGGCGGCTTCGCGACGTTCAACGAGTCGGTCCAGACGGTCGGCAATGTCGCACAGCTGCCGTTCCAGCTCGGCGTCGAACTCATCAATCCGGTTCCCGCCGATGACGGTCCGAGCCTGACCACGGCCCTCACCGGTCTCAACACCGAGATCGCCGCGGCCCTGTCGAATCTGCTTACGGCAGTGGGCCTTCCGGAAACAGTTGCCAACCTGCCGTTGGCCATCGCCGGGCAACTCAACGCCGTCATCAACGCGGGGGCAGCAGCGCTGACCGAGGGTCTCGTCATCGCCAACAACCTGGTCGCCGACACGTCGAACTTCGTGATCGACGTCTCCAACCAGATCGAGAGCACGATCTTCGGGGTCCTGCCCGGCGCGGGCGTGGGTGCCGACCCGTCGGCACCTCCCGCATTGTCCAACGCTCGTGAGCCGGATCCGTCGGGTGACGAGGTTGCAGTCGTCGACGACACCGGGAAGGACGCGGTGGAAAACACCGTCACGGACGAGGACACGGTGTCCGACAAGACCCCCGCGGACGATGAAGCCTCCGATGACATCGAGGCTCCCGCTGACGATGACAACCCCGACGACAAGGGCAGCTACGCGTCCAAGAACGACGACCGCAAGGCGGCGCGCGAGGCCAGGAAGACAGAACGCGACAGCGCTTCGGACAACAGCTCGGACGGTGGCGCCACTGCGTAACCAGTGACCCCGAAGAGAGGGCCCACTCGCGAGGGTGGGCCCACTTCAGCTCGACTCATCCTCACACACCTCGATAACCAGAAACGGCCAATTCATGCAGATTTCCGCGCGCTCGTGCCTCGCCGCCGGCCTATCCCTCACTACCGCGACCGCTATCGCGCTGACGCCGATCACCGCGCCCGCAAACGATCGGACGGTCACTGTCCCGAGCGTCACCATCTCGGACATCCAACTGACCGTCACCCCCGGCGAGGTGCGAGAGTTCTTCGCCAACCTGCAGGCACAGCTGACCGAGTTCAACGCCGCAGTGGCCGAGGCCGCGCGGATTCCCGGTCAGACGGTGGTCGAGGCACTGCGTTCGGCCATCGCGCTCAACGATCAGTTCTTCGACACGCTGGTCAGCTCCACCGACAACCTGACACTTCAGGCGCTGTTCCAGACGCTGCGGCTCAGCGGCGACAACGGCCTCGGTTCGCTCGCGGCGGCGATCGGCCACGCCAACAACGCGATCGTGTTCTCCGGCAGGGACCTCGCCGATCTGCTCGGCGCCATCGTCAATGGCGGGTTGGCGAATGTTGTTGCAGCAGTTGTCAGGGTGGCCAACGATCCGCTGTCGTTCTACGAGTGGGTACGGGTGCCGGCAGCGGTCGTGGCGTCGGCCACGCTGGTGACCAACGCTGCGGCCCAAAGCGTCCGGACCGTCGGCAATCTCGGGTTCGAGCTCGCCCACACCAGTGTCGAGCTGATGGAAGCCCAGATCAACAACGCCATCAATACCGTTCGAGGTTTGATCAATGTCGGAGCCCAGGCAACCGGGAGCCCGCTGATCCAGGCCGTCGTGGCCGCGGCGCAGGCCATCACCATTGCGCCCCTGCAACTGGGGGCCATCCTCCCTCTCGCGCTGACCGGCGACGTCCTCGGCGGATTGGAGGACGGATTCAACGCTGTGTTCGACGGCCTGGTCGGCACCCGGAGCGGTCCGGACGGCGAATACGTCCCCGGCATCATCTCGATCGCGGGGACCGCGCTGTCGTTGGCCATCCGCGCGATCGGCGAAGACCCGCTCAGCGTGTTGAGCTACACGGGCGCCGCCCGGCTGCTGACATCCGGCGGGTTCGACGTCTTCAACAAGAGCGTCGATACCGCGGCCGCCGTTTCCAAGGTTCCCTTCGATCTCGGAATCAACATTCTCGACCCGGACGAGCAAGCCCCCAGCCTCACCAACGTGATCATCCGCTTCAACAATCAGGTCGCCGGTGCCATCGCCGGACTCTTGCAGGCCCTCGGCCTGCCGGAGAACGTGGTGAATGTGCCGTTGGCGCTCACCAGCCAGGTCAACGACGTGATTCGCGCCGGAGCCGGCGCGGCCGTCGGCGGCCTCAACGCCGCCATCGATGTGATCGACAACGGCGCGACGTTCATCGTCGACGTATCTCACTCGGTCGAAAACGCAATCCTGGGAACCGGATCCGAGGCCGAGCCGGAGCCCTCTGCGCCCGAAACGTCCTCAGAGCCGTCGCCGATCGCCACCGCATCGGTGGTCGATGACAGCTCCGACGACGAGTCCTCCGCGGAAGACACTGCAACTGAGGCGGTTTCGGACGAAGAGGATGCAGTCGAGGACGAGACTCCCGCGGAGGACAAGACTTCCACGGAGGACGACGCACCTGCCGGCGACGACACTGCCGCTGACCAGGAGTCCGAGAACACGGGAAGCTACACGTCCAGGAACGATGACCGCAGGGCGCAGCGCGAAGCCGAGAAAGCCGAAAAGCAAGACAGCGAAACCGCCGGCAGCGCTGCAGCGTAAGCGAACGTCACATCAATTACGCATCAGCCCATCAACCCGAGGAACTCACACGCATGCAGATCTCTGCCCGGTCCTACCTGACCGCCGGCGTCTCGCTGACGGCTGCGACTGCCGTCGCCTTGGCACCGATCGCCATCCCCGCAAACGACCGCACGGTGACCGTCCCGAACGTCACCATCACCGACATCCAGCTGACGGTCACCCCGGGTGAGGTCATCGCGTTCTTCAACGATCTACTCGTGCAGGTCAAGCAGTTCAATGCAGCCGTCGCCGAGATAGCCGCCGTCCCGGGTCAGACCCTGGTCGACGGGCTCAACTCGGCGATCACGCTCAACAGGCAGATCTTCGATTCCCTGATAGACGCCACCGACAGCCGGGCTCTGCGGTTCTTGTTCGAGACCTTGGACGTCAACAACGAACGCTCCTTGCGCCAGCTGGCGTTCTTCGTCGGCGACAGCAACGACGTGGTGGTGTTGACGGGGGAGCAGGTCGCCGATCTGCTCAGCAGCGTGGTACTCGGGTCGCTGTCGAACGTGCTCTCCGCGACCGTCGCCGTTCTCAACGACCCGTTGACATTCAGGAACTACACCAACCTGGTGTCCTCCGGCATCGGCAGCGTCGCGTTGGCCGCCAACGGGGGCGGCCTGATAGCGCAGGCGGTTGCCAACGCCGGCTTCGATCTGTCGTACGGCGCGGTCGATCTGGTCCGAATCGAGACCCTCAACGCCCTCGAGACCGTCCGCCGTGTGATCGGAGCCGGGTCCATGGTCACCGGGAGCGCGCTGATCGAAACCGTCACGAATGCGGTGACGGCCATCGCGTTTGCCCCGTTGCAACTGGGTGTCCGGATCCCGGCCAGTGTCGTCGACGAAGGTCTGCTGTCGGCGCAACAGGGGTTCAACTCTGTCTTCAACGGCATCTTCGGCTACAAGGACGCAGAAGGGGTGCCGATTCCGGGTGTCATCACGACAGCCACGTCGGCGGTGATCGATGCGCTGGCCCAGATCGGCGACGGCCCGCTGAGCCCGGAACGGTATCTCGCCGCCACGGCCGTTCTGGTCGCAGGCAGCTTCGACTCGTTCAACCTCACCGTCGACACGCTCGGTGAGGTGGCACAGGTGCCCTTCGACTTCGGCATCAACTTGTTCTCGCCGGACTCCGAGCGCGGAACCATCACCGCAGCACTGGTCTTCGCCAACCGCGACATCGCCAATGCCGTCTCACACCTGCTGGAGGCATTCGGCCTTCCCGAGGACATCGTGGCCCTGCCCCACGTGATAGCCGAGCAGGTGGACGATGCCATCTACGCCGGTGCACGGGCCTTGGTCGGCGCCTTCGACGCCGCCAACAACGTCATCAACCAGAGCACCGCTTTTGTCATCGATGTCTCGGAGCAGGTCGAGAGCGTGATCCTGGGAGTACTGCCGGTTCCTGAGGCCGATGCGGCACCGGATGCACGGCAGGCCGGCAGCGAGCCGTCCGGTGACGTCGTGCCGGTCGCCGACGACAGCAGCGAGGATGCGCCGACCGAAGACGCCGCGGTCGAGGAAGCTCCGGTCGAGGACTCCCCGGTCGAGGACGACGTAACCGACGAGACACCGGCCGACGAGGAGACACCGGCCGACGAGGAGCCGGACGCTGAGGACGACGACACCGCCCCGTCCGACGACACCGAGTCAGAGGCCGATTCCGACGGCAGCTACTCCTCGCGCAACGACACCAGGCGGGCCGAGCGTGATGCCGGGAAAACCGACTCCGACAGCGAGAGAGCAGCGACGCTGCGGCATAACCCACGACGGGGGCTGGCTACGTTGGTGCCATGACCTACCTCGAATACAGCGACCACCCAGAGCTGTTCGTCGAGCACGCGTTTCCCGAACACCTGGTGGACCTCGGCGAGATCCGGATGAACTACGCCGTCGCCGGCGACCCGGCCCGTCCGGCTCTACTGCTGATTCCGGGGCAGAGCGAATCGTGGTGGGGTTACGAGCAGGTGATGACGCTGCTGGCCGACCGCTATCAGGTGTACGCCGTCGACCTGCGCGGCCAGGGTCGCTCGACGTGGACACCTGGCCGCTACAGCCTGGACCTGTTCGGCGGTGACCTGGTGCGCTTCATCGAACTGGTGGTGCGGGCGGCCCAGCCCCGACGAGATGTTGTGGTGTGCGGGTTGTCCTCCGGTGGCGTGATCGCGGCGTGGCTGTCGGCGTTCGCGGCACCCGGGCAGATCCGGGCCGCCTACTACGAGGATCCGCCGCTGTTCTCGTCACAGACGAATCCTGCTGTCGGACAGTCGATCCGCCAGGGTATCGGGGCTATCTTCCAGGTGTGGCACAAGTGGCTCGGCCCGCAGTGGTCCATCGGGGACTACGCCGGGATGCAGGCGGCGATGGGTCGTGAACTGCCCGAGTGGCTACGCCGGATGCAACTGGTCGGCGGGGCCGCGAACGACGCAGGCGAGCCACCGCAGAACCTGCGCGAGTACGACCCCGAATGGGGTGATGCGTTCGTCTCGGGCCGCGTGGCGCTCACCTGTGACCATGAGGCGATGCTGCGCCAGGTCAAGGTGCCGGTGTTGTTCACCCACCACTTCCACTTCGTGGATCCGGAGACGGGCAATCTCTTGGGCGCGGTCAGCGACCAGCAGGTGGCCTACGCGCGCCGGCTGATCGAGGGCGCGGGCAATCCGTTCACGTTGCGCACGTTCCCGGAGATGCCGCATTCGATGCACGGCAGCGACCCGCAGACCTACGTCGCCACGTTGGACGAGTGGCTGGCCGGGCTCGAGACATAGCTCGACCTGCACTGGATGGCGGGTGAGCTTGTGGCGGTGGCGGAGGGATTTGAACCCTCGGACGGGGGTTACCCGTCACACGCTTTCGAGGCGTGCTCCTTAGGCCGCTCGGACACGCCACCGTGTGGCAGCTTACCGGTCCCTCGCCGCACGCCCTAATCGGTGGATCGGCCTCGAGATTGCACCCAGGGCTGCGGCCAAGGTCCGTGCGCAACCACGGCTGCAATCGCGGCGCCCCGAATCACCGCTGCCGCGCGAAGAACTCCTCCAGCGGCGCTGCGCACTCGGCGGCCAGCACCCCGCCGCGCACCTGGGGCCGGTGGGTCAGCCGCCGGTCACGCACCACGTCCCACAGCGAGCCGACGGCGCCGGTCTTGGGTTCCCACGCGCCGAACACCAGCCGTCCCACCCGTGCCATCACCAGCGCACCGGCGCACATGGTGCAGGGTTCGACGGTCACCGCCAACGTCGCACCCTCGAGCCGCCATCCGTCGCCGTGCACCACCGCGGCCTCGCGCAGGGCCAGGATCTCGGCATGGGCGGTCGGATCGCCCGACGCCTCCCGGGCATTGGCGGCCCGCGCCAGTTCGATGCCCGCGGCGTCGAACACCACCGCTCCGATGGGCACATCGCGCGGCCCGGCCGCAGCGGCGGCATCGAGCGCGGAGCGAATCAGCTGTTCGTCCGAGATCACCGCTCGAGTTTGTCCAGCACGGCCGTCAGCTCGTCGCCGAACCCCATCTCCCGCGCGATCCTGACCAGCTGTTCGTCGGCGTACAACTCGGCGTCGGCGAGGATCACCCCGAGCACACCCTCCGGCAGCCCGAGGTCGGCCAGCACGCCGAGGTCGCCCTCCTCGAAGGGATCGGACTCCTCGAGTTCCTCCTCGTCGACATCGATGTCGAGCTTCTCCAGGACCTCGTAGGCGATGTCGTAGTCCAGGGCGGCGGTGGCGTCGGACAGCAGCAACCGGGTGCGCGACGGCGCCGGCCGCACGATCACGAAGAACTCGTCATCGATGTCCAGCAGACCGAACACCGCTCCACTGCTGCGCAACTCGCGCAGTTCGGTTTCAGCGGCCTTGAGGCTGTTGAGCGCGGCGGATTTCAGCGCCGTGCAGCGCCATTTGCCGTCTTCCCGGACGACCGCGACACCGAAGCCGTCAGGCGTGTCCGGCGCTTGTGTCGCATCCTGCTGCGAGGCGCGCTGCGGTCCCATGGTTGCTAACGCTAATACTCACCCACCCCGTTGACCAGGGCATCACGGTTGACGTCGGGGAATGTGGAACCCTTGGTGGGTGAACGTCGCGAAGGCAGGCACGCCGGTCTGCGTGCTCGGACTCGGATTGATCGGCGGCTCGTTGATGCGGGCGGCCGCGGCAGCCGGCCGAACTGTCTACGGCTACAACCGTTCCGTCGACGGCGCCCAGGCCGCCACGTCCGACGGATTCGACGCCTCCACCGACCTGACCTCGACGTTGCGCCGCGCCGCCGGGGACGAGGCGCTGATCGTGCTGGCCGTTCCGATGCCCGCAGTGCCTCTGATGCTGGCCCACATCGCGGAGGTCGCACCGCACTGCCCACTGACCGATGTGATCAGCGTCAAGGGCGCCGTACGCGCCGAGGTGGCCGCCGCCGGTCTGTTGACCAGCTACGTCGGTGGGCACCCGATGACCGGCACCGCCTTTTCGGGGTGGGCCGCCGGTGACGCCGATCTGTTCACCGGGACTGCCTGGGTGGTGTCGGTGGACGAGCATGTGGACGCCGGTGTGTGGGCGACGGTCATGACGCTGGCCCTGGACTGCGGCGCGTTCGTGGTCCCGGCGCGCGCCGACGAGCACGACACCGCCGCCGCGGCCATCAGCCACCTGCCGCACCTGACAGCCGAAGCCCTGGCCGCCACCGCGGCCGACATCCCGCTCGCGTTTGCGCTGGCGGCCGGTTCGTTCCGGGACAGCACCCGGGTGGCGGCCACCGCACCGGACCTGGTCCGGGCGATGTGTGAAGCCAACGCCGACGAACTACTGACCGTGCTCGACCGCGCGATCGAGCTGCTGTCCAAGGCGCGCACGTCGCTTGCCGAGAAGCAGTCGGTTGCCGCGCTGGTGGAGGCAGGCCACGCCGCACGGATCAGTTACGACAGTTTCACCCGCCCCGACATCATGACCATCACCATCGGTGAGAACGGGTGGCGCACCGCGCTGGCCGCGGCCGGCCGCGCGGGCGGGGTGATCAGATCCGCCCTGCCAACCCGGGGTACTCGAGGATGAAACCGTCGGAGTCGACGGTGACGGTGGTCTCGGCGACCGGTGAGTGCAGCTTGATGCCGTCACCGCCGCTGGTGTAGCTGATGGTGGCGGGCGCCACCTCGAGATCGGGGATCCGCACGTACACCACGGGCAGGGTGACCGAATCGGCATGTTCGTGAAGGCCGGTACGCCGGATGGGCAACGCGTTGAAGAACGGGCTGAACACCACGTCGACGTCGAGCGCACCGTCGAACTCCGAGCGCGACGTCTGCCCGGAATGCTGCTGGATCACCCACATGTTCTCTTCGTCGCGGGCGATCGAGAGCTGTCTTTCCCGCTCGGCGCACGTGACGGTCAACGACAGCCGTTTGGTGGCGCCCCGTTCGTCGGTCACCAGGTCATAGGACGCGCTGAACGCCGGTGTGGCGTCGGTGGCGGCGGACACGATTCGGCCGTAGGCCTTGATTCGCTTGCCCGACAGCTGCACCCGTACCGATTCCATCCGCGGGACATCGTGGGCGCTCCACGTCAGGATCTTCGGCCAGGCACTGTCGTTCTGAGCGGTGGCTGCACTCATTCCTCTACCGTATGCGACGAGCCGCCACGTTCGTAGCCCGGTCCGGCACTTGAATTGACCGGACGGGATTCCAGGGCAACCTCGTCATCCAGGAGGGGCTGTGGTACTCGCCCGAACCGGCCCGTCCCCGGTACCGACGCCCACACCGCCAGCGCGAGCAAGCCGTCCAGGATCAGCGCCAGCAGGGTCACCATCAGGGCGCCGACCAGCGCCAGGTAGAACTCGCGCACCTTGATCCCGTCGATCAGGTAGCGCCCCAGACCACCGAGGCTCGCGTAGGCCGCGACCGTGGCGGTGGCCACGATCTGCAGAGTTGCGGTCCGCAGCCCGCCGAGGATCAGCGGTAACGCGTTGGGTGTCTCGACGCGCAGCAGGATCCGCGACTCCGTCATCCCCATCGAGCGGGCGGCGTCGACGACGTTGCGGTCGACATTGGCGATGCCCGAGTAGGTGCCGGCCAGCAGTGGGGGGATGCCCAACAGCATCAGCGCCACCGTCGGGGGCACCAGACCCAGCCCCCACAGCAGCACACCGAGCAGGAGCACACCGAGGGTGGGCAGGGCGCGCAGCGCGTTGACCCCCGTGACCACCAGGAAGGTGCCACGCCCGGTGTGGCCGATCAGCATGCCCACCGGGACGGCGACGAGCACCGAGAACAGGACGGCGACAAAGGTGTACTGCAGGTGTTCGAGGATGCGGGCGCCCAGGCCGGCCGGGCCGCCCCAGTTGGCGGCGGTGAAGATGAAGCTCAAGGCCTCACTGAGGAAATTCGCGGGTCCCATCAGGCCTCCACCTTTGCTCGGGCCTTCGGTCGGCTGGCGCGCGTCCAGGGGGTGGCGGCTTTACCGAGCACCATGATGAGTGTGTCGATGATGATGGCCAGGATGAAGATCGCGATGATGCCGGCGACGATCTGATCGCTCTTGTTGGACTGATAGCCCTCGGTGAACCAGGTGCCCAGGCCGCCGATACCGATCACCGAACCCACCGACACCATCGAGATGTTGGTGACCGCGACCACGCGCAGGCTGGCCACCAGCACCGGAATGGCCAGCGGCAGTTCGACTTTCACCAACCGGGTGAACGGTTTGTACCCGACGGCGGTGGCGGCGTCGAGCACCGCCGGGTTCACCGCGTCCAGCGCTTCGGGCACCGCCCGCACCAGCAGGGCCACGGTGTAGAGCGTCAGGGCGACGATCACGTTGGCTTCGTCGAGGATGCGGGTCGGGATGATCAGCGGCAGTACCACGAACAGCGCCAGCGACGGGATGGTGAAGATGATGCTGGCCGTGACGGTGGTGAGCCGCCGCAGGAACGTGGTGCGCCGCACCAGCGCTCCCAGCGGCACCGCGATGATCAGCCCCAGGACGATCGGCACCAGCGACAGCCGCAGGTGGATGACCGTCAACGTCCACAGGTCGTCGAGGTGGGTGAACAGGTACTGCACGTGTCAGGCCCGACTCGCGCGTTGCTTCTCCAGCGCGACGAGTACATCGTCGGCCTTCACCCCGCCGGCCACCTGACCGGCGTTGTCGACGGCCACGCCGAGGCCCGACGGCGACGACAGCGCCGCATCCAGGGCCTGCCGCAGGGTGTGATCGGGCCGGAACAGGGAGCCGCCCGCGATGGTGCTGTCATACAGGGAGCTGCCGCCGCGGTGCAGCTTCACCCCTTCGGCGTCGATCCAGGCGTACGGTGTGCCGTCGTCCTTGGTGACCAGCACCCAGTCGCCGTCACCGAGTTGCAATGCGTCGATCTCGGCTTCGGTGACGTGCCGGAGCTCGTGCAGCGGAATGCCGGTGGCGCCGAAGAACTGCAGGCCGCGGTAGCCGCGGTCGGCGCCGACGAACCCGGCCACCGCGTCGTTGGCCGGGTTGGACAGCAGCCGGCTGGGCGCGTCGTACTGCTGCAACACCCCGCCGCGGCCGAATACCGCCACCTTGTCGCCGAGTTTGATGGCCTCGTCGATGTCATGGGTGACGAAGACGACGGTCTTCTTCAACTCGCTTTGCAGGCGCAGGATCTCGGTCTGCAGGTCCTCGCGCACCACCGGGTCGACGGCGGAGAACGGCTCGTCCATCAGCAGGATCGGTGGGTCGGCGGCCAGGGCACGAGCAACGCCGACACGCTGCTGCTGGCCGCCGGAGAGCTGTGCCGGATACCGGTTGGCCAGCTTGGGATCCAGGCCGACGCGCTCGAGCACGCCGTAGGCGGCTTTGCGTGCGGTCCTGCGGGATTCGCCGCGCAACACGGGAACGGTGGCGACGTTGTCGATCACCCGTTGGTGCGGCATCAGTCCGGCGCTCTGGATGACGTAGCCGATCCCGAGGCGCAGCTTGACCGGGTCGACCTTGGTGACGTCTTTTCCGTCGACGGTCAAGGTGCCTGATGTCGGGTCGATCATCCGGTTGATCATCCGCATCGATGTGGTCTTGCCGCAGCCCGACGGACCGACGAACACCGCGAGGGTGCCCTCCGGAACTTCCAGATCGAGCGCGTCGACGGCAACCGTCCCGTCGGGGTACCGCTTGGTCACCTGGTCGAAGGTGATCATCTATGCATCACTTTTCTGCGAAGGGCTTGTCGAAGCCGTTGTCCTGCACCCACTTCTGCGCCGCTTCGTCCGGGTCGACACCTTGATTACCCTCCACTGCGCTGTTGAGTTCGATCAGGCCTTCGGTGGTGAGCTTGGCCGAGACCGCGTTCAGGATGTTCTTCAGTTCATCGGACATCTTCTGCGAGCTGACGACGGGCACCACGTTGGCCGCCGGGAAGTTGTTCTTCGGGTCTTCGAGCACCACGAAGTTGTTCTGCGGGATCGATGGCGAGGTGCTGAAGATATTGGCGGCGGTGACCGTACCGTCGGCCAGCGCCCGCACGGTCGCGGGTCCGCCGCCGTCGCTGATCGCGATGAAGTTGTTGGGGGTGATGTTGAGTCCGTAGTTGCGCGCCAGCCCCGGCACCCCCTCGGTGCGGTTGAGGAACTCCGACGGTGCCCCCAGCTTCACCTCGGCGGAGTGCGCTGCGAGGTCGGCGATGGTCTTGAGGTTCCAGCGCTGAGCGGTCTGTGCGGTGACGGCCAGGGTGTCGACGTCCTCGGCCGGCGACGGGGTGAGCATCGACAGCGCACCGGGCAGTACCCGGTAGAGGGCCAACTCCACGTCATCGGGTGTGGTGGCGGTGGCTTCCGGATCGAAATACTTCAGCAGGTTGCCGGTGTATTCGGGGACCAGGTTGATGGAGAAGTCTTGCAACGCCGGGATGTAGGTCTCACGGCTGCCGATCCCGAACTGGCGGGAGATGGTGAAGTCGTTGGCCTCCAGCGCCTGGGCGTAGATCTCGGCGATGATCTTTGACTCCGGGAAGTCCGCCGAACCGACGGTGAGCGTCTTGAGGTCGCCGGAGATCTCGCCCCCGCCGAGCGGATTGGAACTGCCGCAGGCGGTCAGTGCGGCACCAAGGGCGATCACCCACACCGCAAGCAACAGGGTCCGCGTGCGTTCTCGCAGCGTGGTCATCTGGCCGACCCTAGCGTGGTATGCCGGTTCACGACATCTTTTAGCTCCCGCTGAATGGTTTGCATCGGCCATTTTGAGGGCAATGATGAGGCTATGAGCACCGATCCGTCCATGGCACCTCATTCCGGGGAGCCGGACCCCTTCGACCCGGCGGTCGCCCCGCACGGTGCCAAACCCCTGCCGCAGTCGGCCGTGAAACGCACCCGCGCCGCCGCCCTCTGGGGATCACTCATCCTGGGTTTCCTCATCCTGATCGTGCTGCTGATCTTCATCGCGCAGAACACCGAATACGCGGAGTTCGCGTTCCTGGGCTGGCACTGGAGCCTGCCGTTGGGTGTGGCGATCCTGTTCGCCGCGGTGGCGGGCGGTCTTCTGACCGTCGCCGTCGGTGCCGTGCGGATCTTCCAGCTGCGCCGGGCCGCGAAGAAGAACCTCAAGGCGGGGTTGTAGTCGAGTCGACCGATCCGGCTGAGGGACGAAGCCGGTGAGGAGCGAGACAATCGCACCCGGTCGATCTAACGGATCGAGACCAGCTGGTCCACCGAGTCCCTGGGCAAGTCGCCGTCCACGACGGCGGTGACGGTGGCGTTGTTCAACGTGATTGCGCCGTTGTGGTTGTCCAGGAACGCGGTATCAGCGGCGTCGCGGCCGGTCGCGATTCGCACCATGGCCTGACGCGGCGCCAGGCAGGTGGCGTCGACCACCCGCCAGTGTCCGTCGACGAATGCTTCCGCGACGGCGTGGAAATCCATCGGCTGGCAACCCGGCGCGTACACCGCGACCAGCCGGGCCGGCACGTTGACCGCCCGGAGTAACGCCACCGTCAGATGCGCGTAGTCGCGGCACACACCGGCGCCCGCCAGCAGGGTGTCGACGGCGCCGTCGATCGGGTCGCTGGAGCCGGGGACATAGGAGAGCCTGGTCCCCACCCACGACGACACCTTCTCCAGGATGGTCGCCGAGTCGGCGTAGGCACCGAATTCGGTGCCGGCGAAACCGAAGAACTTGTCGGCCTCGGCGTAACGGCTGGGCCGCAGATACGTCGACAGCTCGATATCGGTGACCGGCGCCGGGTCGGCCTGGCCGAGGATCGTCGCCGTATACGACGCTCTGAGGTTGCCGACACCCGCGTCGAACTTGTGGATCCGGTTGCCGTGCTCACCGATGATCTCTTGCGGACGAATCTCCTTACCGTCCAACGTGAACGACAATTCCTCGGTGACCTGCGCGCCGGGCTGCGGGGCGACGGCGATCTGGAACTCGAGGGTGGTGGGGGCGGTGATGTCCACATCGAGTTCGGCACCGACGTCACGCTTCATCTCGGCACGCTTTCTCTTGGGAAGTCGCAAGGGCACGCCGCTATCTACCCTGACTGCCAACTGATGAAACCATGACTCGCATCACTTCGCTCGGCGTTGGTTGCGGGGCAAGAGGTCCCACACGTGTTCGGTACCGTTCACCGCGGCGACGGTGGCCTGGCCGGTCCGCGAGTACAGCAGCCGCGTCACCGAGGCGTAATCGATCGGAAATGACAGCAGCCTTCGGGTGCCCAGGATCTCGTGCAACAGGACATTGATCACCCCTCCGTGGCTGAACACCGCAACGGTGTCCTCGTGAGCAGCGTCGGCCACGATGTCGGCCAGCGCCGCACCGATCCGTGCGCGGAACGCCTCTTCGTCGACACCACCGGGCAGATGCCCATCGGCCATCCTGGCCCAGTCCTGCGGCCGCTCCGAACGCAACAACTCCACCGGCACGTAGGCGGCCATGTCCCGGTCGTATTCGGCCAGTCGCTCGTCGATCTCGACGGGCAGGCCGCACGCTTGTGACAGCGGGCCTGCGGTCTGCACGGCGCGACGCTGCGGGCTGCTGACCAACCTCGCCAGTGGGTACCGCCGCAACGCCTCCGGGAGCCGTCGCGCCTGCTCGATGCCCTCGGCGGCCAGGTCCGGGTCCGATCCCTGCCCGTGCTCGGTGCGGTGGGGCAACGCGTGGCGGATCAGAAGCAGTTGCATGGCGGCCACCCTAGGGGCCCCGTCACAGGGGTTGCAGCGCGCCCTGGTGCAGAGGGACACCGAACCGCTCGCGCAGCGTCGTCTCCTGGTACTCGTGGCGGAACAGCCCGCGGCGACGCAGGATCGGAACCACCTCGTCGACGAAGGTTTCCAATCCGGACGGAATGGCGTCCGGCATCAGATTGAAACCGTCGGCCGCGCCGCGCCGGAGCCACTCCTCGATGGTGTCGGCCACCTGCTCGGGCGTTCCGACCACGGCCCGGTGCCCGCTGCTGCCGGCGAGTTCACGGACCAGTTGAGCGACGGTCAGGTTCCGCTCGCGCGCCAGCCCCACCACCGATTCCCGGAAGCCGAGCGAACCGGAGTAGGTCTGCGGATCGGGCGGGCCGTCGAGCAGCGCTGCCGGAAGTGGCCGGTCCCAATCCAATTCGTCCAGCGACACTCCCAAGGTGAGCTCGAGACGGGCCAGCGTCGCCTTGGCGGCGGTGGAGTTGTTGAGGTGGGCGTGGCGGGCGACGGCCTCGGCTTCGGTGGAGCCGATGGTGGTGATCAGGCCGGGCAGGATCTTGACGTCATCGGGGTTGCGGCCGGCCGCGCGGGCGATGTCCTTGACCCGGTTGTAGTGCGTGATGCCCTGCTGCAGAGTCAGTTCGGCGGAGAAGACGGCGTGGGCGGTGCGGCCCGCGAGTCGCCGGCCCGCAGGTGATCCCCCGGCTTGAACCAGCGGCGGATAGCCCTGGGCGGACGGCGGGACCGCGACGGCGTGACTGACGTTCGGGAAGAACTCGCCGTGGTGGCGCACCGGCGCACCCTGTCCGGCGCCGGCCCACAGTGCGGTGACCAGCGCGATGAATTCCTCGGCGCGCCGGTACCGCTCGTCGCGGTCGGGCAGGGTGTGCAGGCCGAAGTTGGGGGCCGCCTGCGGTGCATAGGTGGTGACGACGTTCCACGCCACGCGTCCACCGCTCACGGTGTCCAGGGACAGGATGCGCTCGGCGAGCTCGATCGGATCGTTGAAGGTGGTGGACAGCGTGCCGATCAGGCCCAGCCGCTCGCTGGCCGCGGCCGCCGCGGCCAGGATGACGGTGGGTTCCAGGCCGCGGGTCGGCTTGAAGCGTGGGTTGTCCCAGAACCCGGGTCCGTCGGCGAGGAAGAACGCATCCAGCGTGCCGCGCTCGGCGATGCGTGCGACGTTGGCGAAATGCTCGGCGTCCACGAATGACCGCGGGTGTACGTCGTCGAGTGCCCATGCGCCAGGGGCGATTCCGACATCGAGCACGTTGACGTTGAGGATCACCTGGGATGGTTCGGTCACGGGCTTGTCCTTTCGTCTCTCAGGCCGCCGGGAACGCGCTGCGCAGCGGCGCGCGCAGGACGGAATGGGGTGCCGGCAGGCCAAGACGTCGGCGCAAGGTCGTGCCGGGCGCTGGTTCGGATCCCGGCCGAACATGCTCTGCGGCAGCCCTGATCGCGGTTTCTGCGGGTCCGGGCCGGGATACCAGTGTCACCTGGTCAGCGTCGAGATATACATCGGCATGAGGCACCAGGGCCGTCTCCGCGAATATCGGCACTTTCGACTGGGGAGGTTCTGGGACGTTGAGCGGTCCCGAAACCTGATGCACCCCAGCATGGTCGACGTAGCTGATACGTGAGGAGTCGGCGAACGTCCCGGTTTGCGCGTCTCCGATGATGGAGTCGGCCGGCCAGCTCTCCCACAACGCACGGGCCACCGTCACCGCGTCGGCCAGCACATCGGCGGTGGACGCCTCGGCCCAGAGGCTGCCGTGCGGGGCGGCCGGATCGTCCGGCAGGACCAGCCAGCCGGCGCGGCCGCCGCTGAGGTGATCCAGCGACGCGACGCGACGGGCCAGGTTGTAGGGGTGGTCGCGAAGCGGAGCAATCGCGACCACCAGTCCGACGGAACGGGTGTGCCGCGCCAGCACGGTCGCCGCGATGGTCGGATCGAAGCGGACCGCGGGCGCGTCGGCGGGAGAGTCCGGCCGCAGGATCACGAAGTCGATCCCCGATGCGTCGAGGAGGCGCCCGAATTCAGCGGGGGTGGTGGCGGCGCCGGGTCCGAGCACGTCGACGATCTGCGCCGCGCTGAGCACCGCACCGATGACAGATGAGGGCATCTGACCAGCGTCCGGCAGCGACCGGCATCGATCAACGCAGTACCGCTTCACATATTCGGTAGCGCAAACCCGGGTGATCAGGGTGTGACGATGTTGAACGACGGGTCCGGCCGGTCGAGCACCCCCACCAACTGCTGCAGCACCTGCGGGTCACCGTCGATGTCGAGGCCGGGTGAGGTGAAGTCCCCGGCAACCAGGGCCAGGATCCGCACCTTGGCGGCGAGCGTGAGGGTCGCTCCGGCGGTGGACCGGTCCGCGGGTACCTTGCGGTACACCAGTACGCCGTTGCGCAGCGTCAAGCGGTAGTTCGCGCCCAGGTCGGTGAACGAGATGTCCACTGCCAGCTCGAGTTCCCACGCGTTGGGCCCGTTGATGTTGATGGCCAGGGCGTCGAAGATCTGCTCCGGGCTCAGCTGCGACAGCAAGGTCGGCGAATTCGGTGAGGTCGGGGTACCGAAATTGCCGACTCGCAGCTCGGTGGCGCCGCCCAGGAAGAAGTTGCGCCAGGTCGCGTTCTCGGCACCGTAGGCCAGCTGTTCCAGCGTGTCGGCGTAGAGTTCGCGCGCTGCGGCATGATTCTCGTCGGTGAAGATGACGTGATCCAACAGGGTTGCGGCCCAGCGGAAGTCACCGTCGTCGAAGGCTTGCCGAGCTACTTCCACCACGCGGTCCGGCCCGCCGATCGCCGCCACGTAGCGAGGCCCGATGGCTTCTGGCGGGTGCGCCCACAGCCGGGCCGGGTTGCCGTCGAACCAGCCCATGTACCGCTGGTAAACGGCCTTGACATTGTGGCTGACCGAACCGTAGTAGCCGTGGGTGTGCCATGCCTTCTCCAGGGCCGGCGGCATGGCGAAGTTCTCCGCGATCTCGATGCCGGTGTGCCCCTGGTTGAGCAGCCGCAACGTCTGGTCATGCAGGTAGGCGTACAGATCCCGTTGCAGCCCAAGGTATTCGACGATTCTCTCGCGGCCCCAGGTGGGCCAGTGATGGGAGGCGAACACCACGTCGGTGCGGTCACCGAAACTGTCGATGGCCTCGGTGAGATAACCCGACCAACCGTGCGGGTCGCGCACCAGGGCACCGCGCAGCGTCAGCAGATTGTGCAGATTGTGGGTGGCGTTCTCGGCCATGCACAACGCGCGGAACCCCGGGAAGTAAAAGTGCATCTCGGCGGGCGCCTCGGTACCGGGCGCCATCTGGAACTCGATCTCGATACCGTCGATGGTGTGCGTCTCGCCGGTAGTGGTGATGTCCAGCGTCGGCACGATCACCGCCACCTCACCCGTGGACGGGGTTTGGCCCAGGCCGCAACCCACTTGGCCCTGCGGTCCGCGGTCCAGCACGGTGCCGTACATGTAGGAGGCGCGGCGGGCCATCGCGGTACCGGCATACACGTTCTCCTGCACGGCGTGATCGATGAACCCCTGCGGGGCGATGACGGCGACCTTGCCGGCGTCGACGTCCGCCTGGGTGGTCACGCCGAGAACACCACCGAAATGGTCGACGTGGCTGTGGGTGTAGATCACCGCGATCACCGGGCGGTCGCCGCGATGGGCGCGGTACAGCCCGAGTGCCGCGGCGGCGGTCTCGGTGCAGACCAGGGGGTCGATGACGATGATGCCGGTGTTGCCTTCGATGAAGCTGATGTTCGACAGGTCCAGGCCGCGCACCTGGTAGATGCCTTCGACCACCTCGTACAGGCCTTGTTTGGCCGCCAGCGTGGACTGCCGCCAGAGGCTGGGGTGCACCGACGTCGGAGCCTCACCGGACAGGAACCCGTACACGTCGTTGTCCCAGACGACCCTGCCGTCGGCGGCCTTGACCACACACGGCTGGAGTGCGCCGATGAAGCCGCGGTCGGCGTCGGCGAAGTCTGCGGTGTCGTCGAACGGCAGGGTGCTCAGATGCTGGGCGTGAGCGGCCTCGATCGGTGCGGAAGGCGGTTTCTGGTCCATGGCTGATGTCCCCCTCGACGCTG
Source organism: Mycobacterium sp. Soil_C_30 (assembly GCF_057656995.1). Lineage (NCBI taxonomy): Bacteria > Bacillati > Actinomycetota > Actinomycetes > Mycobacteriales > Mycobacteriaceae > Mycobacterium > Mycobacterium sp. Soil_C_30. Next base: position 1,431 of record NZ_JBDGJH010000012.1, on the reverse strand, counting down.
GTGTGCCCTCACAGTAGACCGCGCCCACCTAGCATGTCTGTACATGGACGGAAGCGATCAGTTCTGGAGTCATGTCGACAAGCACGTCGTGCGTTACGGCGCGACGTTCGTCCCGCGAATCATCGAGCGCGGCAACGGAAGCTACGTCTATGACCGCGACGGGAACGCCATTCTGGATTTCACCTCCGGTCAGATGAGCTCGGTGCTGGGACATTCGCACCCCGACATCGTGGCGGCCGTGTCGGGCGCCGTGTCGAGGTTGGACCACCTCTACAGCGGAATGCTCAGCGCGCCGGTGGTGGACCTGGCGCGCATGTTGTCGGACACCCTTCCCGACCCCTTGACCAAGACCCTGTTGCTGAGCACCGGCGCCGAATCCAACGAAGCGGCCATCAAGATGGCCAAGCTGTACACCGGCCGCTATGAGATCGTCTCCTTCGACCGGTCGTGGCACGGGATGACCTCGGGCGCATCGTCGGCGACGTTCAGCGCCGGTCGCCGCGGTTACGGGCCGCCGATGCCGGGCAACTTCACGCTGCCCACCCCGAATGCGTACCGGTCGCCGTTCCGGCACGCCGACGGTTCATACGACTGGGAGTCCGAACTCGCCTACGGATTCGCCGCGGTGGACGCGCAGTCCTCCGGCAGTCTGGCGGCCTGCCTGGTGGAGCCCATCCTGTCCAGCGGCGGCATCATCCCGCTACCCGACGGGTATCTGCGCCGCCTCAAGGAGCTGTGCGCCGAGCGGGGAATGTTGTTGATCGTCGACGAGGCCCAGACCGGGGTGGGTCGCACCGGACTGATGTATGCCTTCGAGCGTGACGGGATCGTGCCCGACCTGCTGACGTTGTCCAAGACGCTGGGCGCCGGGCTGCCGGTTGCCGTGGTGGTGACCAGCGAAGAGATCGAAAGTGTCTGCCATGAACGGGGTTTCCTGTTCTTCACCACTCATGTGTCCGATCCCCTGGCGGCCTCCGTCGCGTTGACCGTGCTCTCGGTGGTGGAGCGCGAGAAGTTGGTGCACCGAGCCGCCGAACTCGGGGAACAGCTCGGTGCCCGACTGTCGGCGCTGCAAGCGCGATTCGAGCAGGTGGGCGACATCCGCGGGCGGGGTCTGCTCCAGGGGTTGGAGTTGGTGGCCGACAAGAGTTCCAAGGCGCCGGCCGACGCCCTCGGTGCATCGGTGACGTCGGCATGTCTGGAGCGCGGTCTGCACATGAACATCGTGCAGCTGCCCGGGATGGGCGGCATCTTCCGCATCGCCCCGCCGCTGACGGTTTCCGAGTTCGAGTTGCATTCCGGGTTGGACATCCTCGAGTCGGTGCTGGACGACCTGCTCTAGCGGTTCTCGGCGCGAGCGAGCATTGCTCCTATGTCAAGCGGCGACTGCCTGGAGGGGTTTGTCGTGGGTGTGGTTGAGGTGTTTGTCGG
>NZ_JBDGJH010000011.1:0-212918 GCF_057656995.1 Mycobacterium sp. Soil_C_30 | reverse complement strand
ACATACCCATCAGCAGCAGCATCAAAGGTCTTACACAACCCATCCGGCGCCAACATCCCCCACCGCGAACACGCGATGCTGCCCTCCGGCGTCAGCAACAAATTGACCCCTGCCGCCAGGGCCTGATCGCTTTCCCGGCGCCGCAAACTCTGACATGCCAAATGCACCGCCACCAACGACGACGAACACGCCGTGTCGATCACCACCGCCGGCCCATGCACCCCCAAGAAATACGACAACCGACCCGCCGCAAAATTCGACGCATTACCGAAGGCGAAATATGGATCGACGTCCTCGGGCGCCATCTGGCGCGAAAAGGCAAGGTAGGAATAATCACTCGTGGTCAGACCCACGAACACCGACGTCTGCGAGCCGCGGATGGCGTGCGCGGTGATCCCCGCATCCTCCAACGCCTCCCACGCCACCTCCAACAACAACCGCTGCTGAGGATCCATCCCCGCCGCCTCCCGCGGCGACATCCCGAAAAACTCCGCATCGAACTCATCCGGCTGCCACGACGTCAAAAACCCGCCCTCACCCGAACAGATCGTCCCCGGCACCGTGTGATCCGACGAGCAGTACGCGTCGGCGTCCCACCGCTGCTCCGGCACCCGCACAATCCCACTGCCACCATCACGCAACAACTGCCAGAACTGCTCCGGCGAATCAGCCCCACCCGGAAAACGACAACCCATCCCCACCACGGCAATCGGCTCGACATCACCGCGCTCGGCAATCTCCAACCGCGCACTCAAGTCATCGATCTTCTTCAACGCCTCAGTGACAATCGCCCGACGATCCAAGGGCGCAACTGACATCCCGCTCAACCCAACACCTTTCAGAAAACTTTCTGAACCAACTCACCTTGCCGGTGAATCCCCCGCCGCCGGTGCCGAGGTTTGGTCAACTCCGAACGGCGCCGTCCAGACGGGCGAAACCGTCACGTCCGTAGAGTTCGATACACGAGGACCGACGGATCTTGCCGCTGGTCGTGATGGGGATCGACCCGGGCGCCACCATCACGAGGTCAGACACCCGCAGCCCATGGGACCGCGAAATCGCCGACGTCACTTCCCGCTTGACGGTTTGAATGCGGTCCAGCGCCTCTGCCGAGCCACCCCGGTCCTTGATCTCCACGATGGCGATCAGCTGCTCGCTGCGGTCGTCGGCGACGGTGATGGCCGCGACGCGCCCGCCGCTGATCTCCTGGATCGTCGCCTCGATGTCGTCGGGGTAGTGGTTACGTCCGTCGACGATCAACAGGTCCTTGATCCGGCCGATGACAAAGAGCTCACCCTCGGAGAGCACACCCAGGTCGCCCGTGCGCAGCCATGGTCCCTGCGGTGTGCCCGGCGACGGGTCGACGAGCTGGCCACCGAACGTCCGCGCCGAGGCCTGCGGTTTGCGCCAGTAACCCGCCGACACGTTCTCGCCGGACACCCAGATCTCCCCGACCTTGTCGGGAGGGTTCTCGATACAGGTATCCGGGTCGACGATCCGCACCGTGCACGCACGCGGTCTCCCGTGGCCGATCAGTTCGACACCGGCTCCGTCGTCGCAACGCACTGCATACGACTGCGAGAGCTTCTCGTAATCGAATCGGACTGCCGACGGCTTGTGCCCCGGCAGGGCCGACGCCACGTACACCGTCGCCTCGGCGAGGCCGTAGGCCGCACGCAGTGCCGTCTCGGGGAGGTTGAACTTCGCGAATCGCTCGGCGAACCGCCGCAGTGTCGCGGCCTGCACCCGCTCGGCCCCGCTCATGAAGCTGGACACATGCGCCAGGTCCAGCCCGGCCATGTCCTCGTCGGAGGTTCGGCGCACCGCCAGCTCGTACGCGAAATTCGGTGCAGCAGTGACAGGTTGGCTGTTCTTCGCCACGAGCTGCATCCACCGGGCCGGCTTCTGCAGGAACGCCATGGGGCTGGTCAGCACGCACGACATGTCGTACTCGATGGGGGCGAAGACTCCCAGGATCAGCCCCATGTCGTGGTAAAAGGGCAGCCATGACACGAACGTGGTGCCAGGCGGTCTGACGCCGCCGGTGTCTTCGAAGTAGTCGGCCTCGATCTGGCGGAGGTTGGCGATGAGGCTCTCGTGAGTCACCATCACACCGGCAGGGGTACGCGTCGAGCCTGAAGTGTATTGCAGGAACGCCGTTTTGGGGCGCTCCTGCTGCCCGGGGGCGGGCGCCGCCGGAGAGTCGAGATCCAGCGCGTCGACCTCCACCACTGCCGGCCCGCCCGAGACGGCCGACAGCGACGGCATCACGGCATCGACGGCCGACGAGGTGGTGAGCACAACGGTGGGTGTGCAGTCCTTCAGCACCGCGGTGGCCCGCTCGTCGTGCACACCCAACATCGGCACCGGAAGCGGCACGGCGACGAAGCCGGCTTCCAGCGCCCCGAGTACGCCGATGACGTAGTCCAGGCTCTGCGGCGCCAGGATGGCGGCCCGGTCACCGACGGCGCCGTGCCTGCGCAACTCCTGGGCAACGACCCGAACCCGGTTGTAGACCTGCGACCAGGTAAGAGATTCAGCAAATCCGGCCGGGTCCACGTCGTAGTCGACGAACGTGTAAGCGATGTCGTCGGGCTGTTGTTGTGCACGCCGCTTCAACACCGCGGTGACGGGCTCGTTTATGGATTTATCACGTACAGACATCACTAACCCCTACTTCCCCCGGGCTCGAGTGAACTGGCTGTAATCACCCGACATGTGTTCGGCTGACCCAACGCGGACACTAACACCGAAAAGTCGCACTGTGCTTCGTTCTCAGCGAATCTTTATTCGTATGCATGCGTTTGGAGTTTGCGCTGCAGACCGGGACCAGTTTCTATGCTGTGAACGCTGATCTGAGCGAATTACGGCTTTCAAATGCAGCTTGATCCACACCCAAGTGTTTGCTGTTAACACAATGGGTGGGACTAGATCGATCACTGGATCTAGGTAAAAGGGACTAGATAGCAAACATTTGGAATGCGTTGCGCGTGCGACTATTCCACACCACGAGACCTGCCCGCCGCACATTCATCGTTACACACCGAGACATGTGCCGCTCACCGCATGGCACGCCCGAGCCGAAGCCCGCGTCAAGCGAGTCGGATCAGGTCATCGTCCACAGCACGCCGAGAGTTTCCCCTCGATGTCCGTGACCAGATCCAGCAAATTCTCTGTCAGATAAAAATGGTGTCCGGCAAACTTTCGGACCACACATTCGGCCGTCGTGCGCTGCGCCCACGGCTCTACCTTCTCGAGCGTCGCGACCTCGTCGTCGTCGGCGTAGAACACAAAAATCGGGCAGGACAGCACGGCCTCTGGAGGGCATTCGTACTTGCTGATCGCCTTCAACCCGCGCAATGTCGGCAGGATCCTGGCGGCAAATTCCTCGTTCTCCAGGAACTCCGGATTGACACCCATCATCTGACTCACCGCGTCGAGCAGGCCGCGGTCGGAGTCGGGAATGTAGTCATAGCCCACGCGGCCCGGCGCGGCGACCGCTGACACGAAGAGCGCGCCGATGCCGTGCCCGTCGGCCTCCAGCCGCCGGGCCACCTCGAAGGCCACGAGGCCGCCCATGCTGTGGCCGAAAAACGCGATGTTCGGTGAGTCTTCACCAATCGGCGGAAGCTTGCGACACACTTCGTCGGCGAGTTCAGAGATGCTCGTGAAGGACGCCAGATCGTGGGTTCCCCCTTTACCGGGGTACTGCACCGCTACCCGTTTGACATCCATGGTGAAAGTCCTTGCAAACGGGACATAGAAGCTCGGAGCCCCACCGGCGTGCGGAAAGATGTACAGGGTTGGCGCAGTCACCCGGGTTACGGTATCCGTGGCACCGCCTTCGCGCGCGCGAAATCCGCTACGAATTCGGCACCGGCTGTAAACCGGTGTCCGGTGATCTCGGCGTCCCGCCGGGCGCCGAGGACAGCCGGTGTACGCCAGATCGGCGTGAGGCGTTGCGCGACAGGCGCTTTCGTCGCCTCACACCGATCTTGCGGCTACCTGGTGACTTTCACCATCCGCACCGGATAGCCGGCGCCGATGGTGCCGGTCGCGCCGCTGGAATCCACGCCGACAGGTGCGGATTCGGGATCGTCGGTGATGTCGAACTGGACCGCCAGCACCTCATCGGCGATGAGGTCGGCGAAGTCGGCCCGCCACCCCGCGGGCAACTCGGGCACCGTCAGCTCGAGCCGGATCCGGTCCCCGACGTCGAGACCCTGCTGGCGACGGAACTCCTGGAGCTCGCGGATGATGTCACGTGCCCACCCTTCGGCCTCCAGCTCGGGTGTCACCGCGCCGTCGAGCACCACCAGACCGGCCCCCTCCGGCAGCGCCGCAGTGAACTCCGGATCGGCGGCCACCAGTTTGGAGGTGTACTCCTCGGGCAACAAGGTGGCCGGGCCGGCGGTCAACGTCCCGTCCGGGTTCACCACCCCCTCGCCCGCCTTGACCGCCTTGATGGCGGCCTGTACGTCCTTGCCGATCCGCGGACCGGCAGCGCGGGCGTTGACCGCCAACTCGAAGCGGCCGTGGGCGGCGATATCGTCGGTGAGCTCTACGGACTTGACGTTGAGCTCGTCGGCGATCAGATTGGTGAACGGTGCCAGCTGAGCCGGATTATCCACCGCGACAGTCAGTTTGGGCAACGGCAGCCGAACCCGTAGCTTCTTGGCCTTGCGCAGCGAAGACCCGACCGAACACACCTCGCGCACCTGGTCCATGGCTGCCACCAGCGCCGGGTCATGCGGCAGGATGTCGGCTTCCGGCCAGTCGGTCAGGTGCACCGACCGCCCTCCCGTCAGCCCGCGCCAGATCACCTCGGTGGCCAGCGGCAGCAACGGCGCCGCCAGCCGCGTGGTCACCTCGAGGACGGTGTGCAGGGTGTCGATGGCGTCGGCATCCTCCTCCCAGAACCGGCTGCGCGAACGCCGCACGTACCAGTTGGTGAGCGCCTCGGTGAACTGTCGCAGCTGTTCGCAGGCCCCCGAGATGTCACAGGTGTCCAGCGCAGGGGTGAGGCTCGTCCGCAGCTCGGCCAGCTTGGCCAGGATGTAGCGATCCAGCACATGCTGCGAATCCGTGCGCCAGGTGCCGACTTTCGGCGCATACAACGTCAGGAAGCTGTAGGCGTTCCACAGTGGTAACAACACCTGACGGACGCCTTCGCGAATCCCCTGCTCGGTGACAACCAGGTTGCCGCCGCGCAGGATCGGTGAAGCCATCAGGAACCACCGCATGGCATCGGAGCCGTCGCGGTCGAACACCTCGGACACATCCGGGTAGTTACGCAGCGACTTGCTCATCTTCTGGCCGTCGTTGCCCAGCACGATGCCGTGGCTGACGCAGGTCTTGAACGCCGGCTTGTCGAACAACGCGGTGGCCAACACATGCAGGGTGTAGAACCAGCCGCGGGTCTGGCCGATGTATTCGACGATGAAATCGCCGGGAAAGTGCGCATCGACGCCCGACTCGCCCTCGGGCCCACTCACCCCGTCGAACCACTTCTGGTTCTCGAACGGGTAATGCACCTGCGCATAGGGCATCGAACCGGAGTCGAACCACACGTCGAGCACGTCCTCGATGCGCCGCATGGTCGACTTCCCGGTCGGGTCATCGGGATTGGGCCGGGTCAGTTCGTCGATGAACGGCCGGTGCAGATTGTCCGGCCGCACGCCGAAGTCACGCTCGAGCTCGTCGAGGCTGCCGTAGACGTCGATACGCGGGTAGTTCGGGTCGTCGGACTTCCACACCGGAATCGGGGTGCCCCAGTAGCGGTTTCGCGAGATCGACCAGTCGCGGGCACCCTGGAGCCACTTGCCGAACTGACCGTCCTTGACGTGCTCGGGGTACCAGGTGATCTGCTGGTTCAGTTCGACCATCCGGTCGCGGAACTCGGTGACCTTGACGAACCACGACGACACCGCCCGGTAGATCAGCGGATTGCGGCACCGCCAGCAGTGCGGGTACGAGTGCTCGTAGGTTTCGTGGCGCAGCAGGACCGCGCCGTTGGCCGCGGCCGAACCGGTGCCGTTCTTCAGGTCGCGGATGATGTTGGGGTTGGCGTCGAACACGTGCTGACCCTGGTAATCCGGCACGGTCACATCGAAGCGGCCGCGGGTATCGACGGGCGTCACCGGGATGATGCCGACGGTGTCGGTGGTCGCCTTGTCGTCCTCGCCGTAGGCCGGCGCCATGTGCACGATGCCGGTGCCGTCTTCGGTCGTGACGAACTCACCACGCAGCACCTGAAAGGCGTTGTGTGCCTGCTCTGTCTCCGTGAAGTACGGGAAGGGCGGGAGGTAGCGGGTGCCGAGCAGCTGCTCACCGGTGACGGTGGCCACGACGGTGGGCTCCTCCCCCAGCTCGCGCGCGTAGGCACCCAGCCGGGCGGCCGCCAGCACATACCGCCGGCCATCGCTTCCCTCGACCTGGACGTACTCGACGTCGGGATTGACCGCGACGGCCTGATTGGACGGCAGGGTCCACGGGGTGGTGGTCCACACCAACAGGTGTGAGCCGGCCAGTGGCCCGTCGGTGAGCGCGAAACCCACGGTGATCGCCGGGTCCTGCCGGCTCTGGTAGACGTCGTCGTCCATGCGCAGCTCGTGGCTCGACAACGGTGTCTCGTCATTCCAGCAGTACGGCAGCACGCGGACGCCCTCGTAGGCCAGGCCCTTGTCCCACAGCTGTTTGAACGCCCAGATCACCGACTCCATGAAGCTGGGATCGAGCGTCTTGTAGTCGTTGTCGAAGTCCACCCAGCGCGCCTGCCGCGTCACATAACTGCGCCACTCGTTGGTGTACTTGAGCACCGACGCACGGCATGCGTCGTTGAACTTCTCGATGCCCATCTCTTCGATCTGGGCCTTGTCGGTGATGTCGAGCTGGCGCTGCACCTCGAGTTCGGCGGGCAGCCCGTGGGTGTCCCAACCGAACCGGCGCTCCACCTTGAAACCGCGCATGGTGCGGTAGCGGGGAACGATGTCCTTCACATAGCCGGTGAGCAGATGCCCGTAGTGCGGCAGCCCGTTGGCGAAAGGAGGCCCGTCGTAGAAGACGTATTCCGGAGCGTCGTCGCGGCGCGCGACACTGGCCCGGAAGGTGTCGTCGGCCTCCCAGTAGGCCAGTACGTCGGCTTCGAGCGCCGGAAAATCGGGCGTCCCGCCCGCCGGCTTGGCGTAGGCCTTGTGTTCAGCGTGATCTGTCACTGCGTCCGTCGTCTCCTGCGTCCCACTGTCGTGCCTGTCTCGGCACGGGGACGACGACGCGCATCGAGCGCGAGCGCCGCGGTACCACCCCGCTTGCACACGTATGAGAACGTGGCCGCTCATTCAGGGGCGGTGACGGGCCCCACGCGTTCGGTTCTACTGAGCCGCCCGGGGGCGGCCGTTCTTCCGAAGACTCCCCGGTGATGTCCGGATCGACGCCGCTGATGATTCGGTATTGCTTCGAAGCCGAATTCTACCGGCGGAGGCAAATCGGCTGGATCAGCCGGCGTGCACCCAGCTGGTACCCGACCCGAGATCGGACCCGTGCAGCGGCGCCGCCGCCTCGGAAGTCAGTTCGATCAACGCCAGCGAGAATTGCTCGGCAAGTTCTTCGACGGTGTAGCTGTTGAAGCGCCGGGTGTCATACCACCAGTCGAGCTGGACGACATCGCCGCGGCGCGATGCGCACAACTGAAGGGCTCGGGTGGCGCTGAGTTCGACCGGGGCGGTACCGGTGGGTGAGAAAGCCACCGCCGCGTCGGCGAGTGCGGCGCCGGCCTGGACGCCGCTGAGCCCCAGCAGACTCTCGACTTCGAGCAGGACTTCATCGGCGTTCGTGTCACGCGGGGAGGCGCACCGCAATGCGATGGTGGCACCCGCAAACTTGCCGTCGGTGATGTCGACGGGGACGAAGCCGGCACCCAGGGTGCGCTCGACCGCCCGGCTCAGCGTGGCCAGCAGCAACGCGTCGGCCGCCACCCCCAAACCGGCCACCGCACCGTCGAACTCGGCACTGAGGACGTCCGACAGAGGAGCCGACAGCGGGACGATCTGGTCGTGGCCGGGAGCGCCGGGAACGTCGTGATCGGCCACGCGGACCACGGGACCGGGCAACCAGGTGACTGAAGGAGCGACCATGCGGGTAACCGTACACGGATGTCCCAAAAATGGGAGACCTATCCCGAAAGTGTGACGGCCATGTCAATAAAACGGTTGTTGTCTAAATAGTGGTTGCTGGTGCCCAATATCGGGATCCGGTCTATGGTGTATTGGTGCCACGTACGGACGAGAACGGCAGACAGCTCAAAGCGCTGCTCGACTATCTCCTCGACGGCGATGTCGAAGCCAAACACATCTACGATGCGCTCGGGGTGTCCAGCAGCACCTATTACCGCCGCCTCAAAGAGGCCGACTATCCCAACGCCGAAGAATTACGGCTCGTCGCAGACAGATTCGACCTCAACTACCCGGATCTCCAGGTGCGGTTCGGCCTGATGACCCGCCAAGAGGTATGGCGCTACATCGAGTCGTCGCCCTTGATGGTGGCCACGACGCCGGACAAGGCCGCGGAGATGACGAGAGTCGCCGTGGCACCCCCGAGCACCAGCATCAGACACCGACTGCCCAGGCTGTCGGAATTGTCGCCGCGCCAAGACGTACCGCCGCTCTAGCGCTACAATTTGCTGACCGCAATTCAGCTCAAAGGCGTTACCTAATGGCACTTGCTGCACTCATCGTGATCACGATCGGTTGCATCGCGTGGAGCTTGTGGATCCGACGCGTCACCTGGTCGTGCCGCTGGGAGGTCGCCGCGACCCTCAACGTCGCGCTCCAGGGTGCCGCGATCCTGCTGATGTCACCGTTGGCGTCCGAGACCGTGGGCCACTGGCTGCACGCGCTGACCGGGGTCTGGAATCTCGAGGACTACATCGGCCACGACGCCTACATCGTCGCCGCCTCGGCAATCGTCTACAACGCACTTGGCCGGCTCCAGGACGACCACGCCATGCAGGCCACTTTCAAGCAGTACGTCGAACGCCCCGCAACGCTGTGCATCCCGGCGCTGCTGGTGGCCTTCTCCCTGGGTAACGGCGCCGAGATCTACCGGGCCGACTTCTTCCAGGTCCCCACCGACTTCTGGCTCAGCACCTACTGGCTGATCCTGTGCGGCATGCTGATCTACCTGCTCGGCTACGGTGCGCGCGCCCTGATGATCCTGCGCCGCGATCCGCGGTCGCGGATGATCGCCAACGTCTATCTGATCGCGTCCGCCAGCGGCATCGTCGCCTGTGCCGTACGCATCACCACCGCGTACGTACCCGGGTTCGCTGAGTGGGAGAACGGCAAAGCCGTGTGGTTCTTCGCCTGTGTCTGTGGCGCGGTCTTCGCCGTGGCCGCCGCTCACTCGTGGCGGATCAAAACGAAGTGGTTCACCCGGGTTTCCCGCTGAGCCAACGCCTGATCACTGCCGCTTCCTTCACTGAGCAAACCCCCGCAACCTCGGGTGGACGTTCCTCGGGACGCCCCTCGTGGGCCGCAACTGCCGGGCGGTGCCGCAGCGAATCACCCGTGCGCCGCTGTATCCGTGGGACGGCGGTTTCCACCGGAGGACGGCCGAAGGTGTCGCTCACCCCTATCGCGCGTCTGCGTCGCAACTGCCCCTATGCTCGAAGGATCGTTTGCCGAAGGTATTTGCGAAGGGCCTGTTTATGATCGCGTCATCCATTCCCGAAGTGCTACGGGAACGTGCGAGCCTGCAGCCGAACGACATCGCGTTCACCTTCGTCGATTACGACCACGATTGGGACGGCGTCGAAAAGAGCCTGACCTGGGCCCAGCTGTACCGGCGGACCGTCAGCCTGGCCAGTGAGCTGCGCGAGCACTCCGGAACCGGCGACCGCGCGGTGATCATCGCGCCGCAGGGCCTCGACTATCTGGTGGCCTTCCTGGCCACCCTCGAAGCCGGCGTCATCGGTGTGCCGTTGTCCACTCCGGTCCCCGGCCAGCACGACGAGCGGGTCAGTGCCGTGCTGGCCGACGCCGCCCCGACTGCGATCTTGACCACGTCGCCGGTCTCAGAGGTGGTCAGCGGATACGCCCACTCCCAGGGCTTGGCCGTGACCCCCGCAGTTATCGACGTGGATTTGCTGGACCTCGACGCCCGGCGCAAGCCGACCCCGCGCGGCCTCAAGCGGCCGGAGGTGGCATACCTGCAATACACCTCGGGTTCGACACGGACCCCGGCCGGTGTCATGGTGACGCACGCCAATCTCGCGGCCAATTTCGAACAGCAGGTCGCCGCGTACTTCTACGACCACGGCGGCGTCGCGCCGGAAGGCACCACCGTGGCGTCGTGGCTGCCCTTCTATCACGACATGGGACTGCTGCTCGGCGTGATCGCCCCCATCTTCGGTGGATGGCAGACCACGTTCACCACGCCGTTGGCCTTCCTCGCGCGGCCGGCCCGGTGGATGCAGCTGCTGGCCAAACTGCCGAACGCACTGACCGCCGGACCGAATTTCGCGTTCGAGCTGGCGGCGGGACGCACCTCGGACGCCGACATGGACGGCGTCGACCTCGGCAACGTCACCGCCGTCATCAGCGGAAGTGAGCGGGTGCACGACGCGACATTGAAACGATTCGCGCAGCGCTTCGCGCGTTTCAACCTCAAACCGGAGGTATTGCGCCCCTCGTACGGGCTGGCCGAAGCCGTGCTCTACGTGGCCACCGATCGGCCCGGCCGGCCCCCGAAAGTCGTCCACTTCGAAGGCGAGAAGCTCTCGGCGGGCCACGCCAAGGCGTGCAGCGGCGAAACCGGTACCCCGCTGGTCGGGTACGGCACCCCCGACTCCCCCAGCGTCCGGATCGTCGATCCCGAGTCGAGAAGGGAACGGGCGGCGGCCACCGTCGGCGAGATCTGGGTCCGGGGCGACAACGTGTGCCCCGGATACTGGGAGAAACCCGAACAATCCGCGCACACGTTCGGTGGGATGATCGCCGACCCCTCGCCGGGCACCGACGAAGGCCCGTGGCTGCGCACGGGCGATCTCGGCTTCCTCGCCGACGACGACCTGTTCATCGTCGGGCGGATCAAGGACCTGTTGATCGTCCGGGGCGTCAATCACTACCCCGACGACATCGAGGCCACCGTGCAGGAAATCAGCGGCGGCCGCGTGGCAGCCATCTCGGTGGACAAGGACCGCGCCGAACAACTCGTCGTGGTCGTCGAGGTGAAAAACAAGGGCGACGACGCCGAAGCGCGCGAGAAGCTGACCGCGCTGCGGAGCCGGATCGCCGCGGCGATCTCCCAGACCCATGCGCTCAGCGCCGCCGACATCGTGCTGGTGGGACGCGGCGCGATCCCGATCACCACCAGCGGCAAGATCAGGCGGGCCAGCTGTGTCGAGCTGTATCAGTCCGGCCGGTTCGACCGGCTGGACGCAGCTCTGGGCTCGCCGGCCTGACGGCGCTCAGCGGCCGGTCAGGTACCGGGTGAAGCCGTGCTTGCGGATGAGGTAGAGCACGGCCTTGCGTTCCTGTGCACTCCGGCTCTTGCCCCGGACGTCGATGTAGTGATGGATCAGTTCGATCGCCGGATCGAACTGGCGCTTGACGCCCAACCGGTCCAGGCGGATCGCCAGATCCTGCGCTTCGTGATAGCGGACCCCGGGGTCGTACCCACCGACCGACCGGAACACCCCGGCGTTGATCAGCATGTTGCCTTCGTGCAGCCAATAGGTCTCGCGTGGCACCGGCGGTTCGAAGATGTCCGGCCAGTACCTGCGGCCCGGTGTACCCACCCGGCGAATCGCCTTGACCAGCCACGGCCGGTCGCGGAACCGGTCCAATACCGGCGGCACCGCGACGAGACTGGCCTTGAGCGCGAACACCGGACCGAAATTGAAGGGGTCCTGGCTGCCGTCCGCCCGCCGCACCAGTCCGCCCACCGCACCCACCCCCTGCGCCGCGTACCGGGTGAACAACTGCCGCGCCACGCCGGCGATACCCTCGGTGACCAGATCCATGTCGGCGTCGACGAAATGGATGAGCGCCGAGTCCTCGGTCTGCCCGATGATCTGGTTGCGGTTGGCCCCGGCACCCTGATTCACCGGACTGCGGAGCATTTCGACCGCCGTGCCGAACTGCTCCACGACGTCGACGCTGTTGTCGGTGGAGGCGTCGTCGAGGACCACCACCCGGTCATACCCCTGCTTCAGAACCTGCGGCAGCAGCCTCTGCAGCGACTCGCCCATGTTGTAGTTGGGAATGGCCGCGACCACTGACGTCGGTGCGGGCGTGCTGCTCACTGGTCCCCCGGTCTGATCGGTCCTTCGATTGGTGCCGGCCACTACCGTATCTGCTGTGCTGCACGCCCCACGCGCAGCGAACCCCCTGGCCGGTGCGACCCTAGTCACGGCGCCGCCAGCTACCGAATCGGCCCCCGGGGGCCCGGTGAGCGGTTGAAAGCGCGATTACCCGCTGTATCGTTGATCCGTGATCGAGCTAAACGGCGTCACCAAGACGTTTGGGACCGTCCAAGCGTTGCGGGACGTCAGCTTCTCAGTGCCGACCGGTTCGGTTTGTGCACTTCTGGGCCACAACGGCGCCGGCAAGACCACGACGGTGAACATCCTGTCGACTTTGCTACGACCCTCCTCCGGGCAGGCCCTGGTGAGTGGTTTCGACGTCGCCCGGCAACCTGACAAAGTGCGCGAGAGCATTGGCGTCACCGGCCAGGACGCTTCGCTGGACATCATGTTGACCGGCCGGGAGAACCTGGTGCTGTTTTCGCGCCTTCGCGGATTCAAACGCAAAGACGCCCGCCGTCGCGCCGACGAACTCATCGAGCAGTTCGACCTCGTACGCGCCGCGGATCGGCCGATCCACACCTACTCCGGCGGAATGCGCCGACGGATCGACATCGCGGCCTCGCTGGTGGTCGCGCCCAGGGTGCTGTTTCTCGACGAACCGACCACGGGGCTGGACCCGCGCAGCCGTCGCGATGTGTGGACGCTGGTGTCCGAGCTGTCCGCCCAGGATGTCACGGTGCTGCTGACCACCCAGTACCTCGAGGAGGCCGACGTCCTGAGCGATTCGATCGTCATCCTCAACGGTGGCGAGGTGGTCGCCCGCGGCACCTCCGACGAGCTGAAAGGCCTGATGGGTTTCGCGTACTGCCAGGTCACGCCGGTGAGCCCCGACGATCTGGCCCCGATCGCCGAGGTGCTCTCCGACTTCGACGGCCTGGAGGTCGACCGGGATCTGAACACCGTGTCGGTACCCGCGGCTCAGGGGGTCACCACGTTGGGTGAGGTGTTCCGGCGGATCGAGCGACTCGAGGTGGAGCTGCTCGACATCTCGCTGCGCAAGCCGTCCCTCGACGAGGTCTTCCTGCACCTCACGGAGCGTCCCGTCACCGCATGAATGCACTGGTCACCCTGACCGAGCGGGTGTTGCGCAGTACTGTGCGCGATTTCGATCTGCTGATCGCCGTGCTCGCCCCGGTCTTCACCTTCGTCGGGTTCACGTTCGTGTTGCAGGACCTCATCGACACCGGCTCCATGAGTTATGCGCAGTACGTGCTACCCGCCATTGTCGTGCAGTCGGTGCTCTTCGGTGCGCTGACCACCGCCGACCGGGCCGCCCGCGATGCGGGGTCGGGTTTCGGCCGCCGACTGCACACCCTGTCCATCCCGACGCTGGTCCCGCTGCTGGCTCGGATGCTCTACTGCCTGATCCGGTCGGTCATCGTGATCGTCGCGGCGATCGCCGTCGCCTACCTGTTCGGGTTCCGGCTGACCGGTGGGGTGCTCTACTCGGTGGCCTTCGTGGTGGTGGCTCTGGTCCTGGCCTTGGCGCTGAATCTGGGCGCCGACGCCATCGGCACCCATGTGAAACGCATCGACGCCTCCAGCCAGCTGCTGCTGATTCCGCTGCTGGCTCTGGTGCTGCTGTCCACGGGTATGGCGCCGGCCGAGGCGTTCCCCGGGTGGGTGCAGCCCTTCGTGCGCGCCCAGCCGGTGTCGGTGGTGACCGAGACCTTGCGCGGTTTCACCGACGGCAGCGTCATGAGCGGCAACCTGGTGGCCACGCTGGCCTGGTGCGTCGGCCTGCTGCTGGTGTTCGGCACCCTCGCCACGCGACTGCAGAGGCGGACCGAATGACCGTGCTCCAGCCGGCCAAGACGACTTGGGCGGGAGAAAGCCTGATCTTCGCCGGACGGCTGATCCGGGGATGGCGGCGGCATCCGGCCGTGCCGATCCAGGGTGTGCTGTTCCCGACGGCGCTGCTGGTCTTCTATCACCTGCTCGCGGGTAAATCGATGGCCACCATCACGGGCACCGACAACCTCGAGAGCCTGGTGCCGATGTGCGCGCTGGCCGGCGGGATGTTCGGTGCGATCGGAGCGGGTCTGGCCCTGCCGATCGAGCGCAGCAACGGGCTGCTGAGCCGGTTCTGGACCCTGCCGGTACACCGGGCCAGTGCCATCACCGGGCGGCTTCTCGCCGAGGCTGCCCGCACCCTGCTCGGCGTCGTCATCATCACCGCCGTGGGCGTGGCGCTCGGACTTCGCTTCCAGGGCAACCTGTTCACGCTCATCCCCTACCTGCTGCTACCAGTGCTGGTGGTGGTCACCTTCTCGATGCTGGTGATGACACTGGCCCTCAAATCCGGTGGCAATGCCGTCTTCATGTGGCTCGGCACCAGTTCGGTGGGTCTGGCGTTCTGCAGTCCGGGCATCGCCCCCGTGGCGTCGTTCCCCGGCTGGCTGCAACCGGTGATCCAGTATCAGCCGCTGTCACCGGCGATCGAGACCATGCGGGCGCTCACCGAGGGTGATCCCGCGCTGGGCTCTCTGCTCATCGCGCTGGCCTGGATCGCCGTGATCGCGGGGATCTTCGGGCCGCTGGTGATCCGGCAATACCGGATCGCGGCCGAATCCGTTCAGTGACTCACCGGCCGCGGCGCAACCAACGCCGCTTCTTCTTCGGCTCGGGTTCAGGTTCCGGCTCGGCAGCGGAGTCTTCGGGCTGAGCCTCGGGGTCTTCGGTGGTCTCGGTGGTTTCGGTGGTTTCGGTGGTCTCGTCCGCGACTGATCCGGGTGCATCGGCGTCGGAGGCGTCGACCTCAGGCTCATCCTCGGTCGACTCGGCCTCAGTCTCGACAACGGCGGTCTCGGCAACGGCGGTCTCGTCCGCGTCGGTGTCCTCGCCGGTGTCCTCGTCGGTGTCCTCGTTGTCGGTCTCGTCGGTTTCGCCTTCAGAGGCGACGGGCTCGGGCTGATCCTCGTTGTCGGTCTCGCCGACGGCGTCACCGTCCGCCTGGACGTCGAGTTCCTCGGTGTCCGGATCGTCGAGCTCGCCGTCATCGCCGAGCCGGTCGGTGTCGGGATCATCCGGATCCACGGTGTCGGTCTCCGCCTCCTCGGCGGTCGCGGGACCCTCCGCCGGTTTGTGCAGAACATGCGCCGACTTGGAGGGCCACCAGTTCGCGTTGCCGGCCAGCACGGCCATGGCCGGCACCGTGACGGTCCGCACGATGAACGTGTCGAGCAACAAACCCACGCCGATGACGAAGCCCATCTGGACAACGGTGCTCAAGCTGCTGACCGTCAGACTCAGCATCGAGACGGCGAAGATGATGCCCGCCGAGGTGATCACTCCGCCGGTGGCGCCGACGGTGCGGACCACCGCCGCCCGCATGGTGTGGCCGTGGCGGACCTCGTCTCTGATGCGGTGTATCAGCAACAGGTTGTAATCGGCTCCGACGGCGACCAACACCAGGAAGGCCGTGCCCGGAACACTCCAGTGAATGTTCTGCCCCAGGATGAACTGGAAGAAGACGACGCCGATGCCGACGGCGGACACGAACGAGATGACAACGGAGGCAACAAGATACAGCGGGGCGATGATGGCACGCAGGATGACGGCCAGGATCAGGAACACCACCACCAGCGTGACGACGATGATGAACCGGATGTCGCCGTTGTAGTAGGTCCGCAGATTGTCGTTCACCACGGTGAACCCGACCATCGAGATGGTGGCGTCCTGCAGGGTCGTGTTGGGCCGCGCGTCCTGGGCGGTCTTCACGATCAGCTGCAGCTGGTCCATGGCCTCGACGCTGAACGGATCGAGCGCGGTCTGCACCAGATACCGGGCGGTGTGCCCGTCAGCGGAGATGAACAGCGCGGCGGCCTTCTTGAACTCCTGCTGAGTCAGCATCTCCGGCGGAATGTAGAAGCCGGACATCGACGGACTGGAGGCGTCGCGTTTCATCGCCATCAGGAACGCCGAGGCCTGATCCAGGCCGGAACCGATGTTGCGGGTCTGATCCACCAGCAGCTGGACACCTTCAGCGAGCTGACGGCTGGAATCGGCCAGGGTGTTGGCGCCCTCCAGCGCGGTGGTGATCCGCTTCTGGAGGCCACCGGCCTCCCCCAGACCCAGTTCACGTGCTGAACTGGTCACAGCCGCGATGTTGCGGCTGAGACTGCCGATGGTCTCGTCGAGGGTCTGGTTGCCGTTCGTAGAGACCAGGACATCGCCGAGCTCGGCGATCTTGTCCAGCGCCGGGTCACCGCGCAGATCGGCCAGCTTCTGCAGATCGGCGCGGGAGGCGACGCATTCCGGATCCATGGAGCAGGTGGGGCTGGTGTTCAGGGCGTTGAGCATCGGAGCAGCCCACCCGCCGACATCGCCGAGGCGCACGCGGTCGAACCCCAGCGCCTGCCCCAGCGAACGCATGTTGGACACCAGCGAGGCCGTCTTGTCGATTTCGTCGAGCGTCTTCTCACCGCCGAATCGGGTGGCCATCTCGTCCAGCGCCGACGCCAGGCCGCGCACGCTGCCCACCGCGTTGACCACACTGCCGCGGATCTCGTCGAGGGCGTCGGCCAATTGGCCCGCGCCGCCGGACAGCGCATCGAGGTTCTGGTCGTTGTCGTCGATCAGGGTGGCGGCGTCACCGAGCCTGTTTCCGACCTCACCGGCCTGCCAGGTGGCCTTGCCCTGTTCGATCATCTCGCCGGTGGGGCGGGTGATACCGCGGACCGCGTCGATACCGGGCAGATCGGCGATGCGCTGCGCCATCTGTTCCATGTCGGCGAGCGCTTCGGGGGTGCGCAGATCACCGGAGGATTGGATCAACAGGAACTGCTGGGCCGTGCTGCTGACCGGGAAGTGCCGGTTCATCGCCTCGTAGGCCAGGTTGCTGTCGATGTCGTCGGGCAGGTTCTTGCGGTCGTCGTAGTTGTAGTTGATCAGCGACATACAGGCCGCCAGCGCCAGCAGGATCGTCAGGCTGCCCGCCAGGGCCAGCCTCGGCCTGCGCACGATCTCGGTTCCCGATCGGCGCCAGATCCGGCCGGTGAGGTCTTTGCGAGGCTTGAGCCAGTTCCGTCGTCCGGCCAGCGTCATCAGCGCGGGCAGCATGGTCACCGAGCCCAGGAAGCCCACCAGGATCGTCACCGCCAACGGCGGCCCGACCGTGGAGAACACCCCGAGGTCGGTGAACGCCATGCCCATGAAGGCGGCTGCGACGGTGAAGGCCGATCCGGCGATCACCTGGCCGATGGACGTCAACGCCTTCTGCATGGCCTCGTCGGAGGGCACACCGGTGCGCAGGATCTCCTGGTATCGACTGAGCAGGAAGATCGCGTAGTCGGTGCCTGCGCCCAGCATCATCGCCGTCATCAACAACAGCGTCTGCGGTCCGACCCCCAGGCCCACCAGGCCCAGCCCCGCCACCACCTGCTGGGCGACCAGCAGTGCCGCACCGATGGTCAGAAGCGGCAGCATCATCGCCACGAAACTGCGGTAGACCAACACCAGAATGGTGAACACCAGGATGCCGGTGGTGGTCTCGATGACCAGCTGGTCCCGCACGCCGATCTGGTTGACGTCGTCGAAGGTGGCGGCCGCGCCGACGATGTTGGGTTCCAGCGTCGTCCCGTCAGTGACCTCGTCGACGATCCGGAGGGCGTCGTTGTACGCCTCCTGGCCTTCGGCGGTGGCCATCTGACCGGTGAGGTTCACTGGCAGGTTGTAGGCCTTGCCGTCCTCGCTGGTCATCACGGCTTTGAGCTCGGGGATGGCGATGAAGTCCTGCGTGTTCATCACGCTGTCGTTCGCCCGCAGCGTGTCCACCAGTTTTCGGTAGGTGGCCTCGTCGTCCGGGGTCAGCCCGTTCTCGTTGATGAGGATGACGACGACGCTGTTGGCGGCGGGCGGCTCGTTGAACGCCGTGCCCATCACCTCGGTGGCGTGCAGCACGGGCGCCTCGGCGGGCAGGAACTCCGGCGGATTCTCGGCAGCCACCTTGGCCAGCGACGGCAGGGACAGCATCAAGACGGCGGCCAGAACCACCCAGGAGGCGATCACCCACAGCGGGTGGCGGACCACCACGCGACTGAGGAGCGGAAACCCTGCCCCTGCGAACGCACCGCGGGTGAAGGCGCGTTTGGACATCCCAACCAGGTTACACGGTTGCGGGGTCCACAAAGGACCTCGCAGAACGCCGTGCAGGCAGTTCGCAGAGCTACCTCAGGCGCTGGCCAGGTTGCTAAAACATACCCCGCGGTGCGTGCCTGTGCGGCGCGGGCCCGCACCTGAGAGCCGGGGCGTGGCCCGTGTTTGAATCGGGCGGTGTCCGCAACCTATTCAGACGGGTCGTTCCGCAGTGCGCAGCCGGCAGGGGGCCGCCGGTGATCTTCGCGGTGGCGGTGCACGGAACCCGTGGCGACATCGAACCCTGCGCGGCGGTGGCACTCGAACTACAGCGGCGCGGGCACCAGGTGCGCCTGGCCGTTCCCCCGAATCTGACCGCGTTCGTCGAAGAGGCGGGACTTCCGCCCGCCGTCGCCTACGGCGTGGACTCGCAGAAACAGCTCGAGGCCGAGGTGTTCCGGAAGTTCTGGTCGCTGCGCAACCCGCTGACCGTGCTGCGGGAGAGCCGCGAATACGCCACCGAGGGGTGGGCGGAGATGAGCGCCGCGTCGGCGGCCATGGCCCAGGGCGCCGACCTGCTGCTGACCGGCACCACCTATCAGGAGGTGGCCGCCAACGTCGCTGAGTACCACCGGATCCCCCTGGCCGCCCTGCACTACTTCCCGCACCGCCCCAACCGCACCGTCGTCCCGGTGCCGTTGCCGTCGAAGGTGGTCGAGTCCGGGTTCGCCGCCGGCGAGTGGGTGCACTGGCGGGTGATGAAAAAAGCTGAGGACGCTCAGCGCCGGGAACTGGGCCTGCCTGCGGCGTCGTCTCGTGCCATCCGCCGGATCATCGACGGCGGCGCCCTCGAGATCCAGGCGTACGACAAGTTGCTGTTCCCCGGCCTCGCCGACGAGTGGGCCGGGGTGCGCCCGTTTGTCGGCGCTCTGACCCTGCAGCGTGAGACGGCCACCGACGATGAGCTGTTGGCGTGGGTGGCCGCAGGCAAGCCGCCCATCTACTTCGGCTTCGGGAGCATGCCGGTCGAGTCCCCCGCCGAGGCCGTGGCCATGATCACCGAGGTGTGCGCCGAACTCGGTGAGCGGGCGCTGATCTCCTCGGGCGCGTGGACCCTGCCGGATGCGTCGCGGGCAGATCACGTCAGGATCGTCGGGGCGGTCAATCACAGCGCGGTGTTCCCGCTGTGCCGCATGGTGGTCCACCACGGCGGCGCGGGGACCACCGCCGCTGGGATGCGCGCCGGGGTCCCGACTCTGGTGCTGTGGGTGGGAGCCGATCAGCCGTTCTTCGCCAACCAGGTCAAGAAGCTGGAAATCGGTACGGCGCAACGGTTTTCGAAGACCACCCGGGACAACCTCCTGGCCGCCCTGCGGCACACCCTGGCGCCGGGGATCGCGGCGCGCGCCGCGGAGTTGGCCACCCGGCTGACTCCCGTCGCCGAGAGTGTGCGGCTCACGGCGGATCTGCTCGAGGAGCGGGCGGCTATTTGAACGTGCCGGTCAGGCCGAACTCCGCCAGCGTCTGTGCCACCAGCTCGCGCAGCGCGGCGCTGGTGTTGGTGCCGCCGTTGCGATAGCCGACGACCCCGATGCTCACTTGGGAGTTGATCCGGCCCGACACGACGACGAGTTGACCGCCAACCCGCTCGATCTCGCCGCGGGTCACCTTCTGGTCGACCGCCCGCATGAGGAAGTACTCGGCGTCGGTGCCGTCGACCCGGCCCACCGCCGGATCCAGCTGACCGAGGTTGGAACACGACACGGGCAGGTCACCGAACATGACGTCGGCCGTGCGTTTGACCGCACGTTTGGGCACCAGCGGGGTCAGCGGGAGCAGCGCGAACGTCTCGTCCGGGACGTCTTTCATGGTCTGCAGGCCCTGTTTCATGGCCGCCCGCACTGCGGAGAGGTCCTGGGCCACCGGCGCGGGATCGACGACGACGTTCGCGATCGACACCGCGTTGGCACGGGTATCGCCCTCGGTACGGTCGCTCATCGCCACCAACAGACTCACGGTTCCGTCGGGGCGGTGTCGCCCCATCTGCTCGGCCAGCCGCCCGGCGAAACCCGCCAACAGCGAATAGCTGTTTCCGCCGAGCGCGGCGGCGCGCGCATCCCATTCGTCGATTCCGACGAATGCCGCGACCGTCGGCACCACGACGTTCTCGTTCGGGTCACCGGCGGAGATCACCGCCGCGCGCGAGGCCCCGGCGTTGGTGAAATCGTTGCGGCGTTTGTAGAACAGTTTCGCGGCCGCAACCAGCGTCCGCCCCAGCTCCGGCACGTCGCGGGCACTCTGGCGCAGATCGGCGGCCAGTGCGCGGCGGCGGCTGCGCGACGCCGGCCGCGGGTAGCCGAAGTCGCGCACCTCGCCCTTGGCAGCGGCGGCCACGTGCAGCAACAACCCAAGCCCGTCGGTGAGGCTGTGCGACGTCACCAGGGTGACGGCGGTCGAACCGTCGGTCAACGGCAGCACCGCCAGGCGCCATCCGGGACCGCGCTCCGGATCGAGGGGCAGCTGGGCCTGTTCGTCCAGCCAGTCGGTGAGCTGGTCCGGGGAACGCGGCGGGTCCGCGACGTCGATCCCGGTCTGCGGGCCCGGTACCGAAACCCAGCGGTGTCGGCCGAACGGGAGTGCCGATCGTTCGATCAGGCGCCCGATCAACCCGGCACCCACGTTCTGATGGAAACGCGTCAGCCCGTCGTGGTCGAGCGGATGCTCGTAGATCCAGGCCAGCTGCGCCAATTGGTGGCGGCCGACGGCCCGTAACGACAGAAACGACGCCTGATCGATGTAGTCCAGGCGGTCCTCACGCTGAGTCATTCCAGCGCACCGTCGATGCCGAATTCCGCCAGCGTCTCGGAGACGATGCCGCGCAGGCGGGCCTTGGTGTTCTCCGCGCCCGGCTGGTAACCGATGACGGCCAGTGACTGTTTGGTGCCGACGCGGGCGGCGATCACGGTGAGCAGACCGTGCCGCTCTTCCAGCACCCGCAGCGGCACGAACTGGTCGACGCCGCGTAACACCACGTGTTCGGCGTCGGTGCCGTCGGCGCGGCTGATCTCGGCGGGCAGTTGGCCGAGGTTGGAGCAGAACACCGGCAGGTCGGCGGTGAACCCGAAGGCGACGTCCGCGGTGCGTTTGACGGCTCGCTTGGGAATGAAGGGCGTCAGCGGCAGCAGCGCCAGCGTCTCGTCCGGCACTTCCTTGACCGTCTTGAGTCCCTGTTTCAGGGCCGCCCGCGCCGCCGACAGATCCGAGGTGACGCCCGTGGGGTTCACCCGGACATTGGCCAGCAGCACGGCGTTGGCGCGGGTGTCTTCGAGGGTGCGGTCGTTGATCGGCACCGTGAGCGGGACGGCGCCGTCGACGCTGCTGCGCCGCCCGAACCGTTCACCCAGACGCGCGGCCAGACCGGCGACCAGGGAGTAGCTGTTGCCGCCGAGCGCTTCGGCCCTGGCGTCCCAGTCGGCGCCGTCGACGTAGATCGCTACGGCGGGCACCCTCACGTGCCGGTCCCCTTCGGGACCCAGGGCCCGTTCGGGCTCGGCGCCGCCGGAACCCTTGAGGTCACCGCGCCGCTTGAACGCCACCTTGGCGCCGGCGACGAGCGTCCTGCCGATCTCCGGCAGATCACGGACGGTGTCGCGGGCGTCGGCACGGATGGCCTCGCGCCGGGTCCGGGACCGCGGCGCCGGATACCCGAGATCGCGGAGGTTACCGGTCACCGCTTCGAACACCGTGAGCACCGCGCCGCCGCCGTCGCCGATGCAGTGGGAGCCGACCAGGCTCACCGCGGTGGAACCGTCGTCGAACCGCTGCACACCCATGTGCCAGGCCGGGCCCCATTCGGGATCGACCGGCCGGCAGGCGTGTGCGTCGGCCCATTCCATCAGCTCGTCGCGCGGCCGCAGCCCCTCTTCGAAGAGGATGTCGCCGGGAGCCCCGGGTGAGGACACCCAGCGGTGCCGACCGAACGGCAGCGGCGACGGTTCGATCCGGCGACCCGCCAGTCCGTGGCCGAAGTTCGCGTGAAAGCGTTTCAGGCCGTCGAGGTCGACCGGGTGCTCGTAGATCCACAAGCACTGACACACCGCCGCCTGTCCGGTGGCGCGCAGGCCGAGGAACAGCGCCTGGTCGATGTAATCGAGCCGGTTGTCGGCACGATCGGAGGTCAACTCCCGCCGCCCCGCACGGGGCAGGCGGATCGAACGAGTCCGAACCGTCACCCGATCAGCCACCGATGACGCGGGACAATTCCGGTCGTGCCGGGGTGCCCACCTCGCGCCCGTCGGCCACCCGGGTGTACACCGCTTTCATGGTCTCGACGTAGCGCAGCACCGACTCGCGGGCCACCGGGTTGTTCGGGAAGGCGACGGTCACCGACAGCGACTTGTCGGTCCGGTTCACCCACATGCCGACCTGGTACGCCGCGCGGGCATCGCTGAAGACCTTGCCGTTCATGGCTTCCCACTGCGCGATCACCGCGGGAGACAGCGGCGGCAGGCCGGCGTCGAGGTAGGACAGCATGGGCACCCCGGGCTCGGGGGTACGCAACCCGAGATCGGTGCCTTCGGCGAGTTCGAACACGAACTCGTGCGGCACGTCCTTCATGGCCATGCCGGAATCGAAGGCCTGCTGGCCGGCCCGCGCGGTCTCGGCGAACGAACCGACCGGCACGCTCATCGGGACCAGCCCGGTGAACCAGCCGGTGGTCATGAATTCGGTCTGGCCGTTGCGCGTCGTGGTGGGGGTGATGATGTGGTAGGTGTCGGTGCCGGTCAGCTCGTTCTCGGCGATGGCCGCGCAGGCGATCACTCCACCGCTGAAGCGCGCACCGGCATCCATGCAGACCGCCTCGAACTTCTGGGCCTGCTGCGCGTCGAGCAGTTCGACGGTGACCATGTCACCGGTGTGCGTCACCGAGAAGTCGCCCAGCGGCAGGGGGAAGCGCGGCATGGTGCCGCCGTTGCGCTGGAAGAACTCCACCCAGCCTTTCACCTCCGGGGTGTCCAGGGTGAGCGAGGCGGTGTAGGCCTGCTGGCGCAGGCAGTAGTCGGCGTAACTACCGGCCGGCGGCAGCTGCAGCGGAGCGGCACCGTCGACCAGAGCGAGGTACATCATGTGGATCTCGACGAGCACCAGCCCCATGAACATGGCGTCGGTGTGCACATGGTCCACGCTGATGTAGAAGGTGAAGTGGTCGGCCCGCTGGATGATGCCGAAGTGGAAGCAGTCCCACGTCAGCGGATCCGGGGTGGCCAGCACATGCTCACGCCACTGGGCGGGATTCATCTCACCGTGGTCGGTGGGAACCAGTTTGATGTCCTTGGGATTGCGGACGGTGTGGCGCACGATCTCGCCGGCCCCGTCTTCGTCGGAGAACTCGAACCAGCTGTGGTACGTGTCGTGCCGCCGGACGTAGGAGTTGATGACGTGCGTCATCGCCCGGATATCGCACTGGCCCTGTATGTCCCACGCGGGGATGTTCAGGCGGGCCATGTCGGTGCCGTTGGCAACGTGGCTGCGGTAGCCACGGATGTGCTGGGCCTGCTGGTAGCTGACCGGCACGTCGCTGACCGGCGCCTGCCGCACCTTGGCGAGTGTGGCGGGCGACGGGTGCCAGGACACAACGTTCCCCGGCTCACCCATCCAGTCATGGATTGCCTTGATTGCAACCATTCACGCTCCCCGTACTCGTCTGTGCCCTCTGTAATCGGCGGGTTTGCCCGGCGAATACATCGATGCGTCGTCTGAAATCATTACGTGGCCGCCGTCACCGCTTCTGCTGAAGCCTGGTCGGCCGCCAATTCGTCGTACAGTCTCTCAGCCAACCCCCGCACCGTGGTGATGTCCGTCGACCCGATCCTGACCCCGGTCTCGGTCTCGATCTTGGTGCGGACCTCGAGGATCCCCAGCGAATCGAGCCCGTATTCGGCCAGCGGCCGGTCCGGATCCACCGAGCGGCGCAGCACCAGACTGATCTGGTCGGCGATGAGCCGGCGCAGCCGGGCGTGCCATTCCTCGAGCGGCAGTTCGTGCAGCTCGGTCAGGAAGGCGCTGGTGCCCGACGGGTTCTTGCCGATCGACGCGAACGACTCGGCGAACTTACTGGTCTGGGCGAAGGCCGCCAGCCACGGAGTGCCCGCCACCGGTGCATAACCGGTGTAGGTGCGGTTGTGCCGCAGCAGCGCGTCGAAGGCATAGGCACCTTCGTCGGGCGCGATGGCCATCGCGGCACCCTCGGCGCCGGTTTCGGCCATGGCCTGCCCCTTGCCGATCTCGGCCCAGGCGCCCCAGGCGATGACGTTGGCGGCGAGACCGTGCGCCCGCCGCCAGCGGGTGAACCCGTCCAGCCAGCTGTTGGCCGCCGCGTACGCGCCCTGGCCCGGTGAACCGACCATGGCCGCCGCCGACGAGAACGAGCAGAACCAGTCCAGCTTTTCGTCGGCGCCGCTGGTCTGCAGCGCCTCGTGCAGGTTCCACGCACCTGCCACCTTGGGCAGCCAGTCGCGGTCGATCAGCTCATCGGTGATGTTGGGCAAGGTGGCGTCCTCCACCACCGCGGCACCGTGCAGCACACCGCGCAGCGGCATACCGGTGGCGGTGGCGGCCTCGACGAGCCGTCGCGCGGTGTCCGGTTCGGCGATGTCGCCGCGCGTCACCTCGACCTCGGTGCCCCCGCGGCGGATCCGCTCGATGACCTCCTGCGCGTCGGCGCTCGGCGCGGACCGGCCGTTGAGCACGATCCGTCCGGCACCGCCGTCGGCCATCTGCTCGGCGAGGAACAGGCCGAGCCCGCCCAGCCCGCCGGTGATGACGTATGCGCCGTCGGGACGCACCACCGTGGCGTTCTCCGGCGGCACCACCGCGCTGCTGGTGCCGGTGTGCGGCACGTCGAGCACCAGCTTGCCGGTGTGCTCGGCGGCACCCATGACACGAATCGCGGTGGCACCTTCCCGCAGCGGGAAGTGGGTGGTCTCCGGCAGCGGCAGCGTGCCGTCAGCGATCTTGTCGAACACCGTCTGCATGAGCTTGCGGGTGTGGCCCGGGTTGGTGAGCGTCAGCAGCGCGAGGTCCACCGCGTAGAACGACAGGTTGCGCCGGAACGGGAACAGCCCCAGCTTGGTGTCGCCGTAGATGTCGCGCTTGCCGATCTCGACGAACCGGCCACCGAAGGTGAGCAGTTCGAGACCGGCCCGCTGGGCGGCACCGGGCAGCGAGTTCAGCACGATGTCCACGCCGTAGCCGGCGGTGTCCGTGCGGATCTGCTCGGCGAAGTCGGTGCTGCGGGAATCGTAGACGTGCTCGATTCCCCACTCCTTGAGGAGCTTTCGCTTCTCCGGGGTGCCGGCGGTGGCGTAGATCTGCGCGTCCGCGGCCTTGGCGATGGCCACGGCCGCCTGTCCCACCCCACCGGTGGCGGAGTGGATCAGCACCTTGTCGGTCGACGAGATGCGGGCCAGGTCGTGCAGTCCGTACCAGGCGGTGGCGTGCGCGCTGGGCACCGCGGCGGCCGCGCTCTCGGGCACGCTGTCGGGCAGCGTGACCGCCAGGCTGGCATCGCAGGTGACGAACGTGGTCCACGCGCCGTTGGCCGAGATACCGGCCACCCGGTCGCCGACCTTGTGGTCGGTGACGCCGGGGCCGACGGCGGTGACGACACCGGCGAAGTCGGCGCCGAGCTGCGGCAACCGGCCCTCGAAGCTGGGGTACCGGCCGTAGGCCACCAGCACGTCGGCGAAGTTGAGGTTCGACGCGGCCACCGACACCTCGATCTGGCCCGGCCCGGGAGCCACCCGGTCGAAGGCGGCCAGCTCCAGCGACTGCAGATCGCCGGGAACCCGGATCTGCAGGCGCACGCCGTCGGTCTCGTGGTTGACGACAGTGGTCAGCCGCTCCTCGGGCTGCAACGGGCTCAGGTTCAGCCGAGCGGTGTACCAGTCGCCGTCACGCCAGGCGGTCTCGTCCTCCTCGGAGCCGGACAGCAGTTGCGCGGCCAGCTGGTCGATCTCGGTGGCGTCATCGAGATCCACCTGGGTGGCCCGCAGGCCGGGGTGCTCCATGGCGATGACCCGCAGCAGACCGCGCAGGCCGGCCTGGCCGAGGTTGGCGACGTCATCCGACAACACGGTCTGGGCCTTGCGGGTCACCACGAACAGCCGGGCCGGCTCGCCGGGGATCTCGGGCAGCTCGCGGGCGATCCGCACCACCGCACGCACGTAGTCGGCGGAGGTGCGGGCCACCGCGTCGCCCGTCACCAGCACCACACCGGTGTGCGGGTCGGCCGACAGGCGTTCGCGCAGGGTCTGCGTGGCCGCGGCGTCCTCGGCGTCGATGGACCACACCAGGGTGCTCACGTCGGCGCTGTTCTGCGTCAGCTCGCCGGAGAGCGTCAGCGCTGTGGGTTCGGCGTCCTCGCCCAGGCTGATCAGCAACCAGCGGCCGGCCTCCGCACCGTCGGCTTCGGGCAGCTCCTGCTGCCTCCAGTCGATGGTGAGCAGCCGCTCGCCCAGCACCCGGTCCTGGCGGCCCGCGGCCGACACCCCGGTGCCCAGCCGCAGCCCGCTGACGGTCAGCAGCACGGCGCCGTGCTCGTCGAGCACCTCGACGTCGGCTTCGACCGCGGTGGCGGTGGCCGAGGTCACGGTGACGTAGCAGTAGTGCGCGTTGCGGGTGGAGGCGTGAGCCTGCAAGCGGCGCACCCCCAGCGGCAGCATCAGGGTGCCGGTGGTGTCGGAGTGCAGGTCGGGATGCGCTCCCACAGCCTGGAAGCAGGCGTCCAGCAGCGCCGGGTGGATACCGTAGGCGCCCTGCTGCGAACGGATGGAGCCCGGCAGCGACACCTCGGCCAAAACCGTTGCGCTGGAATCGTTCTCGGCGACGTTGGCGGCCACCAGGCCGGCGAACGCGGGACCGTACTGGATACCGCGCTCGGCGTACCAGTCGCGCATCTCGGCGCCTTCGATGCGCTGGGGGTGCGCCGAGATCAGCTTGTCGATGTCACGGACGGCGGGCGCGGCGTCTTCTCCGGCCTCGGCGGTGTGCAGCGTGGCCGATGCGCGCCGGACCTGTTCGCCCTCGGCGTAGGTCTCGACAACCAGGTCCACGACACCGGGGGCCTTGACCTCAGCCACCACCGACACCGGGGTGACGTCTTCGAGCAGCAGCATCGCCTCGAACGTGATGTCGCGGACCTCGGTGTTCTCACCCAGGACCGTCCCGGCGGCGGCGATGGCCATCTCGCAGTACGCCGCGCCCGGCAGGGCACCGACGTTGTGCACCTGGTGATCGCCGAGCCACGGCTGGGCGGCGGTGCCGATATCGGCCTGCCACACATGGCGCTCCGGCTCTTCCGGCAGCCGGACGTGCGCACCGAGCAGCGGATGGACGGCGACGGTGTTCCCGCCGGCCGC
Source organism: Mycobacterium sp. Soil_C_30 (assembly GCF_057656995.1). Classification (NCBI taxonomy): domain Bacteria; kingdom Bacillati; phylum Actinomycetota; class Actinomycetes; order Mycobacteriales; family Mycobacteriaceae; genus Mycobacterium; species Mycobacterium sp. Soil_C_30. The sequence goes on along the minus strand of NZ_JBDGJH010000011.1, from coordinate 185,060 downwards.
GGCCTCTTTGTCGTCGCGCGTGAGCATCAGCGGGACCTTGGTCCACGTGGGCAGTGGGGCGTCGACCAGGCGGCCGTCCGGGTACTGGGTGGAGAAATCCACCGCGGCGCCGGCGGCGTGCAGGTCGGCCAGGAAACCACGCAGCCCGCTGGGCAGTTCCTGCTCGCGGCGCATCCCGGCCAGGGCGGCCAGCTGCATGTCCAGGCCGCGGCCGGTCTGCTCGACGGCGTAGGTCAGCAGCGGGTGCGGCGACAGCTCGCCGAAGACGCGGAATCCGTCTTCGAGAGCGGCCTGCACGGCGGCGGCGAACCGCACGGTGTGGCGCAGGTTGTCGGCCCAGTAGTAGGCGTCGTAGTCGGCCGGGTCGCGGGGGTCGTAAAGCGTGGACGAGTAGTAGGGAACCGTCGGCTCCTGCGGATCGAGGTCGTCGAGCACCTCGGTCAGCTCGTCGAGGATCGGGTCGACCTCCGGCGAGTGGGAGGCCACCTCGACGGCCACCTCACGGGCCATCACGCCGCGCGACTCCCAGTGCTCCACCAGCTCGCGGACGGACTCCTTGGCGCCGCCGACCACGGTCGACTGCGGCGAGGACACCACGGCGAGCACCACATCACGCACGCCACGGGCGGCCAGTTCGGAGAGCACCTGCTTGGCGGGCAGCTCCACCGACGCCATGGCGCCGGACCCGGCGATGGTCGCCATCAGCTTGGACCGCCGGCAGATGACCTTCACGCCGTCCTCCAACGACAGCGCGCCGGAGACGACTGCCGCGGCGGCCTCGCCCATCGAGTGGCCGATGACCGCACCGGGTTGCACTCCGTAGGCCTTCATGGTCTCGGCCATTGCCACCTGCATGGCGAAGATCGTGGGCTGGACGCGGTCCATCCCGGTGACCTTCTCCTCGGCGGTCATCGCCTCGGTGACCGAGAAGCCGGACTCACGCTGGATCAGCGGCTCGAGTTCGGCGATGGTGGCGGCGAACACGGGCTCCGACGCCAGCGCCGCGGTACCCATACCGGCCCACTGGGACCCGTGCCCGGAGAACACCCACACCGGACCGCGGGCGTCCTGGGCGACGGCGGCCTGGTAGGGGGTGTCGCCGTCGGCGACCTCACGCAGCGCCTTGATCAGCTCTTCGTGGTTGGCGGCCAGCACGGCGGTCCGCACCGGGCGGTGCGAGCGGCGACGCGCCAGCGTGTAGGCCAGGTCTTCCAATTCGAGATCAGTGGCGCGGGCGTTGCCGCGGGCGCGTTCGGACACCCACTCGGCCAGCCGGCCCGCCGTGCGGCGCAGTTCCTCGGCCGAGGTGGCCGACAGCGGGAACAGCAGAGCGCCGGTGCGCTCGGTGTGAATGTCGCCGGACACCTCGCGCGGGCCCTGCTGCTCGGGGGCCTGCTCCACGACCGCGTGGACATTCGTCCCGGACAGGCCGTAGGCGGACACCGCCGCACGGCGCGGTCCGTCGCTGTCCGGGAAGGGCACGGTGCTGGTCGGGACGAACAGCTCGGTGCTGATCTGCGCCATCTCGTCGGGCAGCTTGTTGAAGTGCAGATTCTGCGGGACCAGGCCGTGCTGCAGTGACAGCAGGGCCTTCATCAGGCCGACCGCGCCCGAGGCGGACTGGCCGTGTCCGAAGTTGGTCTTCGCCGAGCCGAGGGCGACGGGGCCGGCGGTGCCGTAGACCTCGGCCAGGCTCGCGTACTCGATGGGGTCGCCGACCGGGGTCCCGGTGCCGTGCGCCTCGACCATCTTGACGGTGGCGGGATCGACGCCGCCGGAGCGCAGCGCCGATCGGTAGACCGACACCTGCGCCGGGCGCGACGGGGTGGCGATGTTGACGGTGTGGCCGTCCTGGTTGCTTGCGGTACCACGGATGACGCCGAGGATGCGGTCCCCGTCACGCTGGGCGTCGTCGAGGCGCTTGAGCAGGAACATGACGCTGGCCTCGCCGGAGACGAACCCGTCGGCGTCGACGTCGAAGGCGTGGCACTTGCCGGTGGGCGAGAGCATGCCCTGCGCCGAACCGGAGGCCATCTTGCGCGGCTCGAGCATGACCGAGACGCCCCCGGCCAGGCCGAGGTCGCTTTCGCCGTCATGCAGGCTGCGGCAGGCCATGTGGACGGCCAGCAGGCTCGACGAGCACGCCGAGTCGACGGTGTAGGCGGGTCCGTGCACGCCGAGGTGGTAGGCGATCCGCCCCGACGCGAGGCTGAAGTTGTTGCCGGTGAATCCGTACGGTCCCTCGACCGCATGAGCGTCGGCAGCCAGCAGTTGGTAGTCGCCGTGGGTCATGCCGACGAACACGCCGGCCAGGGCCTCCGCCAACGTTGCCGGATCGATTCCCGCATGCTCGACGGCCTCCCAGGCGGTCTCCATGAGCAGGCGGTGTTGCGGATCGATGGCGGTGGCTTCACGTTCGCTGATCCCGAAGAAGTCGGCGTCGAAGCCCGCGATATCGTCGAGAAATGCGCCCCACTTCGACACCGACCGGCCGGGAACGCCGGGTTCGGGGTCGTAGTACTCCTCAGCGTCCCAGCGGTCGATGGGGACTTTGGTGACATGGTCTTCGCCCCGCAGCAGCGCCTCCCAGAAACGCTGCGGCGAATCGATCCCACCCGGCAACCGGCATGCCATGCCGATGACCGCGACGGGAGTGACTGATGCCTCTACCACGTAATCCAACCTCTTCCGCGCTTATTTCGCTGATATGTGGGGCTCGACCGGTGAGCGGTCGACGTGATGTGGCCCCCGTTGCCCCACGTCTACCAGTTGCTCGTCGGTCGGTCTTGCCCCTTAGGTCTACCTGAAATTTTCCTGAGTTTGGCGTGTGAGTCGGTAGCCTAACCGCTCCCACTGACGTCTGTGCAAAATTCCGAGCAAAGTCGTGTCGCCGCTTGCCCATTCAAGTTCCGCCGCCGGAACACTACACGAGGCGCGAGTGATTTGCTGAATCAAAGATCAAACTCGGCCCACCTGCGAACATTCCAAATATTTACGGCACCGTTATATCGTTTGTCTTGACATCGATATTTGAATTTTTCGCTGCATAAATTTTCAGCAAACACAGCGATGGCCGCGGAGAGCTCCGAAAAGACCTCATCAGCCCAATCCGGCGAAATGCAACCCGGGTGTCACTTCGATTGAATACGAGCGTTGTCGCAGGGAAAACGGCCCCGGCGGCGAATCAAGCGCCCGAAATAGTTAGCTGTGAGCGACTGCCGAACCCCACCGCCGGCCGCACAAGAGACTCACAGTTTCCCACTTTCGGCAATCGGACAGGGTGTAACGACGGAACGGCCCCCTGCCTCCACTGGCAAACAATGCACCCAGAAAGAGCAAACTCAGCTTTTTCTCAGCGGAAGGCCGGATTCGAGATCGAAAACCATTGTTACCCAGCGACTTTAGCTGACAACAAACGTTGTCGAGCGCCGTGGCGGCGCCGGCGGCGCACAATCGCCAGAAACGTCGATTAGTTTTGCCCATGCACCGTCGCTGGGAACGGCGCACAGAGAACTCCGAGCTAACCCGCAGCCGGCTTCTGTTCGGCCGGATAAGGCGCACCGAAACCTGAGACCGGCCGGTATCCGCGCGCCCTGGCCTGGGCGGCTCCGCGGCGGACCAGAGCGGCGGTGGCCACGAATCCGGCCTGGTCAGCCACCAGAAAAGGAGTCAGCAGCCGATTGTGGACAAAACTGAACGCCAGCCCGGTCTCCGGCACCGCCCACCCCAGCGATCCACCGAGCCCCACATGCCCGAAACCGGGCATCACCCCAGGTAACGGCAACGCGTGATAGCCCAAATGGAACGCCATCGGCATGAACAAGCTGCGATCGGGAGTCAGACTCGGCCGCCCGACCAGTGCCGCCGCCAGATCGCGCGACAAGAACCTGGTGGCGGCATCGCTGACCTCACCGCCGTTGGCAATGGCGCCATACATCCTGGCCAGGCCCCGCGCGGTCGCGACGGCGTTGGCGGACGGGATCTCCGCATCCAGCAGCGGAATGTCCCCCTGCACCATCGCTTTCATCCCCGGGAAGTACATCGCCCCGAAGATCGCCGACCGCTGGATCGCGGCCACCCGCGGCGCGACGGCGTTGAAGACCGGGTTCTGGAAGTTCATCTGCGGCCCGATGATCTGCGCGTTCCGCGTCGGGGCGCCGGCCGGCGGTCGGCCCAGGTGCAGGCCGTCGGTGTCGAGCGGCTCGGCGAGCTCCTGCCTGATCAGGGCCCGCATCCCCAGTCCGGTCACCGATCTGGCCAGCCCGGAGAGCAGCCAACCGTAGGTCAGCGCGTGATAGGCCGGCTTACCCCGAAGCGAGGACGCCGGAGCGGCCGCCATCACTTCTTCCATCTTCCGGTGATCCAGCAGATCGGTGCTGGACAGGCCGTTGAGCTGAGACAGACCCGCCCGGTGGGCCATCATCTCGCGCACGGTGATGTCGGCCTTGCCCCCGACAGCGAACTCTGGCCAGTACTCGGCAACCGGGGCGTCGTAGTCGATCAGACCGCGATCGGCCAGCCGGTGGATGACCGTCGAGGCCATCCCCTTGGTGGCGGAGAACACCATGGCACCGGTGTCCGCGGTCCAGGGAATCCGTCCGCGGCGATCCGCCCAGCCGGTCCAGACATCGACAACGGGCTCGCCGTGCAGGTAGACCGCCAGAGCGCCGCCACCGAAATGCCGACTCGGGAACAAGCTCGCGAAGCTGCGCACCGCGCACACGAAATTGGGATCCGCTGCGCCATGGACGCCTTTCGGGAGCGCCGCGCTGCGCGCCCGAACGGTTGTATGGGTCACACAGTTGAATTTACAGGTGTCAGATCACACCGCGGGCGTGATTTATCGCTCCGTTATGTACCGCGGTCGGCGGCATCCAGGATCTGTTGAGCGGCCAGCGCGGGCGTCAGCTCGCCGTCCCGCACCTGGCGTTCCACCTCACGCTTGAGCTCGCGGACCGCAGGATGGGCCAGAACGCGGTCCAAGACGGTGTCGCGCACCATCGACCACGTCCAGTCCACCAGCTGTTTGCGCCGGCGGGCGGCGAACTCCCCCGCATCGGTCAACACCCGCCGGTGTTTCTCCACTGTCTGCCACAGTTCGTCGAGTCCGGTGCCTTCCAGCGCACTCATCGTCAGCACCGGCGGCAGCCACACCGCGTCACGCGGGTGGATCAGCCGGATCGCCCCGGCCAGTTCCCGGGCCGCCTTCCTGGCTTCGAGCGCATGGTCGCCGTCGGCCTTGTTGACCACGATGATGTCGGCGAGTTCGAGCACCCCTTTTTTGATGCCCTGCAGCTGATCACCGGTACGGGCCAGGGTGAGGAAGACGAAGGTGTCGACCATGTTGGCCACCGTCACCTCGGACTGCCCGACTCCCACGGTCTCGACCAGGATGACGTCGAAGCCGGCGGCTTCGAGCAACACGATGGTCTCGCGGGTGGCGCGGGCGACACCGCCGAGGGTGCCCGAGGTCGGTGACGGCCGGATATAGGCATCGTCGTGCGCGGCCAGCCTCGACATCCGGGTCTTGTCACCGAGGATCGATCCACCGGTACGGGTCGACGACGGGTCGACCGCCAGCACCGCCACCCGGTGGCCGCTCTCGATCAGGTGCATCCCGAGCGCCTCGATCGACGTCGACTTACCCACACCGGGTACACCGGTGATACCGACGTGGATGGCTTTTCCGGCATCGGGCATCAGCTCGAGCAACAGCTGTTGGGCCTTGTGTCGGTGATCGGCGCGCGTCGACTCGACCAGGGTGATGGCCCGTGCCAGCGCCGACCGCTGCCCTTGCCGAATCGCGTCGGCCAGTTCGGTAACCGACGGGCTCATCTAGCTCAGCGTGTAGCCGAGGCGTTCGGCCAGCTTGTGCAGCAGTCCGATCGCGGCGTCGGCGATCACGGTGCCGGGCGGGAAGATCGCAGTGGCCCCGGCCTGGTAGAGCTCGTCGAAGTCACCGGGCGGGATCACCCCGCCGACGACCACCATGATGTCGGGGCGGCCCACCTCGGCCAGGGCATCGCGCAACGCCGGGACCAGGGTCAGGTGACCCGCGGCCAGCGACGACACGCCGACGACGTGCACGTCGTTGTCGGCGGCCTGGCGCGCCACCTCGTCCGGGGTGGAAAACAGTGAGCCCACGTCGACGTCGAAGCCGATGTCGGCGAACGCGGTGGCGATCACCTTCTGCCCACGGTCGTGGCCGTCCTGGCCCATCTTCGCGATCAGGATGCGCGGCCGCCGCCCGTCGGCTTCGGCGAATTTCTCGACGAGTTCGATGGCACTGGAAATGTTCTCGGCCCTCCCCGCTTCGTCCCGGTAGACCCCGGAGATGGTGCGGATCTCGGCGACGTGGCGGCCGTAGACCTTCTCCAGCGCATCGGAGATCTCCCCGACCGTGGCGTGCGCACGGGCGGCGTTGATGGCCAGCGCCAGCAGGTTGTTGCCCAGCCCGTCTTCGCCGGCTGCCTCGTGAACGCCTGCGGCTCTTGTCAATTCAGCCAACGCGGCCTGGGTTGCAGTCTCGTCGCGCTCGGCCCGCAGCCGCTGCAGCTTGGCCAGCTGCTCGGCCCGCACCCTGCTGTTCTCGACTTTGAGGACCTCGATCTCCTGATCCTCGTCGACGCGGTACTTGTTGACCCCGATGACGGTCTGGGCACCCGAATCGATGCGCGCCTGCGTGCGAGCGGCGGCCTCCTCGATGCGCAGCTTCGGGATACCGTCACTGATGGCCTGGGCCATCCCGCCGTGGGCCACGACCTCACCGAGGTGCATACGTGCCGCGGTGGCCAGCTGGTGGGTCAACCACTCCACGTAGTACGACCCACCCCACGGGTCGATGGGCCGGGTGGTGCCGGACTCCTGAGCCAGCAGCAACTGGGTGTTACGCGCGATCCGCGCGGAGAAGTCCGTCGGCAGCGCCAGCGCCTCGTCGAGGGCGTTGGTGTGCAACGACTGCGTGTGCCCCTGGGTGGCGGCCATGGCCTCGATGCAGGTGCGGGCGACGTTGTTGTAGACGTCCTGGGCGGTCAGCGACCACCCTGAGGTCTGCGAATGCGTACGCAGACTCCGCGATTTCGCACTCTTGGGGCTGAACTCGGCGACCAGCTCACTCCACAGCAGCCGGCCCGCGCGCAGCTTGGCGACCTCCATGAAGAAGTTCATCCCGATGCCCCAGAAGAAGGACAGCCGCGGGGCGAAGGAGTCAATGTCCAGCCCCGCGTCGAGGCCGGCCTTGAGGTACTCGACCCCGTCGGCCAGCGTGTAGGCCAGCTCCAGATCGGCCGTGGCGCCGGCTTCCTGGATGTGATAGCCGGAGATCGAAATGCTGTTGAACTTCGGCATTTTCGCACTCGTGTAGCCGAAGATGTCGGAGATGATCCGCATCGACGGCTTCGGCGGATAGATGTAGGTGTTGCGGACCATGAACTCTTTGAGGATGTCGTTCTGAATGGTGCCGGCCAGCTTCTCCGGCGCCACCCCCTGCTCCTCGGCGGCCACCACGTACAGCGCCAGGATCGGCAGCACCGCACCGTTCATCGTCATCGACACGCTGACCGCGCTCAGGTCGATGCCGTCGAACAACTGCCGCATGTCCAGGATCGAGTCGATGGCCACCCCGGCCATACCCACATCGCCGGCCACCCGGGGATGGTCGGAGTCATACCCGCGGTGGGTGGCCAGGTCGAAGGCCACCGACAGGCCCTTCTGGCCCGCGGCCAGGTTGCGCCGGTAGAACGCATTGGACTCCGCGGCGGTGGAGAACCCCGCGTACTGGCGGATGGTCCACGGCTGATTGACATACATCGTCGGATACGGCCCCCGGATGAACGGCGGCTCACCGGGGAAGCTGTCCAACGGGTAACCCTGCGCCGCAGCCTCATCGCGATCGGCGGCGATGTACACCGGCTTGACGTCGATGCCTTCGGGGGTGTTCCACGTCAATTGCTCGGCCGCATAACCGTGCGCCGCGGCGGCCGTGGCCACCAGATCGTCGACAGCCGCCGCCGTGGCCGGTGCCGAAGACCCCTCACCGCGCAGTGGTACGTCGGCGAAACTCTCGATCTTGTTCGAAGTGCCCGCAGTCATCGCTCAGGCCCCCAATCTCGTCAGCAGCTCTGAAAGTGCTTCGACCGCATCGATTTTCGCGGTCAGATAGTCATCCGGTCGGTGTGTCGCCTCGCCGATCGCCTTCTGGGGCCCGGCCAGCAGGACGTGCTCGACCATCGCCACGTGCGCCGCCTCGACCACCTCGGAGACCTCGGTGCCGTAGCGGGCGTCGGTACCGCAGATCACCGCCACCGTCGGGGAGCCGGCGTCGGCAACGGCCTGGGCCACCCCCGCGGCGTCGACCGGGCCGGGGTTGACCGCCTCGATACCGCCCGAGGCCAGCAGGTTGGCCGCGAACGTCGTCCTGATGTTGTGCTCGGCCAGCGGACCCAGCGGCAACAGCAGCACCTTCGGCCGCGTCCCATAACGATCGAGATACGCATCGGAACGGTTGCGCAGCGCCTCGAAATCGGCGGCATACCGCAGCACCCCCGGCAGTGCCTCCGTCTCGCCCAGGGGTGCCTCCCCCAGATTCGGGAACTCGTTGACCCCCGTCACCGCCGTCTTCCGATGCGCGATGTCGGCCCGCCGCCGGTCGGCGACAGCGGCGATCTGTTCCACCAGATGATCACGCGCCGCACTGAACCCGCCGCGGGCCTCCACGGATTGGAAGTTCGCCCAGGCCGCCTCGGCCAGCTCTGTGGTCAGATCCTCGATGAACCACGACCCGGCACCCGGATCCAGCACCCGGCCCAGATGCGATTCCTCCAGCAACAGCAGCTGCGTGTTGCGGGCGATCCGGCGCGCGAAACTGCCTGAAACCCCCGCAGCGCCACCAGGAATGGCCACGTCGAACGGATGCACCAACACCGTGTCGGCACCGCCGACGCCGGCACCGAACGCCGCCAGCGTGCACCGCAGCATGTTCACCCACGGATCCCGCTGCGCCATCATCGCCAATGACGTCTCGGCGTGCACCGTCGCCGCACCCGCATCCGGCGCCCCGGCCACCTCGGCCACCCGCGCCCAGAGCTGCCGCGCCACCCGGAACTTCGCGATCGTCAGGAACTGGTCGTCGTCGGCGGAGAACCGGAAACTGATCTGCCTCAGTGCCTCACCGACCGGGATCCCGCCATCGGCCAGGACCCGCGCGTACTCCACACCCGCCGCGATCGCCCCCGCCAACTCCCACGCCGCATTTGCCCCCAACCCGTGCAGCGTCGGCCCGTCGACAGTGACCGCCCGCACCGCACCGCGGTAGTCAGCCAGCCCCGAGGCCACCGACACCACGTCATCAAGACCGGGCGCGGGCCGACCGGTCAGCCCCGCAGTCAACGGATCAGCACCCAGATCGATCGACAACGACGGCCGCTTCTCCTCGGCCAGCCCGGCCACCAACGCGGTGACCGCCTGCGCGGCGGCGGTGAAATCAGCACCGGCCTCGACGACGATCGGGGCCAGCTCCAGGTAGACCCCTTCGAGCAGCCGATCCACCTGCGCCACCGGCACACCGCCGGAGCCCACCCGCAGCACCAGCCCCGACACCCCGGCGGCCAGCGCGGACAGCACCGTCTCGTTTCCGTCCGAGACGCCCTGCCCGGCCACCGGGAACGACTCCAGCACCTTCCAGCCCGCCAGCACGTCGCGGGTGGCGTCCCCACCGCGGGTGTAGGGCCACTGCCCGGGCAGCGCCGGCTCGGCCAGCTCATCGAGTGCGGTGTAGAGCGGGCGCACCGGGAAACCCTCGTAGGTGTCGGTATTCAGCAACCGCTCCGGCTCGGGACCCAACTCACTGACGTCTTTGCGGGTGCTCTTCGCCAACACCCCCGCCACGGCCTTGCGCCAGCGCGCACGCGCTTCATCCAATCCGGCGGCGACGGCCGCTGGATCAGCTGACACGACTGAGGATTCTGGGGACACCGGCAGCTCCTGATGTTCATCAGCACGTTAGGCGCGCAGAGTGGCCCGCCGCTCGAATCCTCAGGCTAAATGATGGTGATCACGCTCTGTGACCCGCCCACCTGCCCGAAGCGCGCCTACTGACGTGCCGTGTCCGCCGTTGTTCACTCGCAGCCCGTAATCTGGTTTGCCGTGGCCAAACCGAGTCTTCGCACGTTGCGCAGTGTGCGCTCCGCGGTCGTCGCGACGGCTCGTCAGATCCCCAGACGCCGATTGGTGATCACCGCAGTCGTCTGTGTGATTCTCGTCGCAGTCGCCGTGTTCGTCCCGTTCCCCACCGCCGTGCAGCTGCGCGACTGGGCCACCTCGGTGGGTCCCTGGTTTCCGCTGGCCTTCTTCGGCGCGCACGTCCTGGTGACCGTCTTCCCTTTCCCGCGTACCGCATTCACGCTGGCAGCCGGCCTGCTCTTCGGTCCGGCGCTGGGCGTCACGCTCGCCGTCACGGCCAGCACCATCAGCGCGCTGCTGGCCGTCCTGCTGGTACGCGCGGTCGGTTGGCAACTCAGCCGGCTGGTCAGCGATCCGCGCATCGATTCCCTCGACACGCGGCTGCGGCGGCGCGGCTGGCCGGCCATCCTGTCGCTGCGGATGATCCCCGCCGTGCCGTTTTCGGTGCTGAACTACGCCGCGGGCGCGTCCGCGGTGCGGCTACTCCCCTACACGCTAGCGACGCTGGTGGGCCTGCTGCCCGGGACGGTGGCCGTGGTGGTGCTCGGTGACGCCCTCACGGGCAGTGTGAATCCCCTCCTGGTGCTGGTGTCGCTGCTCACCGCGAGCCTGGGTGTGGCCGGACTGTATTACGAGACCCGCCAGCACCGCCGTGCTCGTCGCTCCGAGGTGGTTTCCCCGGACGACACACCGTCGCCGGCGGTCACCGGCTGAGTTGCGGTCCCTTCGCCGCCAGCATGGCGAACACGGCCAACAGGCTCGACGCCGCGGCGAAGTTGCGGCCGAAATCTCGCACCCGCACATGGGCCCCGACCGCCAGCGTGAAGTAGACCGTCAGCATCAGGGCTGTGAAACGGGCCAACGGCGGAAACCGCCACACCGACACCAGCCCCAGCGCCGAGGCGAACTTCACAACCGGGAAGATCCACCGGTATCTCGGTGGGAATTGCACATCGTCGAGGCACTCACCGACCAACCGCACCGGTTTGACGCACAGCACCGCATCACCGGCCTGCACCACGGCCAGCGCCGTGTACACCGGAGCCGAGGCGAACGCGGGCATCAGGGCGCCCGGTGCGACCCGCTGGGCGGTGCCTGCCGGTCGACGGGCTCCGTCATGTCCTGCGGGTAGTGCGCCTGCACCGACGGCGGAAATGTCGGGGCGGCGATCTCCGGTACCGGGGTGTCACGGGCGTCGGCCTCGGCTTTGGCGACCGCGCGGGCGATCTCGGGGTCGGTCTGGGTGGTGAACCAGTCCTTCACCTCTTCGGAGTCGTCCTCGGGCTTGCTGAGACCGTCCTCCACCGGCGACGGGGTGTAGCGGAACACCCCGTCCTCCCCGGGCGCACCGAGCATCTTGGTGAAACCCTGTAGCGCAGAACCGAAATCGCTGGGCACCACCCACACCTTGTTGGCCTCGCCCTTGGCCATCAGCGGCAGCGTCTGCAGGTACTGGTAGGCCAGCAGCTCCGGGGTGGGACGGCCGGCCTTGATGGCGGCAAAGGTCTTCTCGATGGCTTTCGCCTGACCCTGGGCCTGCAGATACTGCGCGGCACGTTCACCCTGGGCACGCAACATCCGGGACTGCCGGTCGGCTTCGGCGGCCAGGATCGCGGCCTGCTTGGCGCCCTCGGCGGCCAGGATCTGCGACTGTTTCTGGCCTTCGGCCTGCTTGATCGACGATTCCCGGACACCTTCTGCGGTCAGGATCATCGCGCGCTTCTCACGATCGGCCTTCATCTGCTTTTCCATCGACTCCTGCACCGACGGCGGCGGATCGATCGAACGCAGCTCCACCCGCGCCACCCGCAGGCCCCACTTGCCGGTGGCCTCGTCGAGCACTCCGCGCAGCGCCGCGTTGATCTGGTCGCGGGAGGTCAGCGTCTGTTCCAGGGTCATGCCACCGACCACATTGCGCAGTGTGGTGGTGGTGAGTTGTTCCACACCGACGATGTAGTTGCTGATCGCATAAACCGCGGCCTGCGGGTTGGTGACCTGGAAGTAGACCACCGTGTCGATGTTGAGCGTGAGGTTGTCCTCGGTGATCACCGGCTGCGGGGGAAACGACACCACCCGTTCCCGGAGATCGACCTTGGCGCGCACCCGGTCGATGAACGGCACCAGCAGGGTCAGTTGACCGCTGACGGTGCGGCTGTAGCGGCCCAGCCGTTCGATCACCGCCGCCTCCGCCTGCGGTACCAGCGCGACTGATTTGGCCACGATGATGACGGCCAGCAGGACCAGAACGGCCAGCAGGACCAGGCCGGCGATCGCACCGTCCATAGCGGATTCTCCTTAGGTCAGGCGTTTTTCCAGACGACCGCGGTGGCACCGTCGATGTGCATGACGGTCACGTGGTCGCCGGGTTCGTAGACATCGTGGTCGTTGAGCGGGCGCGCGGTCCAGATCTCGCCTTCCAGCTTGACCTGACCTTCGTGCTGACTCACCCGGTCGAGTACCAGGGCGGACTTGCCCTCGAGGGCCGCCATTCCGGACTCAAGTGGGGGGCCTGAGGTGAAGCGCTTGCGCAAAGCCGGCCGGACGAGCACCAGCAAGAGGACCGACACGACGAGGAACACCACCCCGTCGGCCCAGATCGGCCAGTCGAACACCGCGGCCGAGCCCGCCGCGGCCAGCGCACCACCACCGAGCATCAGCAGGAACAGGTCACCGGTCAGCGCTTCGGCACCGGCTAGCCCCAAGGCGACGATGAGCCAGATCAGGGCCGCAGGCATACCGCCAGCCTACTGTCTCCGCCCCGACTTGCCCCGAACCTTGCGCGCAGAGATTCAGAACCCGCAAACCGCGGCCGGGCCCCGGGCGCCGCGCCGTCGCCGCTGCGGCGGGCCACCTCCCCGGCGAGCTATTACACTGCGTGCATCATGTGGTGCCCTAGTGTTTCTCTGGCGTTGTGGGCCAATGCCTGGCTTGCCGGCAAGGCCGCGCCCGACGATGTCCTCGATGCGTTATCCCAATGGGCGCCAACACATTCAGTGACGGCCTATGATTCCGTGGCGGCCGCCGGCACCGGACTGCCCTGGCCGGATGTGAACGACGCGGGCGCGGTCTCGATGCTGCAGACACTGCGCACCGCCGCCGGTGTCCGGACGGTCCCGCAACCCTCGCTCAGCCTGGCGCTGCCGGTGCCGGGTGATGTGCGCGGACTGCCCGCCGGTACGACGTTCCAGCGCGACGCCCTGGAAGCCGGCGAGGCGGTGATCGTGACGTCCGAACGCGGCACCCCGGTGGGGCTGGTGCCCGATTTCGAGTACGACGACACCGATGACGTGTTCAATTTCGGTGGCGACGACGACGGTTTCGACGAGAGCGCCGAACCGCGCCGGCTGGCCTGGACCGTGTACTCGCTACCCGCCCCGCCCGTGGCGCAGTACATCGATCTGGGCGAAGCCGAATACGAGCTGCGCTCCGCGGTGCGGGCGGCGGCAGATGCCCTGTCGGCGCTGCGGGCCGGGGGCACCGGAGTCGACATCGAGGATCCCCGCGGCATGGTCGAACAGCTGCTGGAGGCCGACCGCCACCACAGCGCACCCGACCACGCGCCCACCCGGGCGCTGCGCGTGCTGGACAACGCCGCCCATGTGGACGCCATCATGACCGTCAGCGCCGGCCTGATGCCCATCTCGACACAGTCGTCGTCGGAGGTTCAGATCGCCAGTGACGCCCTGCGCCCGCTGGGGCAGGTGGTGCGGTCAGCGCGACTGGCTGCGGTCAGCGCGATCCTGCATTCGGCGTGGGAGCACTGACCGGTTCGCAGGCGGGTGTGCAGAACGCCCCGTCGACGCTGCAGCCGTAACCCGGAACCGGATCGGAGCCAACGACTCTGGAGGGCTCGCGGCCCTGCCGCAGTTCGTCGACCAGATCGATCACCAGCTCGGCGAAGCGTTTCTGCGCGTTGGGTGTGCTGGCCCGCGCCAGCGCGATCCCCGCCTCGTCGGCCTGCTCCTTGAGCTCGTTGTCGAGGTCCCAGATCACCTCGATGTGGTCGGCGACGAACCCCACCGGGCACACGATCACCGCCTTGACGCCGCGGGACACCAATGCCTCGAGGTGATCGCCCACATCGGGCTCCAGCCACGGCACCTGCGGCGGGCCCGAGCGTGACTGCCACACCAGATCGAACTCGTCATGACCTGCGGCGGCGGCCACCAGGCGGGAGGCGTATCCGACCTGACGCTCGTAGAGGTCGGGGCCACAGCGGGATGCCGCGCGCAGCGGAATCGAATGCGCGGTGAACACCAGCCGGGCCTGCCCGCGCAGCGACGCGGGCAGGGTGGTGGCGGCCTCGGTGATGGCGTCGGCGAACATCGCGACGAAGAGCGGGTGGTCGAAGTACTGGCGTAGCTTCACCAGCTCGGGTGCGGACTCCCCGGCGGCGGCCCGGGCCCGGGCGATGTCCTCCTGGTACTGCGCGCACCCCGAGTAGCCGCCCCAGGCCGAGGTGGCGAACACCGCGGCTCGCCGAACACCGTTGTCGCGCATGGCTGCAACAGTGTCCTCGGCGAACGGCTCCCAGTTCCGGTTGCCGAAGTACACGGGCAGGTCGGTGACGGTGCGCAGCTGCTCGATCAGCGCCCGGTTGATGCCGTTGATCGGTGAGACACCACCGAAGTGGTAGTAGTGCTCCGCGACGGCCTCCAGGCGCTCGCGCGGGATGCCGCGGCCCCGGGTGACGTTCTCCAGGAAGGGCATCACCTGCTCCGGGCCCTCTGGACCACCGAAGGACAGGAGCAGCAGCGCGTCGAAGTCCATTCTCGGGTCCGATGTCAAAGGAGCTGGGTGTGTGCGCCGCCGTCGGCGTAGACCACAGTGCCCGTGGTGGCCGGCAGCCAGTCGGACAGCAGGGCGCACACCGTCTTGGCGACCGGCGTCGGGTCCTTCATGTTCCACCCGATCGGCGCGCGCTGATCCCAGCCCTCTTCCAGCAGCTTCATCTGGTCACCCGCTTCGGCGCCCAGCGCACCGCCCACGATGGCACTCATGGCCAGCGTCCGGATGGGGCCTGCGGCAACAAGATTCGAGCGCACACCGACCTTGCCCGCCTCCCGGGCCACGAACCGGTTGACCGACTCCAGTGCGCTCTTGGCCACCGTCATCCAGTTGTAGGCCGGCATCGCCCTGGTGGGGTCGAAGTCCATGCCCACGATGCCACCACCGGGGTTCATGATCGGCAGCACGGCCTTGGCCAGGGAGGCATACGAGTACGCGGAGATGTGGATGCCCTTGGCGACGTCCTCGTACGGGGCGTCGAAGAACGGGTTGATACCCATCCCGGTCTGCGGCATGAAGCCGATGGAGTGCACCACACCGTCGAGCTTGTTGCCCTCACCGATCTCGGCGGTGACGCGGTCGGCCAGCGAGTCGAGGTGCTCCTGGTTCTGCACGTCCAGTTCGATCAGCGGCGCCGGTTTGGGCAGCCGGTCGGCGATGCGCCGGATCAACTTCATCCGGTCGAACCCGGTGAGCACCAGTTCGGCACCCGCTTCCTGGGCGACCTTGGCGATGTAGAACGCGATCGAGCTGTCGGTGATGATCCCCGTGACGAGGATCCGCTTGCCTTCCAGAAAACCTGTCATGTGAAAGTCCTTATCTTTCGTTAGTGGCCCATGCCCATGCCGCCGTCGACCGGGATCACCGCGCCGGCGATGTAGCTCGCGTCCTCGGACGCCAGGAAGCTGACCGCGCCGGCCACCTCCTCGGCCGTGCCGACCCGCTTCGCCGGGATGAACTCCAGCGCCCCGGCCTGGATCCGCTCGTCCAGCGAGCGGGTCATCTCAGTGTCGATGTAGCCGGGGGCGACGACATTGGCGGTGACACCGGCCTTGGACAGTTCGCGGGAGATCGAGCGGGCCATGCCGATCAGACCGGCCTTGGCGGCCGCGTAGTTGGCCTGGTTGCCGATACCCCACATGCCCGAGACGGAGCCGATGTAGATGATCCGGCCGAACCGCTTGCGCTGCATGCTGCGCGACGCCCGCTGCGTCACCCGGAACGCGCCGGTGAGGTTGGCGTTGATGACCTCTTGAAAACGCTCCTCGGTCATCCGCATGAGGAACGCGTCCTTGGAGATACCGGCGTTGGACACCAGCACCTCGACAGGTCCCTGGTGCTCCTCGACTTCGGTGAAGGCGCGGTCGACCGCGGCGTTGTCGGTGACATCACATTCGACGGCGAACAGACCTTCGGGGGCACCGGAGCCGCGGTGGGTCACCGCCACCTTGTGCCCGTCGGCGGCCAGCCGCTGCGCGATCGCCAGGCCGATACCGCGGTTACCGCCGGTCACCAGCACGGATCGGGAGACGAAGGCGGGTTTGCCACCCGCCGGCTGACTTTCTGCGTCGGTCACCGCGATTTCGGTCATGGCGTCAACTTAACGTGTGTCGGTTCCATCGCCGAAATCGACGGTCAGCCCGGCAGTCGGCGGTTGATCACCAGTGCCGCCACCGCCGCCAGCGCCAGCGCCAGCGCACCGAGTCGCAGCCAGCCGACGCTGGCGTCACCCTTGATGGTCTCGTAGCCGATCTGCTCCTGCAGCGAGGTGAACACCTCTTTGAGCTGCTCCAGGCTGGACGCGGTGTAGGCGCTACCGCCGGAGAGATCGGCGATCTTCTTGAGCATCTCGTCGTCGACGGGCACCGGCTGGCGCTGGTCGTTGATCTCGACGTAGCCGTAGGGCGTGCCGAACGACACCGTGGAGATCGGCACACCCTGATCCTTGGCGGTGCGCGCGGCGGTGTAGGCGCCCTTGGGATTGTCCGGGTTCGACGGCACCGTCTCCTTGCCGTCGGACATCAGCACCACCCGCGCCGGCGGCGGCTCGTCACCGCCGCCGATGACGGCGCCGACGGTGGCGATGGACTGCAACGCGGTGAAGATGCCTTCACCGGTGGCTGTCCGGTCGGCCAGCTGCAATTTGTCGATGGCGTTCTTGGTGGCCTCGCGATTGGTGGTCGGCGAGGTCAACACCGTGGCGGTGCCCGCATAGGCGATCAGGCCCAGGTTGATACCCGGGGTGAGCTGATCGGCGAACTGTTTGGCGGCTTCCTGCGCGGCGGCCAGGCGGCTGGGCGCGACGTCGGTGGCCCGCATCGACTGGGACACGTCGATCACCAGCATCACCACGGCGCGGTTGCGCGGGATCCGGACGTCATGGGTGGGGCCGGCCATCGCGATGGTCAGCAGCGTCAGCGACATGATCAGCGCGATCGCAGGAAGATGCCGCCAGCGGGTGGGCCGCTTGGGCGCCACCGTCTCCAGCAGTTCCATGTTGGCGAACCGCAGGACCCGCTTCTCCCGGGCTCGCTGCACCACGACGTAGAACGCGACCAACGCCGCGATCACGATGAAGAACAGGAAGAACCAGGGGTGTTCGAAGCCGGACAGCGACATCGGTCCCAGGAGCGGCAACGTCATGAGTGGTCAGTCATCTCGTTTCGTATGTCAGAGCCCGGCCAGGGCACCCCGCCGCCGTGACGCGACGAATCGGACGATGTCGGCGATCCAGTCGCGGTCGGTGCGCAGTGTCATCAGCGGTGCGCCGCAGCGCCGCATGGTGCGCGCCACCTCGGCGCGGTGCGCGGCGGCGGCCTTGCCGAAGTCGTCGCGCAACTGGGCATCGATGGTGAATTCGCGGGTCACCCCGGATTCGGTGTCCTGCAGGATGACGTCGCCCACGTCCGGCAACTCCACGTCGCGGGGGTCCAGCACCTCGACACCGAGCACCTCGTGCCGGGCCGCGATGGCCCGCAGCTGGCGCATCCAGTTGATCGGGCCCAGGAAGTCGCTGATCACCACCGCCATCCCGCGCCGCCGCTCGGGCCGGCGCAGTGCGTCGATGGCCGCCGACAGGTCCCCGCGGACCCCCTGGGGTGCGCGGGGTGCGGTGGCGATGGCCCGCAGCAGGCTCTGCTCGTGCTGGCGCCCGGACAGGGCGGGTACCCGGATGATGCTGTCGCCGTTGGCGATGATGGCGCCCAGCCGGTTGCCGCCACCGCTGTTGAGATAGGTGATGGCCGCCGCCGCGGCGACCGCCAGGTCACGTTTCTCACAGCCGGTGGTGCCGAAATCCAGGCTGGCCGACATGTCGATCACCAGCCAGGTCTCGAGTTCCCGGTCGGCGATCATCTGGCGGACGTGCGGATGGGTGGTGCGCGCGGTCACCGACCAGTCCATCCGGCGCACGTCGTCGCCGGGCTGGTACATCCGCGACTCCCCCGGCTCCGAACCCGGTCCGGGGATGAGGCCGAGGTGGTCACCGTGCAGCACACCGTCGAGCTTGCGCTTGACGGTGAGCTCCAGCGTGCGCAGTGCCGCAGCGAGTTTCGGGTCGCCGATCTCGCCGCGCTGGAACGACGGCGGTGCGGCGGGGTTCGGCTCGGTCACCGACTGTTGGCCGCCACGGACGGCTGCGCCCCGGCAGGAACCGCGTTCTGCCCCATGGGCGGTACCGAATGCCCTTGCTGCGGAACGGCATTGACCTGCGGCAGCGCCACGGTCTGCAGGATCCGGTTGATCACCGTCTCCGGCGAGATCTCGTCGGCCAGCGCGTCGTAGGTGAGCACCAGCCGGTGCCGCAGCACGTCGGGGATGACCTCGATGACGTCCTGCGGGATCACGTAGTCGCGGCCCCGTACCAGCGCCAGGGCGCGGGCGGCGGCGATGATGCCCAGCGAGGCACGCGGTGAGGCGCCGAACGCGATCCAGGATTTCACGTCACCGAGGCCGAACTGCTCGGGGTGGCGCGTGGCGGTGATGACCCGAACCACGTAGTCGACCAGCGCGTGGTGCACGAAGTTGTTGGCCGCCAGGTCCTGCAGGCGCAGCAGGTCACCGGGATTGAGGATGCCCTTCGGCGTGGGCGGGGTGATGCCCATCCGGTAGATGATCTCGCGCTCTTCCTCCGGCGACGGGTAGTCGACGTTGATCTTGAACAGGAAGCGGTCGCGCTGCGCCTCGGGCAGCGGGTACACACCTTCGTTCTCGATCGGGTTCTGCGTGGCCATCACCAGGAACGGCTTGGGCAGCGGGTAGGTCTTGCCGCCGATGGAGATCTTGCGCTCGGCCATGACCTCCAGCAACGCGGACTGCACCTTGGCCGGTGCGCGGTTGATCTCGTCGGCCAGCAGGAAGTTGACCACGACGGGGCCCAGTTCGATGTCGAACTCCTCGCGGCCCTGGCGGTAGATGCGGGTACCGATGATGTCGGTGGGCACCAGGTCGGGAGTGAACTGGATACGCGCGAAGGTGCCGCCCACCACTTTGGCGAAGGTCTCGACGGCCAGGGTCTTGGCGACACCGGGCACACCTTCGAGCAGCACGTGCCCCTTGGCGAGCAGGCCCACCAGGATGCGCTCCACCAGCTGGTCCTGGCCGACGATGATGCGCTTGACCTCGAAGATGGCGCGTTCGAGGGTGTGCACCTCGGCGGCCAGGCCGTTCGGAGCGGGCTGCCCCGAAGACACAGCACCACCGGACGGCGGGGCCGCATGAGCGCCGGGCGCACTTCCCGGCGTGTAGTTGGGCGACCCACCTGGTGACGTCATCGACAATCCTCCACAGCTGATACATGAAAACGGTGCTACCGGCGGCGGTGCCCTTCAGCGGGCGACCGCGCTCGCCTCAACTATTCCAGGCACTTCGGATTACGTCGACGTGCCCACCGGCAAGCGCGGGCTCAGGACTCGATGATGCGGGCCAGGTACGGCTGCAAACCGGCGGTGCGCAGCGGGCTGACCTTGACCTGCCCGGCACTGCCGGAGGACTCCAGCATCTGGCCGTTGCCCAGGAAGATCGCCACGTGCTGGCTGCCGCCGGGGCCCCAGAACAGCAGATCGCCGCGCTTGGCTTGTGACTGCGGCACCTTGCGTCCGGTGTTGTACTGGTCGCCGGAGTACTTGGGGATCAGCACCCCGACGCCGGCGAAGGCGAACTGGGTGAACCCCGAGCAGTCGAAGCCGACGGTGCCCGCGCCGGAGTCCACGCCGGTGCTCGGGCCGGTCGGCTTACCGCCGCCCCAGGAGTACGGCACGCCGATCTGGGTGGCGCCGCGGCGGATGACGTATTCGATGGCCTGGGGGCCGCGAACCCGGCCCGGAGCGACGCCGGCGGGTGCGTCGCTGGGCGCCAGGCCGAGCTTCTGCAGGAAGCTGCGCCCGAGGTTCATGGTGGCTTCGGTGGCCTGCGCCGTGACCGCCAGCGAGGCGTTGGCGATGGCCAGCGGGTCACCCGGGGCGCCGGCGCTGATCAGTTTGGGCAGCGTGGGATCCCACTGCCCCGGATCCGGCTCCGCCGCCGCGGGTGTGGCCGCACCCACTGCGAGCAGAATCGCCACCGCCGCGGCCAACACCGGGCGGAGAAAACGAAAGAGCCACTGGCGCATGCTTTTTGAACCCAATTCAGAAACCCATCAGTATTCGATGTAGCGGACGACGTGGGGCGTCATACCGCTCGTACGCACCGGGGAGATCTTCACGTGTGAGCCGGTGTAGGGCGCCTCGATCATCTGCCCGTTGCCCAGGTAGATCGTGACGTGCTGGCTGCCGCCGGGGCCGTAGAAGATGACGTCACCGCGGCGCATCTGCGACGACGGGATCTTGCGGCCCATGTTGTACTGCGAACCGGAGTAGTGCGGCAGCTTGATACCGACACCGGCGAAGGCGTGCAGCACCAGACCGGAGCAGTCGAATCCCACAGTGCCTGCGCCGGAATCGATTCCGCGGCTGGCGCCGGCGGCGTTACCGCCGCCCCAGGAGTACGGCACCCCGATCTGTTTCATGGCGCGCTGGATGACGTACTCCGAGGCCTGCCGGCCGTAGACGCGGGGAATGACACCACCGTTGGTGATGCCGGTGTCCGCGGGCTTGAGGATGCCGAGCTTCTCCAGGAAGCCGCGGCCCAGATCCGCGGTCACCTGCGCCGAGGTGGCGCCGATCTTGAGCACTTCGTTGATGATCGCGATGGGGTCACCCGAGACGAATGCGCTGGGCACCATCGGCAGCGTCATGTCCCACTGGCTGGCGTCACCGAACGGCGGCGGCGTGGCCCCGGCCGGTGCCCGGTCCCAGTCCGCCGACGGCGCAGCGGCATTGGCGGGCGCCGGGTTCGACGCGGCGGCCTGCGGGCGGATGACGGCCGCGCTGCCCGCCGGCGCCGCAGCGACCCGGGCCTCGGCGAGTTTGGCCTGGGCGGCGTCGCGCTGGGCCCCGAGTTGCTGGATCTCGGACTGCTGTTCGGCGAACTTCTTCTGCGCCGCGGTGAGCGCGGCCACCGCGTTGTCCTGGCTGGCCTGCGCCGCGCCTGCGGCCTCGTCGGCTTTCTGTTTGGCCGACCGGGCCAGCGACTCCTGGTTGAGCTGTTCGGCGCGGGCGCGCTGGAGGTCGGCCATCACCTTCTGCGAGCTGAGCGCGAGGGTGTGTTCGGTGCTGGCGTTGGCGATGATCTCACCGGGATCCAGGGCGGTCAGGTACGACGCCGACGGACCGTTGACGTACGACGCGACGGCGAACTCGTCGAACTTGCGCTGCGCGTCGGCGATGGCGGCGTCGGCATCCCGCACGCCCTGCTGCTTCAGGTCCAGATCATGTTGTGCCGCAGCGACGTTGTCGCGGGCGGCCTGGACGTCGAGGATGGCCTTGTTGACCCCCTCTTGTTCGCTCTGCACCGAGGCACCGAGATCTTGCAGTCGCTGATTGGCCTCGGCGACGTCGGCGATGAGAGCGGCCAGGCTGCTGGGGGCGGGCGGCTCCGCATGCGCCAGGCCGGGCGTGCCGAGCAGCAGCGCCAGTGTCAGCAATGGAGATGCGCCGTGGATGGGTCTCATGCGACTCACGTCTCCTCATGGCTCAACTCGACCGGATCACCCTGCCGCAACACAGCAATCACTAGTCACTCGAAGCACACCTACAACAATAGGTGCCTCCAGAACCGTACGTCACAATTGTCCCTGAAGAAACTTTCGTTACAAATTACAGGAATGTAATTAGCGCGCTGTTATCGAACAGTGACAATTCGAGTTCGCCATAAAGGCGATGAAAGCTCAGAAATCGCTGGTAGAAGCGGTTTCGTCGGCCAATGCACGCTTCCCCTTTACCTGAAGGATGCGCGTCACAACAACGGCCAGGAATACCGCGCCGGTGAGCCCAATCGTGAGGCCAGTCCAGGGAAAGTCCGGGGTATTCAACTGGCTCACGAAATTCTGCGAGGACTGCACCGGGTTGCCGGTCTTGGCGAGGTCCTCACCGGCTTCCAGGGTCACCCTGTCGTACTCGCTGCTGTAGGTCCCGGCGAAGGAGGGACTCAGCACCAGCACCGTCGATCCGGGGTTGGCCTGACCGACCTCGGTGGCGATATCGCGCAGGGGTGTATCGATGTGCGGGTTGCGGTCGATCACGACGATCTTGAGATCGATTCCGTCCTGTTCGGCCTCCCGGACCACCTGTAGCAGCCCGGGTTCATCGGCCGGCGGGGCGCTCACGCCGTCGCGGGCCACGTCGGCCTGAACGGCGGGCATGTCGACTTCGGGGGGGATGAAGGCGGGGATGGTGGGCGGGCTGACAAAAGTGGGGATGGGCCCGACGAATGGCAGCACCTGAGGACCTTGATCCCAACCCGACATGTGCGCGTCAACCTTTCTCAGGCGCCAACGTTCACCCGCACGGTACGCGACGGTCATTCAACCCGGTGGCATCACGCGCCCGCCGCGACCAGACTGAGACCCACAGCCACGCCGGGTCCGGATGGATTACAGGACAAGCGTACTGTTAGAGTTGCAGCCGATCGCCGGCACAGCCCGCCGGCGAGGAAATCGAAACGCCGGGAGTTGACGTGACCAGCAAGAATTCATTCGCAGCGCATGACACCCTTGAGGTCGGTGACAAGAAGTACGAGATCTACCGCCTCGACGCGGTACCCGGCACCGAGAAACTCCCCTACAGCCTGAAGGTCCTGGCCGAGAATCTGCTGCGCACCGAAGACGGCGCCAACATCACCAAAGAACACATCGAGGCCATCGCCAACTGGGACGCCGACGCCGACCCCAGCATCGAGATCCAGTTCACCCCCGCCCGCGTGATCATGCAGGACTTCACCGGGGTGCCCTGTGTCGTCGACCTGGCCACCATGCGCGAGGCGGTCTCCGCCCTGGGCGGTGACCCCGAGAAGGTGAACCCGCTGGCGCCCGCCGAACTGGTCATCGACCACTCGGTGATCCTGGACGTCTTCGGCCGCGCCGACGCCTTCGAGCGCAACGTCGAACTCGAATACCAGCGCAACGGCGAGCGCTACCAGTTCCTGCGCTGGGGCCAGGGCGCGTTCGACGACTTCAAGGTCGTCCCCCCGGGCACCGGCATCGTGCACCAGGTCAACATCGAGTACCTGGCCCGCACCGTGATGGTCCGTGACGGGGTGGCCTACCCCGACACCTGTGTGGGCACCGACAGTCACACCACGATGGTCAACGGCCTCGGCGTCCTGGGCTGGGGCGTCGGCGGTATCGAGGCCGAGGCCGCCATGCTGGGCCAGCCGGTCTCGATGCTCATCCCCCGCGTCGTCGGCTTCAAACTGACCGGCGAGATCAAGCCGGGCGTCACCGCCACCGACGTCGTGCTCACCGTCACCGACATGCTGCGC
Organism: Mycobacterium sp. Soil_C_30; assembly: GCF_057656995.1. Classification (NCBI taxonomy): domain Bacteria; kingdom Bacillati; phylum Actinomycetota; class Actinomycetes; order Mycobacteriales; family Mycobacteriaceae; genus Mycobacterium; species Mycobacterium sp. Soil_C_30. Next base: position 161,237 of record NZ_JBDGJH010000011.1, on the reverse strand, counting down.
AAGCACGGTGTGGTCGGCAAGTTCGTCGAGTTCTACGGAGCCGGCGTGGCCGAGGTGCCGCTGGCCAACCGCGCCACCCTGGGCAACATGAGCCCCGAATTCGGTTCCACCGCAGCGATGTTCCCCATCGACGAGGAGACCATCAACTACCTGCGGCTGACCGGGCGCACCGACGAGCAGCTCGCGCTGGTCGAGGCCTACGCCAAGGAACAGGGCATGTGGCACGACCCGGAGAAGGAACCCGTCTTCTCCGAGTACCTCGAGCTCGACCTGTCCACCGTGGTGCCGTCCATCTCCGGGCCGAAGCGCCCGCAGGACCGCATCGAGCTGACCGACGCCAAGAACGCCTTCCGCAAGGACATCCACAACTACGTCGAGGAGCACCACCCGGCGCCCGAGACCAAGCTCGACGAAGCCATCGACGAGTCCTTCCCGGCCAGCGACTCCGCGTCGCTGTCGTTCGCCGACGACGGCGCCGTCGATGTCCGGCCCTCGGCAGCCAACGGGTCGGAGGGCCGGCCGAGCAAGCCGGTGACCGTGCGCTCCGACGAGCGCGGCGAATTCGTGCTCGACCACGGCGCGGTGGTGGTCGCGGGCATCACGTCCTGCACCAACACCTCCAACCCGACGGTCATGCTCGGCGCCGCGCTGCTGGCCAAGAAGGCCGTCGACAAGGGCCTGACCACCAAACCGTGGGTCAAGACCAACATGGCCCCGGGATCGCAGGTCGTCACCGACTACTACAACAAGGCCGGCCTGTGGCCGTACCTGGAGAAGCTCGGCTACTACCTGGGCGGCTACGGCTGCACCACCTGCATCGGCAACACCGGGCCGCTGGCCGACGAGATCTCCGCGGCCATCAACGACAACGACCTGTCGGTGACGGCCGTGCTGTCGGGCAACCGCAACTTCGAAGGCCGCATCTCCCCCGACGTCAAGATGAACTACCTGGCCTCGCCGCCGTTGGTGATCGCCTACGGTCTCGCCGGCACCATGGACTTCGACTTCGAGTCCGATCCGCTGGGCCAGGACACCGAGGGCAACGACGTCTTCCTGAAGGACATCTGGCCCTCGGCCCAAGAGATCCAGGAGACCATCGCCAGCTCGATCGACCGGAAGATGTTCACCGACAGCTACGCCGACGTGTTCAAGGGCGATGACCGCTGGCGCTCGCTGCCGACGCCGGAGGGCAACACCTTCGAGTGGGACGAGAACTCGACCTACGTGCGCAAGGCGCCGTACTTCGACGGCATGCCCGCCGAGCCGGAGCCCGTCTCCGATATCAAGGGCGCCAGAGTGCTTGCGTTGCTGGGAGATTCGGTGACCACCGACCACATCTCCCCGGCCGGCGCCATCAAGAAGGGCACCCCCGCCGCGCAGTACCTCGAAGAGCACGGTGTCGAGCCCAAGGATTTCAACTCGCTGGGGTCGCGTCGCGGCAACCACGAGGTGATGATCCGCGGCACCTTCGCCAACATCCGGCTGAAGAACCAATTGCTCGACGATGTGTCCGGCGGCTACACCCGCGACTTCACCCAGCCGGACGGCCCCCAGGCCTTCATCTACGACGCCTCGCAGAACTACCAGAAGCAAGGCATCCCGCTGGTGGTGCTGGGCGGCAAGGAGTACGGGTCCGGTTCGTCGCGCGACTGGGCGGCCAAGGGCACCACGCTGCTGGGTGTGCGCGCGGTGATCACCGAGTCGTTCGAGCGCATCCACCGGTCCAACCTGATCGGCATGGGAGTCATCCCGCTGCAGTTCCCCGCCGGCGAGTCGGCGGCCTCGCTGAAGCTGGACGGCACCGAGACCTTCGACATCGAGGGCATCACGGAGCTCAACAACGGCAAGACGCCCAAGACGGTGCACGTGACGGCCACCAAGGAGGACGGTTCGAAGGTGGAGTTCGACGCGGTGGTCCGCATCGACACCCCCGGTGAGGCCGACTACTACCGCAACGGCGGCATCTTGCAGTACGTGCTGCGCAACATGCTGAAGACCAGCTAGCCAGACGCCGTAGATGCCGAGAGTCAGCGAGGACCATCTGGCGGCTCGCCGCCGCCAGATCCTCGACGGCGCCAGGCGGTGCTTCGCCGAATTTGGTTACGACAAAGCGACGGTGCGCCGCCTGGAGCAGTCGATCGGGTTGTCACGGGGGGCGATCTTTCACCATTTCCGCGACAAGGATTCGTTGTTCTTCGAGCTGGCACGCGAAGACGCCGAACGGATGGCCGAGGTGGCCTCCCGCGAGGGGCTGATCCAGGTGATGCGGGACATGTTGGCCACTCCGGAGCAATTCGACTGGCTGGCAACACGTTTGGAGATCGCGCGCAAGTTACGGCACGATCCGGCATTCAACCGCGGCTGGGCGGAGCGGTCGCATGAGTTGTCGGCGGCAACCACCGACCGGCTGCGCCGCCAGACCGAGGCCGGTCGGGTACGCGACGACGTCCCCAGCGACGTGCTGCACGTGTACCTCGACCTGGTGCTCGACGGGCTGGTGGCGCGACTGGCTTCCGGCGAGGACCCGAAACGGCTGTCCGCCGTGCTCGACCTGGTGGAGGCCTCCGTGCGCCACGCCAGCCCGGGGGCGGTCGACGGAAACCGGGCATCGCTGGGATAAGTGTAGTTAGGGCACCCTCACCGCAAACTCCGGGTGAGGGCGCCCCTCAGCTCACCCGACTGCGATGGTTGGGCCCGCCGCGACTGCGCATCGTGGTACCCGACTCGACCAGCATGCTGTGGATGGATCCGTACGATCGCCCGGTGGTGGCCGCCAGCGCGCGAATGCTCGCGCCTTTCTCGTATTCGAACCGAAGCTCGTCCAACAGTTGCTCGCGTGCCTTGTCTGTCTTCCGCATCGACGCCTCCCCCAGTAGATCAGGACCCCGACGACAGCTACAGAGTAGGAACCGCGACGCCGGATGTGGGGAGAATCACCGAAAATGGTCGACCGAAACCAGCGTCTGTCAGGCTAGTTCGATCAGTTCCCGGTACTCCGCGGACCAGAAATCCTCCGTGCCGTCGGGAAGCAGCACCACCCGTTGGGGGTTGAGAGCCTCGGCGGCGCCCGGATCGTGGGTCACCAGCACCACCGCGCCGACGTAGCTGCGAAGCGCGTCGAGCACCTGTTCGCGCGAAGCCGGGTCCAGGTTGTTGGTGGGCTCGTCGAGCAGGAGCACATTCGCGGTGGAGGCGACCAGCCCCGCGAGTGCCAGCCGGGTCTTCTCACCGCCGGACAGCGTGCCTGCCGGCTGGTCGAGCTGCGGGCCGGTGAACATGAACGCACCCAGCAAACCGCGGAGGTCTTGTTCGCCGGTATCGGGCGCGGCGTGGCGGATGTTCTCCCACACCGAAGCCTGGTCATCGAGAGTGTCGTGCTCCTGGGCGAAGTACCCGATCTTGAGGCCGTGCCCAGGCTCCAGGCCGCCCGCATCGGAGGTCTCGACCCCGGCGAGCATCCGCAGCAGCGTCGTCTTGCCCGCACCGTTGAGCCCGAGAATGACCACCCGGGAACCACGGTCGATCGCCAGATCCACTCCGGTGAACACCTCGAGTGAACCGTAGTTCTTCGTCAGCCCCTTGGCCACCAACGGTGTGCGCCCGCACGGCGCAGGTGTCGGGAACTTGATCCGGGCCACCTTGTCGGCCACGCGCTCGTCGTCGAGCTCGGCGATCATCCGCTCGGCCCGACGCAGCATGTTCTGCGCCGCAACGGCTTTCGTGGCTTTGGCGCCCATCTTGGCAGCCTGTGCGCGCAGCGCGGATGCCTTCTTCTCGGCGTTGGCGCGTTCCCGGCGCCGGCGTTGTTCGTCGGTGGCACGCGCATCGAGGTACTTCTGCCAGCCCATGTTGTAGACATCGGCTTCTCCGCGCACCGCGTCCAGGAACCACACGCGGTTCACCACATCGGCCAGCAGGTCGACGTCGTGGCTGATCACGATCAGTCCCCCGGGATGGTTCTTGAGGAAGTCGCGCAGCCAGACGATCGAGTCGGCGTCGAGGTGGTTGGTGGGTTCGTCGAGCAGCAACGTGGTGGCGTTACCGGAACCCGAGTCCGAGGCAGCAAACAGGATGCGCGCCAGCTCGACGCGCCGGCGCTGACCGCCGGACAGGGTTCGCAGCGGCTGGGTGAGCACCCGGTCCGGCAGACCCAGGCTGGCACAGATGCGGCCGGCCTCACTCTCGGCGGCGTACCCGCCGAGTGCGGCGAAGCGTTCCTCCAGTTGCCCGTAGCGGCGCACCGCCTTGTCGCGGGCGGCGTCGTCGGCCACCTCGGCCATCAACACCTGTTGTTTTTCCAGGTCTGACATCAGCTGATCGAGACCACGGGCGGACAGCACGCGGTCCCGGGCCAGCACATCGAGGTCGCCCTCTTTGGGGTCCTGCGGCAGGTAACCGATCTCCCCGGTGCGGGTCACGGTGCCCGCATACGGCTCGCCCTCACCGGCGAGGATGCGCAGCGTGGTGGTCTTGCCCGCCCCGTTTCGCCCGACCAGCCCGATCCGGTCACCCGGTTGGACCCGCAGCGCGGGCCCGTCGGCGGCCAACAGCGTGCGTGCGCCGGCCCGAACCTCCAGGTCCGTTGCGGTGATCACCGGTCAAACTCCTCGTCGCTGATGACACCTGCGGTGTCATTTGTCGTCGGTGAAGACCGGTGGACGCTGCTCGGCGCGCGCCGCTACCGCTTCTTCGAAGTTGGAGGTGAGCAGGCGAACGTAGAGCTGGCCCAGGCCTTCTGCCTGCATGTGCCCCTCTAGGGTACCGGCGTCCAGCCCACTCCATAGCGTGCGTTTGGTCAACTCAATTCCGGGCCGCGAGAACCCGGCGATCCGCTCGGCCATCTCGTAACAGGTGTCCAGCAGCTGACCGTCGGCGACCTGGCGCGATACCAGGCCGATCCGCTCGGCTTCGCCGGCGTCGACATCGCGGCCGGTCAGCATGAGTTCGAAGGCGCGCGAAGTGCCGATCGCCCGCGGCAACAGATAGGACAAGCCCAGCTCACTGGCCGTCAGACCGTTGTTGATCCCGGCGGCCCGGAAATATGCCGCCGCCCCCGCGACCCGGATGTCGCAGGCCAGCGCCAGGCACAGACCGCCGCCGATGGCCGCACCGTTGACCGCGGCGATCACCGGCTGGTGCAGGCGGCGCAACCCCAGGATCACGTCGTCGAGCACCTGCATGGACCGCAGCGCGAAACCGGGCCGCGTCAGCCCGTCGACGTGCGGGACACTGCCGGCGGACTTGTGGTCGGCGCCGGAGGAAAACCCACGACCGGCTCCGGTCAGCACCACCGCACGCACGCTGTTGTCGTGGGTGAGGTCGTCGAGCACCCGCTTCAGCGGCACCATGACATCGAAGGCCATGGAATTCATCCGCTCGGGGCGGTTCAGCGTCACCAAGGCGACGTGGTCGCGGGGCCGCTCGACGAGGACGAAGCTGTCACTGCTCACGGGATGGCACGTTAGTGCGTGTCATCCCGTCAGGACCGTCTTATTCGGCGGGGGTGTTGCCCTGCGCCGCGATGGCGGCGTCGACGTCGAAGTCCTTCACCTGCTGGATCAGGTCCTCCAGCGCCGCGGGCGGCAGGGCACCGGCCTGGTTGAACACCAGCTTGCCCTTCTTGAACGCCATCAGCGTGGGAATGGACCGGATCTGCGCGGCCGCGGCGAGCTGCTGCTCGGCCTCGGTGTCGACCTTCGCGTAGACGACGTCCGGATGCTGCTCCGACGACTTGGCGAAAGTAGGCGCGAACGACCGGCACGGGCCGCACCACGACGCCCAGAAGTCGACCAACACGATGTCGTTGTCGTTGATGGTGTCGTTGAACTCTTCGGCTGTGATATCTCGAGTTGCCACGTCGAGTTCAACGCGGTGTGGCATGGGTGTGTTCCCCGCACCCGACAAACCGGTCGGATCAGAGCTGGTAGACCTTCACCCAATCGATCGTCATCTCCATCGGAAAAACCGAGGTACCGTCCGGATCGCCGGTCCACGGGTTGCCGACCGCGTTGTTGAGGATCAGATAGTGCGGCCAGGCGCCCGAGAACGGGGTCCAGTCGCCGCCCAGCGCCTCGTACTGCTGCTGGGTGATGCTGCCGACCTCCTGCCCGTCGACGTGCCAGATGATCCGGTCCGCGTACCAATCGATCCCGTACTCGTGGAATCCCTGGGACAGGTCGACACCCATGTCCGCGTCGTTGCCGTGCAGCTTCACGTCGACGGTGTTGTTGCCCGCGGCCGGCCCGTGGATGTTGCCGGTCCAGTGCCTGCTGCCGTCCACACCGCCGAACCCAGGCAGTTCCACGATGTCGATCTCACCCTGGCGGGGCCAGTCGAACTCGTGCCCGGGTTCCAAACCGACCGTCCAGAACGCCGGCAGGCTGCCCTGGGTGTAGGGCATCTGGATGCGGGCCACGATGCGCTGTCCCACCGAAACCGAGGTCTTGCCGTAGGTGACCAGGCGGGTTGACGTGTAGTTGTTAGGCGCGCCCAGGCCGTCCGGTGCGGTCTCCTGCCGGGTCACGATGACGACGTGTCCTTCGTCGTTGAGGTACACGTTGCCGAAGTCGGTGTAGTACTGGTTCTCCCCGGCGGACTGGCCCCAGCGGCCGGTCTGCACGCCCCAGTACTTCAGCGCTTCCTCGATGCTGGTGAAGTTGGTTTCCCACACCAGCGGAAGGTCGCCGCTGTCCGGCAACTCCGGCTGCTCCGGTTCCTGCGGCTGACCCGGTTCTTCGGGTTGCGCGGGCTGCTGGCCGTCCCGATAGATCTGCGTACGAACGGTGAACCACCACGACTCGATGAAGCCCGGAACGTTGATCGGCAACAGCCGCGCGCTGGCCGGCGGCGGCGCCAGGCCGATCCACGTCATGATGTCGACCAGGATGGTGCCCACCGTGACCCGGCCCGAAACCAGCGAACCCTCGCCGGCCGCGGGAGTGGCCGCCGTGGTGGTGGCCGCCAGCGACTGCGGTGCCGACGCGGCTGGTGCGGAAGGTGCGGCCTCCACCGGCGCCTCCGTGGGTTTGGCCTGCGGCTCGGCGTCGGTGCCGGGGGTGATCACCGAGTCGGCGCGGGTCTGGCCATGGTTCCTGTCGTTCTTCGAGACCGGTTGCACCACAACCACGTCGGCCTCGGGTTCCGTTTCCCCGCCGGATTCTGCGGGATCGCCGTCGTCGGATGACGGACTCTCCGACGTCGGGTCGGGCTCGGCTTCTTCGTCGTCGGCTACTTCATCGTCTGCTTCAGCGCCGTCTTCAGCTTCGTCGTCTGCAGCTTCTTCGTCTTCGGCCGCTTCGTCTTCTTCGGCCGCTTCGTTGTCTTCGGCCGCTTCGTCGTCTTCGTCAGCGTCGTCCTCGGCCCCCGCGCTGGTCCGGCCGGGCTTGTCGTCGTCGTTGGGGTCGTCGGGCTTGTCATCGCCCTTGTCAGACGGCGCATCGGCCGACGATGACAGTGACGACGACACCGACGATGTCCGGCCCGAGTCGGTGCCATCGCCGGTGGTGGCGGCTGCGATACCCGCGCCGGCACTCAACGCGGCACCCAGCCCCGCTGTCACCACTCCCACGCCAAGCCAATAAGTGCACGGCAGCGGTTGGCCACGACGGCCTTGCCTGCGCTTCTTCGCGTTTGTTGTGGCGCGCGACCGACCAGCCATTGCAGTCAACCTCTGTTCGCGGACTACTGCGCGCAACTTCGCCGCCGGCGCCTCCGGACAGCCATCAACCCAACCACCACAAAGAGTTCGCTGGATCGACTGCCCGTATCGCGCCGGCCGGACCAAGCTGACCGCAGTGACGGGTAGTAGGAATGTCTTTCAAATACCGGACCGGGCCGCCGTTGAACCGGTCCTGTAGCAGGTGGAGCCGTCGCCCCACGGTTGTTTCTCTCGCCGTTGCCAGCGAGCGATGCGCAAGCAGAAATGTATAGGAGATTTTGCAGGTACGTTAGTTAAAACTCAAAGTTCATTTGCTCGTCGCCCGCGTTGCCAGACCACGCCACGGCCTCGCCATTCAAGGATCAGGTCCATTGTGTCTGCCCCATTACGAATTCAGCAGATGCGGTTCCATTTGCAGAAAGGCGTTGACCGCGCACCAAAACTGCATCTCCTGAGCAGTTTGCCAAGCGCTTGCACAGCGCACTCGCGTACCCCGCCGGCGTTTGCCGGCGGTCCGCCGACATTCGTGCGGCCGCCACCTGAGATCGGCCACCACCGTTCTGGCCATTATGAATTCAACGCGAAGAGGCGATTGATGGCGAAGGACGAGGACACTCCGCAAATTTGCCACAGTCCGTGGTCTGCGTCGGCGGCCCAGTTACCCGCCTCGGGTGGGTTGAGCCTCGGTTTCCGCCGCTCACCAGCGAAGATGTTGGCTGGATTGTCGTCGGCAAGTACTACGAGCCGAGGCAGATCAAGCCAGCTCGCCCGCGTGCTGCGTTACCCGCCTGTGGCGTAGAGCAAACACTGCGGCGGCGTGTCGCACGACAATCAGGGAGCGTGTCGCAGCCGCGCGAAGTCTGCCGGGGCCTCGGCCCAGGACAGTTCGGGGTGGATCAGACGGTGAAGCCGAGGGCGCGCAGTTGCTCGCGGCCGTCCTCGGTGATCTTGTCCGGACCCCACGGCGGGTTCCACACCCAGTTGATCTTGATGTCGTTGACCAGGCCGGCACCCACCAGGGCGGTGCGGGACTGGTCCTCGATGACGTCGGTCAGCGGGCAGGCCGCAGACGTGAGCGTCATGTCGATCAACGCCACCCTGCCGGAATCGGCCTCTTCGACGTTCAAGCCGTAGACCAGACCCAGATCGACGACGTTGATACCGAGTTCGGGGTCCACGACGTCGCGCATCGCCTCTTCGACGTCCGCGAGGAGCTCATCGTTGATCGGGGTGTCGCTCACGTCATCTTCTCCTCTTCGCGATCACTGGCCTGCGCCAACGCGTCCTTGAAAGCCAACCAGCCGAGCAGGGCGCATTTCACCCGAGCCGGGTACTTGGCCACGCCGGCGAAGGCGATTCCGTCGCCCAGCACGTCCTCGTCACCGTCGATCTTGCCGCGTGACGAGACCATCTCGGAGAACGCCGCCACGGTCTTCAGCGCATCCCCCACCGTCTGGCCGATCACCTGATCGGTGAGCACCGACGTCGCCGCCTGGCTGATCGAACAGCCCTGCCCGTCATACGAGATGTCGGCGACATGTTCCCCGTCAGACGACAGCGCCACCCGCAGTGTCACCTCGTCACCACACGTCGGGTTGACGTGACGCACCTCCGCGCCGAACGGTTCACGCAGACCGCGGTGATGCGGGTGCTTGTAATGATCCAGGATCACTTCCTGGTACATCTGTTCCAGCCTCATGCGAAGAACTCAACCGCCCGCTTGATACCCGACACCAGCCGGTCCACCTCGTCGAGGGTGTTGTACACCGCAAAGGACGCGCGCGCGGTCGCGGCGATGCCGAAGCGCCGGTGCAGCGGCCATGCGCAGTGGTGACCCACCCGCACCGCGACACCGTCGTCGTCGAGCACCTGCCCGACGTCGTGCGCGTGGATGCCGTCGACCACGAACGCCACGGGCGAGCCGCGCAGCTCCCCCGTCTGGGGGCCGATGATCCGCACGCCGGGGATCCCGGCCAGTCCGTCCAGCGCCGCGGCCACCAGGGCCTCCTCGTGCGCTTCCACCGCACTCATGCCAATGGCGTCGAGATAGCGTGCGGCAGCGGCCAATCCGACCACCTGCGAGGTCATCGGCGTGCCGGCCTCGAAGCGCTGCGGCGCCGGAGCGTAGGTGGTGGCTTCCATGGTCACCGTCTCGATCATCGACCCGCCGGTGATGAACGGCGGCAGCGCGCCCAGCAGTTCGCGCCGTCCGTAGAGGACGCCGATCCCGTTGGGGCCGAGCATCTTGTGACCGGAGAACGCTGCGAAGTCCACGTCGAGGGCGTGGAAGTCCACCGGTTGGTGCGGCACCGACTGGCAGGCGTCGAGCAGGGTCAGCGCACCGACAGCCTTGGCCCGGGCCACCAGTTCGGCGACCGGGGCGATGGCGCCGGTGACATTGGAGTGGTGCGTGAAGGTGACCAGCTTGACGTTGCCGTCGAGCTCCAACGAGTCCAGGTCGATGCGCCCGTCGTCGGTCACCGAGTACCACTTCAGGGTGGCGCCGGTGCGCCGGGCCAACTCCTGCCACGGAATCAGATTGGCGTGGTGCTCGAGTTCGGTGGTGACGATGACGTCCCCGGGGCCGATGGCACGCTCGAACCTGTTGTCTCCCAACGCGTACGACACCAGGTTGATCGACTCGGTGGCGTTCTTGGTGAACACCAGCTCGTCGTCGTCGGCCCCGACGAACGCGGCGATGTCGGCGCGGCCCTGCTCGTAGGCATCGGTGGACTCCTCCATCAGCTGGTGGGCCCCGCGGTGCACCGCGCCGTTGGAGTTCAACAGGAACTCCCGCTCGGCGTCGAGCACCTGCAGGGGTCGCTGCGAGGTGGCACCCGAATCGAGGTACGCCAGCTGGTTCCCGCCCCGCATGACGCGAGACAGGATCGGGAAGTCGGCTCTGATCCTGCTGAGATCAGCCGCAGTCAGAGGCGTGCCGACCGACGTCGTCATGGTTGCCTCCTAGGCCCCGGCGGCAGCCTGGGTGAATCGCACGTAACCGCTGGCTTCGAGTTCGTCGGCCAGTTCCGGACCACCGGACTCGACGATCCGGCCGCCGACGAACACATGCACGAACTGCGGCTGGATGTAGCGCAGGATGCGGGTGTAGTGCGTGATCAGCAGGACGCCACCGTTTTCGGTTTCCTTGTAGCGGTTCACACCTTCGCTGACCACCCGCAGCGCGTCGACGTCCAGACCCGAGTCGGTTTCGTCGAGGATCGCGATCTTCGGCTTGAGCAGACCGAGCTGCAGGATCTCATGGCGCTTCTTCTCACCGCCGGAGAAACCCTCGTTGACGCTGCGCTCCCCGAAGGCGGCGTCGATGTCGAGGTCGCTCATGGCGCCCTTGACCTCTTTGACCCAGTGCCGCAGCTTGGGCGCCTCACCCCGCACCGCGGTGGCCGCGGTCCGCAGGAAGTTCGACATCGACACGCCGGGTACCTCAACGGGGTACTGCATCGCCAGGAACAGTCCGGCCCGCGCGCGCTCGTCGACGCTCATCTCCAGCACGTCCTCACCGTCGAGGGTGATCGACCCCGAGGTGACGGTGTACTTGGGATGGCCCGCGATGGCGTACGACAGGGTGGACTTGCCGGATCCGTTGGGGCCCATGACGGCATGGGTCTCACCGGATTTCACGGTGAGGTCGACGCCCTTGAGAATGGGCACCTCGTCGTTTTCCGGGGTGAAGACCGATGCGTGCAGGTCCTTGATTTCCAGAGTGGTCATGGTTAGGCGGTTCTCGATTCCGTTATCGCTAGTTCTCGTTCGATGGCTTCGGTGAGGCGCTCGCGGACGGCGGGCACGGCGATCTTCGCGATGATCTCGTTGAAGAAGCCACGCACCACCAGCCGGCGGGCCTGGTTTTCGGGGATGCCCCGGGCGCGCAGGTAGAACAGCTGCTCATCGTCGAAACGTCCGGTGGCACTGGCGTGTCCGGCGCCGACGATCTCACCGGTCTCGATCTCCAGGTTGGGCACCGAGTCGGCGCGGGCGCCGTCGGTGAGCACCAGGTTGCGGTTCGCCTCGTAGGTGTCGGTGCCGGTGGCCTCGGCGCGGATCAGCACATCGCCGATCCACACGGTGTGGGCATCGGGCTTCTTGGAATCCGGATCCCCTTGCAGCGCACCCTTGTACAGCACATCGGACTTGCAGTTCGGGAACGCGTGATCGACCAACAGCCGCGACTCGAAGAACTGGCCGTCGTCGGCGAAGTACGTCCCCAGCAGCTTCGCGTCGCCGCCCGGGGCGGTGAAGCGGACAGTGGCCGATGTACGTACCACGTCACCGCCGAGGGTGACGTTGACGTGCCCCAGTACCGCGTCCTTGCCCAGCGTGGCGTGGTGCGCGCTGACGTGCACGGTGTCGTCGGCCCAGTCGGCGATCCAGATGACGCCCACCCCGGCGGAGTCACCGACGATGATCTCGACATTGTCGGCCAGGATTCCGCTGCCGCGCAGGTCCACCACCACGATGGCCCGCGACAGTTCCTCGACGCGGATCTGCAGATGACCGTAGGCCACCACGTCCGCGCCGGGCCCGTCGATGACGATCTCGATGGGCTCCTCGACCTCGGTGTCGCGTGCCACGGTGACCACCGTCGCCGACTCGAATGACGAGAATGCTTGTGCGGCAACGCGATCGGTAGGGGTACCGCCCTGGCCCAGACGTGGGTCGTCGCGCCCGACGGTCTCCACCGTCACGCCCGGATTCTCCGACACGGTGACGGTCGCATGACCGGAGGCTCCGCCGTGCGATCCTGCCGTGCCGTCGTGCAGGCCGCGCAGCCGCTTCAGCGGCGTGAACCGCCACAGCTCGTCACGGCCGCCGGGCACCTCGAAGGCGTTGACGTCGAACGAGGCGAACAACTCCCCCTTGTTCTTGACGATTCCCTCGACAGAGTTCGTGAGGTTTTGGGTCATTTAACCGACAGCACCTTCCATCTGCAGCTCGATGAGGCGGTTGAGCTCCAGCGCGTACTCCATCGGCAGTTCCTTGGCGATGGGCTCGACGAAGCCGCGCACCACCATGGCCATGGCCTCGTCCTCGGTCAGGCCGCGGCTCATCAGATAGAACATCTGGTCCTCGCTGACCTTGGAGACAGTGGCCTCGTGGCCCATCGTCACGTCGTCCTCGCGGATGTCGACGTAGGGGTAGGTGTCGGAGCGGCTGATCGTGTCCACCAACAGCGCATCACATTTCACGCTGGACCTGGAACCGTGGGCACCCTTGTTCACCTGCACCAGCCCGCGGTAGGAGGCGCGGCCACCGCCGCGAGCCACCGACTTGGAGATGATGTTGGACGACGTGTTGGGCGCCAGGTGCAGCATCTTGGCGCCGGTGTCCTGGTGCTGCCCCTCGCCGGCGAAGGCCACCGAGAGCACCTCACCCTTGGCATGCTCACCGGTCATCCACACGGCCGGGTACTTCATGGTGACCTTGGAGCCGATGTTGCCGTCGATCCACTCCATGGTGGCCCCGGCCTCGGCGCGGGCCCGCTTGGTCACCAGGTTGTAGACGTTGTTCGACCAGTTCTGGATGGTGGTGTACCGAACGCGCGCGCCGGGCTTGACGACGATCTCGACGACGGCCGAGTGCAGCGAGTCCGACTTGTAGATCGGCGCGGTACAACCCTCGACGTAGTGCACGTAGGAGTCCTCGTCGGCGATGATCAGCGTCCGCTCGAACTGGCCCATGTTCTCGGTGTTGATCCGGAAGTAGGCCTGCAGCGGGATGTCGACGTGCACACCCTTCGGCACGTAGATGAACGAACCGCCCGACCACACCGCGGTGTTGAGGGCGGAGAACTTGTTGTCGCCGGCCGGGATCACGGTGCCGAAGTACTGCTTGAACAGCTCCGGGTGTTCCTTGAGGGCGGTGTCGGTGTCCAGGAAGATGACACCCTGCTTCTCCAGATCCTCGCGGATGGAGTGGTAGACCACCTCGGACTCGTACTGCGCGGCGACGCCCGAGACGAGGCGCTGCTTCTCCGCTTCCGGGATGCCGAGCTTGTCGTAGGTGTTCTTGATGTCCGCGGGCAGGTCATCCCAGGTGGCCGCCTGCTTCTCGCTGGAGCGCACGAAGTACTTGATGTTGTCGAAGTCGATGCCGTCGAGCTGAGATCCCCAGTTGGGCATCGGCTTCTTGTCGAAGGTGCGCAGCGCCTTCAGGCGGACGTCGAGCATCCACTCGGGCTCGCTCTTCTTCGACGAGATGTCACGGACCACCGCTTCGGACAGCCCACGCTGGGCGCTGGCGCCTGCGACATCGGAGTCGGCCCAGCCGTAGCCGTACTTACCCAGCGAGGCGATGGTCTCCTCTTGGGTCAGTGGCGTCTCCGGTGTGAGTGTCATCGCGACACACTCCTTAGCTCTTTCGTTGGGCTTCGGCGCGGGCTGTGTGCCGAAGGTTGGTGCAGTGCGTGGTGGGGCGCTGGTCAGGTGCCCAGCGGAACGTGCGTGGTGCAGGCGCAGTCGCCGTTGACGATGGTCGCCAGTCGTTGCACATGAGTACCCAGTACCTCGGCCATGGCTTTCGCCTCTGCGTCACACAGTTCCGGGAACTCTTCGGCGACGTGCGATACGGGACAGTGGTGCTGGCAGATCTGTACACCGCGGGCGGCGCCACCGACCCGGGTGGTGGTGGTGACGTATCCAGCCTTGGTGAGCGCGCCGGCAATCCCTTCGGCGGCAGCTTCGACCTGCTGCTCGTCGTCCCCGGCCTTGGTGACCCCGGCGAGAATGCTGTCGATGCGCCGGCGGGCGAAGGTCTGCACGGCTTCGTCACCGCCGATCTCGCGCAGCTGCCGCATGGCGGCTGAGGCCAGGTCGTCGTAGGCGTGCTCCAGTTTGGCGCGGCCGGCAGGCGTGAGCCGGTAGCGTTTGGCGGGTCGGCCCCGGCCTTCCTGCTGCCAGGCGGCAGCGGCATTGGCTTCGGCGTCACCCGCGTCGATCAGTGCGTCGAGGTGACGACGCACCCCGGCCGCGGACAGACCGAGCCGGTCGCCGATCGCACTGGCGGTGATGGAACCCGACTCCAACAGCAGGCGGATGATCGCCTTCCTGGTGTGCCCGTCCTGAGTGGCCGGCATGGCGTCATGCGCACGCGGAACCTCAGAATGGATTTTCACAACACCAGTGTGACGCAATTACACAGGCCGGTCTAGCAAGGTAACCCTTAGCTCGTGGTCTGAATAGTCACACCCCAGTTCGGGAATAGGAGCTCCTTCACCTGCTCGTGCCTCGCAGCCTCGGACTCCGGCCCCACCCTCCGGCCGGAGCTCCTTCACCTGCTCGTGCCTCGCAGCCTCGGACTCCGGCCCCGATAGTCTGCTGTGGTGGCCGACCGTCGACGTTCGTGGAGTTCGTCGATCGCGCGTTGGCATGGCGACGAACGCCCCGTCGGCTCGCCGCTGAACGACGCCGAACTCGTCGCCATGCGCCGCACACGGCTCTTCGGGGCCACCGGCACCGTCCTGATGGCCATCGGTGCGCTCGGTGCGGGTGCGCGCCCCGTGGTGCAGGACCCGACGTTCGGGGTGCGGCTGCTCAACCTCCCGTCGCGCATCCAGACCGTCTCGCTGACCATGACCACCACCGGCGCGGTCATGATGGCGCTGGCGTGGCTGATGCTGGGCCGCTACGCCCTGGGCCGCCGGCGGATGTCGCGCAGCCAGCTCGACCGCACCCTGATGCTGTGGATGGTGCCGCTGCTGGTGGCACCACCGATGTACAGCAAGGACGTCTATTCGTATCTGGCGCAGAGCCAAATCGCCCGGATCGGCCAGGACCCCTACAGCGTCGGGCCGGCGCCGGGACTCGGGCTCGACCACGTGTTCACGCTGTCGGTGCCCAGTCTCTGGCGCGAAACACCCGCCCCCTATGGCCCCCTGTTCCTGTGGATCGGCGAAGGCATCTCGGCCCTGACCGGCGAGAACATCGTCTGGGCGGTGCTGTGTCACCGGCTGGTGGTGCTGCTCGGCGTGGGGTTGATCGTCTGGGCCACTCCGCGGCTGGCGCGGCGCTGCGGCGTCGCCGAGGTCTCGGCATTGTGGCTGGGGCCCACCAACCCGCTGCTGTTCATGCATCTGGTCGCCGGAATTCACAACGAGGCCCTGATGCTGGGGCTGATGCTGGCCGGCACCGAATTCGCGCTGCGGGGTATCGAAGGCACCCACCGGCTCATCCCCCAGCCGCTGCATTGGCCGCACGGCCGCGCCCAGTGGAGTGCGTGGGCCCCCCTGGGCATGCTCGTCGCCGGTACCGTGCTGATCGCCATGTCGTCCCAGGTGAAGCTGCCCTCGCTGCTGGCCCTTGGTTTCGTCGCGATGGCATTGGCCTGCAGGTGGGGCGGCACCATCAAGGCGTTCCTGATGGCCAGCTGCAGTCTGGGCGCAGTGTCCCTGGCGGTGATGGCGGTCATCGGTTGGGCCAGTGGTTTGGGGTTCGGCTGGTTGTTCACCCTCGGCACCGCCAACGTGGTGCGCAGCTGGATGTCCCCGCCGACACTGGTGGCCCTGGGCACCGGCCAGGTCGGCATCCTGCTCGGCCTCGGTGACCACACCACCGCCGTCCTCGGCCTGACCCGTGGCATCGGTGTGCTCATCATCACGGTGGTGGTCAGCTGGCTGCTGCTGTCGGTGCTCCGGGGCCGGCTGCATCCGGTCGGCGGTCTCGGTGTCGCGCTGGGCGCCACCGTGCTGCTGTTCCCCGTCGTGCAGCCCTGGTACCTGCTGTGGGCCATCATCCCGCTGGCGGCGTGGGCCACCCGCCCCGGCTTCCGGACCGCGGCCATCATCGCCACCCTGACCGTCGGCATCTTCGGCCCCACCGCCAACGGCGATCGGTTCGCCCTGTTCCAGATCGTCGATGCCACCCTGGCCAGCACGGTGATCGTGCTGATCCTGATCGGAATCACCTACCGGCGCCTGCCGTGGCGGGCCCTGCCGCCGCCGGTCACCGAAACCGACCCACCCGAGCCCGCCGACCCACGACCGACAGCGCCCAGCGGCACCACACCTCCACCGGCAGCACCCCGCGTCACGCCCGACGCCTACGCTGACTCTCCGTGAGCTCGACTGCACCCGTACCCCTGCGACTTCACGGGGTCACCAAACGCTACGGCGCGGTCACGGCCGTCTCCGGCCTGGACCTGGAGGTGCAGCCCGCCGAGGTGCTGGCCCTGTTGGGCCCCAACGGCGCGGGCAAGACCACCACCGTCGAGATGTGTGAGGGGTTCCTGCGGCCCGATGCGGGCAGCATCGAGGTACTCGGACTCGACCCGTTCACCGACAACGCACGGTTGCGGGCCCGCATCGGGGTGATGCTCCAGGGCGGCGGCGGGTACCCGGCCGCGCGCGCCGGCGAGATGCTGCATCTGGTGGCCGCCTACGCCGCCAACCCACTCGATCCGCAGTGGTTGCTCGACACCCTGGGCCTCACCGAGGCCGCACGCACCACTTACCGCCGGCTTTCCGGCGGACAGCAGCAGCGCCTGGCCCTGGCGTGCGCGTTGGTCGGGCGTCCCGAGCTGGTGTTCCTCGACGAACCGACAGCCGGGATGGACGCCCACGCCCGCCTGGTGGTCTGGGAGCTGATCGACGGCTTGCGCCGCGACGGCGTCACGGTCGTCCTGACCACCCACCAACTCAAAGAAGCCGAAGAGCTCGCCGACCGGCTGGTCATCATCGATCGCGGGGTGGCGGTCGCCGAAGGCACCCCGGCCGAACTGATGCGCTCCGGCACCGAGGACCAACTGCGTTTCACCGCGCCCCGCAAGCTCGACCTGGCCTTGCTGATCAGCGCCCTGCCCGAGAACTACCGGGCCGCTGAGATCGCCCCCGGTGAGTACCTGGTGGAGGGGCACATCGACCCGCAGGTACTGGCCACCGTGACGGCCTGGTGCGCGCGGCTGGATGTGCTGGCCACAGACATGCGGGTGGAGCAGCGCAGCCTCGAAGATGTGTTCCTGGATCTGACCGGACGGGAGTTGCGGTGAGCAAGGTCTTGTTTCCCGAGGGGACATTCACCCCGGACGCGCGGCCCAACACCGTGCAGAAGATGCTGGCCGCACAGTTCGGCCTCGAACTGAAGTTGTTGCTGCGCAACGGCGAACAGTTGCTGTTGACGATGTTCATCCCGATCACCTTGCTGGTGGGGCTGACGCTGTTGCCGCTGGGATCGTTCGGCGAGAACCGGGCGGCGACGTTTGTTCCCGCCATCATGGCGTTGGCCGTGATCTCCACCGCCTTCACCGGCCAGGCCATCGCCGTGGCGTTCGACCGGCGCTACGGAGCGCTGAAACGCCTGGGCGCCACCGCATTACCGGTGTGGGGCATCATCGTCGGCAAGTCGCTGGCGGTGGTGGCCGTCGTGTTCCTGCAGGCCATCATTCTCGGGGCGATCGGCCTGGCACTGGGCTGGCGGCCCAGCCCGGTCGGCCTGCTCGTCGGGGCGGTGATCATCGCCCTGGGCACCGCCGGGTTCGCCGCGCTGGGACTGCTGCTGGGCGGCACCTTGAAAGCCGAGATCGTGCTGGCGCTGGCCAACCTGCTGTGGTTCGTCTTCGCCGGACTCGGTGCACTGACGCTGGAGTCGGAGGCGGTTCCGAGCGCGGTTCACTGGGTGGCCCGCCTCACGCCGTCCGGCGCACTCACCGAGGCGCTGACGCAGGCCATGACGATGTCGGTGGACTGGTTCGGTATCGCGGTCCTGGCGGTATGGGGTGCGCTGGCCGCGGTGTGCGCGTTGCGGTGGTTCCGCTTCACGTGAGCGGCCGCTGCTAGATGAGCACCGTGCTCGGTGTCGACGGCTACAAATCGGGGTGGGTCGGCGTCGAGTTGCACGACGGGCGCTTTGTGGCCGCGCACATCCATCCGACGCTGGCCGGGGTACTGGCCGCGGTCCCCGGCGCCGACGCCGTGGGCGTGGACATGCCCCTGGGCCTGATGGCCGGCGAGGTGCGCGCCTCCGACCGGCTGGCGCAGCGTCTGCTTGCGGGCCGGTCCTCCAGCATCTTCGTGATGCCGCCGCGACCGGTTTTCGACGCACCGGATCACGCGACGGGAACCGCCCTGGCTGTCGCGCTGACGGGCAGAGGTATCAGCATCCAGGCGTGGGGACTGAAGGCCAAACTGTTGGAAGCCGAAGCCCTGCACGAGCTTTCGTTGCCGCTGTTCGAAGTACACCCCGAGCTGTCGTTTCGCCAGATGGGGCTGTTGCCCACCGACGGCAAGAAGAAGAGCTGGCGCGGCCAGCGAGCGCGGTTACGGATGCTGGCCACCCATGGCATCGATCTCCCCGAAGATCTGGGCCCCGTGGATGCGGTGCCCGCCGATGACGTGCTCGACGCTGCCGCGGCGGCCTGGAGCGCCCACCGCATCGCGGCCGGTACCGCGTTCTGTCTGCCGGATCCCCCACAGGTCAACGAGACGGGGCAGCAGCTGGCGATCTGGTGCTGAGCGTGGGCAACAGGAATTCCAGCTGGCCGACCTCCTCGATGTTGTGTTTTACCCAGGCGCGGACCATCTCGTCGGGGAACTTGCGGGCGAGCGCGTAGTTCACGGGCGTGAGCAGCGGCGATCGCGCGCCGATGTCCAACACGGTGACGTAGTGCGCCCCCGCGGCGAGATCCGCGCGGACATTGCCGTCGACATCATCCGGGAACTGGCTCAGAGCGTGCTGTGGCACCGGCTGCTGGTCACCGGTGACCCGATCGACGACGCGCTGGCGGTCCGACTCGTCAAGCAGATCCTGGTCCCGCTCGTTTCGGCTGGCCCAAACCCCTACTACAGCCGGTAGTTAGCCCTCACCTACTCTGTGAGCGTGTGGTTTCAGCGGCTGGTCGACCGGCTTCCCGCAGCAAGTCTGCGTACCCAGCGGATCATCGGTGCGCTGGTCATCCTGACCCAGGGCGGTATCGCCGTCACCGGCGCCATCGTCCGCGTCACCGCCTCGGGCCTCGGCTGCCCCACCTGGCCGCAGTGTTTCCCGGGCAGCTTCACCCCGATGCCGCACCCGGAAGTCGCCGGCATCCATCAGGCCGTCGAGTTCGGCAATCGCTTGCTGACGTTTGCGGTGGTGTTCACCGCCGCGGCGGCCGTCATCGCCGTGACCCGTGCCCACCGCCGCCGGGAGGTCAAGCTCTACGCCTGGCTCATGCCTGCTTCGACCGTGGTGCAGGCGATCATCGGCGGTATCACCGTCCTCACCGGCCTGCTGTGGTGGACCGTGGCGATCCACCTGCTGGCATCGATGCTGATGGTGTGGCTGTCGGTACTGCTCTTCGTCAAGATCGGCGAGCCCGACGACGGCATCCCCCGGCGCACCGCGCCCAGGCAACTGCGGCTGCTGACGGCACTGTCCGGTGTCACCCTGGCCGCGGTGCTGGTCAGCGGCACACTGGTCACCGGGGCCGGACCCCACGCCGGCGACAAGAGCATCGAACGGCCCGTCGCCCGCCTGCAGATCGAGATCACCACGCTGGTGCACGCGCACTCGTCGCTGCTGGTCGCCTATCTGGCGCTCGTCGTCGGCCTGGGTTTCGGGCTGTGGGCCGTCAACGCGCCCAGCGCCGTCATGCTCCGGCTCTACGTGCTGGTCGGCCTCATCGTCGCCCAGGGCCTCGTCGGGGCCATCCAGTTCTTCACCGGTGTACCCGCGGCCCTGGTGGCCGTGCACGTGGCGGGTGCCGGTGCATGTACCGCGGCGACAGCCGCGCTATGGGCGGCTCTGCGACAGCGGACCGAGACCGAAGCGCTCCAACGCTGATTCGACCTCGAGCGCGAACTGTCGCTGCGCCAGCTCACGCTCGGTAGGGCCCAGCTGCCGCCAACCCAGTGACGGCTCCACCAACTCCAACTCCAGCAGCAGCGGATCGTGGTGCCCGCCCAGCAGATCGACGCGGGCGTAGAGGAATTCCTTCGGTGTGCAGCCCAGGTGCGCAGCCGCGGCCGCCAGGGCGGCATGGCCCACCTCCCACAGCGCGACATCCGGCTCGGCCGGTTTCAGCGACTCCTCCGCGTAGGTGCCGGATTCGTCGAATACCGGCGTGTTCCCCGGCGGCGGCAGCATCGGGCCCTTGGTGAACGCGTGCGACTGCCGCCCGCCCAGAAAGACCAGTGCGGTCTCACCGTCCTCGACGCGCGGATCGTAGGGCTGCACCATCGCGGTGGCGCCACTTTCCTGCAAGGTGGCGGCATGGTCGCGGGCCGCGCAGTGATCGGTGAACCGTTGTGCGCCGCGGGAACCGGCACCCACCGCGGGTTTGACCACCACCTCCCCGGCCGGCAGGTGCACGATCTCCCCCGGGGCGAAGAACTCGGTCTCGACCACCGGGACACCGGCGACAGCCAGATCCTCGAGATAGGTCTTCTCGGTGTTCCACTGCACGACGTCCGGGGCATTCAGCAGGTGCGGCACCTGCGTCGTCCACGCCAGGAACTCGTCGAATCGTTCGGTGTAGTCCCAGGTGGCCCGCATGATCACCAGGTCGCTGTCCAGTGCCTGGGGGTCGTCCCAGGACAACCAGCGGGCGTGCAGGCCGCGGGCCCGCAGCGCCTCGACCAGACCGTCGTCGTCGCCGTCGCCGGTGATCAGCGCGGGGCACCCGGCCAGCACGATCCTGGGATGGAAGACATCAGGGCGTGCCAGCTTCATACGGACTTCACGCTCAAGGATGATAGTCACCATGCACGCGATCGAAGTTCCCGAAACCGGTGGTCCCGAAGTCCTGAGTTACGTCGAACGGCCGACGCCCACACCGGGCCCCGGCCAGGTGCTGATCAAGGCCGAAGCCATCGGCGTCAACTTCATCGACACCTATTTCCGGTCCGGTCTGTATCCGCGGGAGACGCCGTTCATCTCCGGGAGTGAGGTCTGCGGCACGGTCGAGGCCGTCGGCGACGACGTGGTGGCACTCAACGTGGGTGACCGGGTGGTCACCGACAAGGCGCTGGGCGCCTACGCCCAGTACACCGTGGCGCCGGCGGATTTCGTCGCCTACGTGCCCGACGGAGTGGCCCCCGACGCGGTGGCGTCCGCTCTGTTGAAGGGTATGACGGCGCATTACCTGCTCAAGTCGGTGTACGCGGTGCAGCCGCAGGACACCATCCTGGTGCATGCCGGGGCCGGCGGTGTGGGTCTCATCCTGACGCAGTGGGCCACCAGCTTCGGCACCCGCGTCATCACCACCGCCTCGACCCCGGAGAAAGCCGAGCTGTCGCGGCAGGCCGGGGCCATCGAAGTGCTCGATTACCCGGATGACCCGGCCGAGTTCGGCGCCAAGGTGCGTGAATTGACCGACGGCGCGGGTGTGGCGGCGGTGTACGACGGTGTGGGCAAGACGACGTTCGAGGCCAGCCTGGCCAGCCTGGCGATCCGCGGCACACTGGCATTGTTCGGCGCGGCCAGCGGACCCGTCCCGCCGGTGGACCCGCAGCGGCTCAACACCGCGGGCTCGGTTTTCCTGACCCGGCCCAATCTCGGGCACTACACCCGCACCGCGGACGAGTTCGCCTGGCGGGCGGGTGAGCTGCTCGATGCCATCAAGTCCGGGGCGATCACCATCAACGTCAGCGCGCACTATCCGCTGGAGAACGCCGAGCAAGCCCATCGCGATCTGCAGGGCCGCAAAACCGTCGGCTCAATCGTCCTGGTGCCCTAGCTCCTGCGATTTGGGCGCGCTCACAACCGCTCAGCGGTTGTGAGCGCGCCCAAATCCCTCTAGAAGACGGTCGGCAGCGCGATCGCCGAGTCGATGGCCAGCGCGCAGAACACCACGGCCAGGTAGTTGTTCGACTGCAGGAACAACCGCAGGGGTTTGACGGGCTCACCGCGGCGCACGCCGGCATACAGCTGGTGGGCCATCACCAGGAACCACACCCCGGCCAGCACAGCCACGCCGGTGTACAGCCAGCCGGTGGCAGGCACCAGCGCCAGCGTGGCCAGCACGGTCAGCCAGGTGTAGATCAGGATCTGCAGCGTCACGTGTTTCTCGGTGGCCACCGACGGCAACATCGGCACCCCGGCGGCGGCGTAGTCGTCCTTGTAGCGCATCGCCAGCGCCCAGGTGTGCGGCGGCGTCCAGAAGAAGATGACGGCGAACATCACCAGGGCGGGCCACTGGATGGTCCCGGTGACCGCCGACCAGCCGATCATCACCGGCATGCAGCCGGCGGCCCCACCCCACACCACGTTCTGCGAGGTGCGGCGCTTGAGCAGCAGGGTGTAGACGAAGACGTAGAAGGCGATGGTCACCACCGCGAGCACGCCCGAGAGCAGGTTGGAAGTCCCCCACAGCCAGAAGAAGGAGCCGACCGAGAGCACCAGCCCGAACACCAGCGCATGCCGGGTGGGCACCGTCGCCCTGGCCAGCGGGCGCCGGGCTGTGCGTTTCATCACCTTGTCGATGTCGGCGTCGGCGACGCAGTTCAGCGTGTTGGCGCCTGCCGCGGCGAGCATGCCGCCCACCAGCGTGTTCAGAATCAGCAGCGGGTCCACGGTGCCGCGGTCGGCCAGCAGCATCGCGGGAATGGCCGTGACGAGCAACAGCTCGATGACGCGCGGCTTGGTCAACGCGACATAGGCCAGCAACGTGTTGCGAATCCGCTTCGGTGCGCCACCGCTTTTCGGGTTGCCCGAGCTGAGGTGGCGCTCGCGAATGCTCACGCAGTCAACTCCTCATCCTCGGCCGTGGTCCTGACGCGAGAATCACGGCCACCTCGCAGCATCTACTACAGACGATGGTAGACCGCCGACACAGCGATGGATTACCGCAGGGTCGATTCCGCGTTACCCACCGTAACGGGAGAACGAACACTCTCCGAATGCAGCCTGCGATGAGCGAACCGGGAGCACTAGGGTTGGATAGTGCGGCCTGCCAACCAGACACGCCACCAAGGAGTGAGCTTGTGACCACCGTCGAAGAAATCGCGACGCTGACCGAACCCCACCACCCCGACGACTGGACCGACGTCGATTCGTTGGCAGTCGACACCGTGCGTGTGCTGGCCGCCGACGCGGTGCAGAAGGTCGGCAACGGGCACCCCGGAACCGCGATGAGCCTGGCCCCGCTGGCCTACACGCTGTTCCAGCGCCAGATGCGCCACGACCCCAGCGACGTGCACTGGCTGGGCCGCGACCGGTTCATCCTGTCCTGCGGGCATTCCAGCCTGACGCTGTACCTGCAGCTCTACATCGGCGGCTTCGGCCTCGAACTCCCCGACATCGAGTCGCTGCGCACGTTCAAGTCCAAGACCCCGGGCCATCCCGAGTTCCGCCACACCAAGGGCGTGGAGATCACCACCGGCCCGCTGGGCCAGGGCCTGGCCTCGGCGGTGGGCATGGCGATGGCTGCCCGGTACGAGCGTGGTCTTTTCGACCCCGATGCCCCGGCCGGTGAGAGCCCGTTCGACCACTTCATCTACGTCATCGCCTCCGACGGTGACATCGAAGAAGGCGTGACCAGCGAGGCGTCCTCGCTGGCGGGCGTCCAGCAACTGGGCAACCTGATCGTCTTCTACGACAAGAACCACATCTCCATCGAGCACGACACCGACATCGCGCTGAGCGAGGACGTCGCCGCCCGTTACCGCGCCTACGGCTGGCACGTCCAGGAAGTCGACGGCGGTGAGAACGTCGTCGGTATCGAAGCCGCCATCGCCGAGGCCAAGAAGGTGACCGACAAGCCGTCGTTCATCGCGGTGCGCACCATCATCGGCTATCCCGCACCCACCAAGATGAACACCGGCGGGGTGCACGGTTCCGCACTCGGGGACGACGAGGTGGCCGCCACCAAGAAGATCCTCGGCTTCGACCCTGACAAGACCTTCGAGGTCCGCCCCGAGGTCATCGAACACACCCGCAAGCTCGTCGAGCGCGGTAAGGAAGCCCACGAGAAGTGGCAGACCGACTTCGACGCGTGGGCCGAGCGCGAGCCGGAGCGCAAGAAGCTGCTGGACCGGCTCACCGCCGAGGAACTGCCCGAGGGCTGGGACGCCGACATCACCTACTGGGAGCCGGGCTCCAAGGCCGTGGCCACCCGCGCCGCGTTCGGTCAGGTGCTCAACGACGTCGCTCCCAAGCTTCCCGAGCTGTGGGGCGGCTCCGCCGACCTGGCCGGCTCCAACAACACCACCATCAAGGGGGTGAAGTCGTTCGGCCCGCCGTCGATCTCGACCGAGGACTTCTCCGCCGATTGGTACGGCCGGGTGCTGCACTTCGGCATCCGTGAGCACGCCATGGGCTCCATCCTGTCGGGCATCGTGCTGCACGGCCCCACCCGCGCGTTCGGTGGCACGTTCCTGCAGTTCTCCGACTACATGCGGCCCGCGGTGCGCCTGGCCTCGCTGATGGACATCGACACCATCTACATCTGGACGCACGACTCGATCGGCCTGGGCGAGGACGGCCCCACCCACCAGCCCATCGAACATCTGGCCGCCCTGCGCGCCATCCCGAACCTGTCGGTGGTGCGCCCCGGTGACCCGAACGAGACCGCCTACGCCTGGCACAGCATCATCGCGCGCGGCAACGGCAGCGGCCCGGTTGGTTTCATCCTGACCCGCCAGGGCATCCCGGTGCTGGAGGGCACCAGCGCCGAAGGCGTTGCCAAGGGCGGTTATGTGCTCGGCGGTGGCGACGCCACCGACGCCGACGTCATCCTCATCGGCACCGGCTCAGAGCTGCAGCTGGCCGTGGAGGCCAAGAAGCTGTTGGCCGAGAAGGACATCGAGGCCGCCGTGGTGTCGATGCCCTGTGTGGAGTGGTTCGAAAGCCAGCCCAAGGAGTATCGCGACTCGGTGCTCCCGCCGAACGTCTCGGCACGTGTCGCGGTCGAAGCCGCGGTGGCGCAGAGCTGGTACAAGCTGGTCGGCGACACCGGCGAGATCGTCTCGATCGAGCACTACGGCGAGTCGGCCGACGACAAGACACTGTTCCGCGAGTTCGGGTTCACCCCGGAAGCCGTCGCCGCCGCAGCGGAACGCACGATCAACAACTAACGACTGAAGGCAGAACCATGACTCAGAACCAGAACCTGGCGGCGCTGTCCGCCGCCGGTGTGTCCGTATGGCTCGACGACCTGTCCCGGGAGCGACTGCAGACCGGCAATCTGCAGGAGCTGATCGACACCAAGAGCGTCGTCGGCGTCACCACCAACCCGTCGATCTTCCAGGCCGCGCTGTCCAAGGGCGACGCCTACGACGCCCAGGTCAAGGAGCTGGCCGACCGCGGCGCCGATGTGGATGCCACCATCCGCACCGTCACCACCGACGACGTGCGCAATGCCTGCGACGTGCTGGCCAAGCAGTACGAGCAGTCCGGCGGCGTCGACGGCCGGGTGTCCATCGAGGTGGACCCCCGCCTGGCCCATGACACCGACAAGACGATCCTGCAGGCCATCGAACTGTGGAAGATCGTCGACCGGCCCAACGTGCTGATCAAGATCCCCGCCACCGAGGCCGGTATCCCGGCGATCACCGCGGTACTTGCCGAGGGCATCTCCGTCAACGTCACCCTGATCTTCTCCGTCGAGCGGCACCGTGCCGTCATGGACGCCTACCTCGCCGGCCTGGAGAAGGCCAAGGAAGCCGGCCACGATCTGTCGAAGATCCATTCGGTCGCGTCGTTCTTCGTCTCCCGCGTCGACACCGAGATCGACAAGCGCCTCGAAGCCATCGGAACCGAGGAGGCGTTGGCCCTGCGCGGTCAGGCCGGTGTCGCCAACGCCCGTCTGGCCTACGCCGCCTACGAAGAGGTGTTCGTCGGCGGTTCCCGCTTCGAAGCGCTCAAGGCCGACGGCGCCCGGGTGCAGCGTCCGCTCTGGGCGTCCACCGGCGTGAAGAACCCGGACTACTCCGACACCCTGTACGTCACCGAGCTGGTGGCCCCCAACACCGTTAACACCATGCCCGAGAAGACCCTCGACGCGGTGGCCGACCACGGGGTCGTCACCGGTGACACCGTCACCGGCACCGCGGCGGCGGCGCAGGAAGTCTTCGACAAGGTTGCGGCCATCGGCATCGACCTCACCGACGTCTTCCTGGTTCTCGAGAACGAGGGCGTCGACAAGTTCGAGAAGTCGTGGCAGGAGTTGATCGAGGCCACCCAGGGCCAGCTCGACGAGAAGAAATGACCGAGACCGGCAGCGTTCCTACTGACTGGGTGAACCCGCTGCGGGACAAGCGCGACAAGCGCATGCCCCGCATCGCGGGGCCCTGCAGCGTGGTGATCTTCGGGGTCACCGGTGACCTGGCCCGCAAGAAGTTGATGCCGGCGATCTACGACCTGGCCAACCGGGGCCTGCTGCCGCCGACGTTCGCGTTGGTGGGCTTCGCCCGGCGGGACTGGGCCGACGAGGATTTCGCCCAAGTCGTCTACGACGCGGTGAAAAAGCACGCCCGCACCCCCTTCCGTCAGGAGGTGTGGGATCGGCTGGCCGAGGGATTCCGGTTCGTCCAGGGCACTTTCGACGATGACGCGTCGTTCGAGCGACTTGCCGAAACGCTGAGCAAGCTCGACGTGGAGCGCGGTACCCGCGGCAACCACGCCTTCTACCTGTCGATCCCGCCGGATGCGTTCCCGGTGGTGTGTGAGCAGTTGTCGAAGACCGGGCTGGCCAAGAAGTCGAACGACGGCTGGAGCCGCGTCGTCATCGAAAAACCCTTCGGTCACGACCTGGCCAGCGCTGAGGCGCTCAACGCCACCGTCAACAGCGTGTTTCCCGAGTCGTCGGTGTTCCGCATCGATCACTACCTCGGCAAGGAGACGGTGCAGAACATCCTGGCGTTGCGGTTCGCCAACGAGATGTTCGAGCCGATCTGGAACGCCCACTACGTCGACCACGTGCAGATCACCATGGCCGAGGACATCGGATTGGGTGGGCGCGCAGGATATTACGACGGAATCGGCGCCGCCCGCGACGTCATCCAGAACCACCTGCTGCAGTTGCTGGCGCTCACCGCGATGGAGGAGCCGGTCAGCTTCCAGCCCGATGAGTTGCAGGCCGAGAAGATCAAGGTCCTGTCCGCCACCCGGCTGGCCGAACCGCTGGATCAGACCACCTCGCGCGGCCAGTACGCCGCCGGCTGGCAGGGCGGCCAGAAGGTGGTGGGACTGCTCGACGAGGAGGGCTTCTCCAAGACCTCGACCACCGAGACGTTCGCCGCCATCACCCTGGACATCGACACCCGCCGCTGGGCTGGGGTGCCGTTCTACCTGCGCACCGGAAAGCGGTTGGGGCGCAGGGTCACCGAGATCGCGTTGGTGTTCAAGCGGGCGCCGCACCTTCCGTTCGACGCCACCATGACCGAGGAGCTCGGCAAGAACGCGTTGGTCATCCGGGTGCAGCCCGACGAGGGCATCACGTTGCGGTTCGGTTCCAAGGTTCCGGGTAACAACATGGAAGTCCGTGACGTGAACATGGACTTCTCCTATGGTGCCGCGTTCGCCGAGGAATCCCCCGAGGCCTATGAACGGTTGATCCTGGACGTGCTGCTCGGTGAGCCGTCGCTGTTCCCTGTCAACGAAGAAGTCGAATTGGCCTGGAAGATCCTGGATCCCGCGTTGCAGAACTGGGAGTCCCACGGGGCGCCCGAGCCATACGAGTCGGGTACCTGGGGCCCGGATTCGGCGGACGAGATGATGCGGCGCAGCGGCCGAGAATGGAGACGGCCCTAGATGATCGTCGATCTGCCTGACACCAGCACCGACCTGATCAACAAGAAGATCATCGGCCTCCGCGAAGAGGGCGGCGCGGTCACCATGGGCCGCGTGCTGACCCTGGTCATCGCGCCCGATACCGAGGCGGTGCTCGAGGATTCCATCGAGGCGGCCAACGCCGCCAGCCACGAACATCCGTGCCGCATCATCGTCGTCATTCCGGGTGACCGGCTGTCGACCGAGGCCCGGTTGGACGCCCAGATCCGGGTCGGCGGTGACGCCGGTGCCGGTGAGGTGGTGGTGCTGCGACTGTCCGGCCCGCTGGCCAACCACGCCAGCAGCGTCGTGCTGCCCTTCCTGCTGCCCGACACCCCGGTGGTCGCGTGGTGGCCCGATATCGCTCCCCCGGTGCCTGCCCAGGATCCGTTGGGCAAGTTGGCGATCCGGCGTATCACCGATGCCACCAACGGCACCGACCCGCTCGAGGCCATCAAGTCCCGGGCCCAGGGTTACACCGCCGGTGACACCGATCTGGCGTGGAGCCGGATCACCTACTGGCGGGCGCTGCTCACCGCGGCCATCGACCAGTCGCCGTATGAACCCATCGAGTCCGCGGTGGTCTCGGGTCTGCAGAACGAACCCGCGCTCGACGTCCTGGCCGGTTGGCTGGCCAGCCGTATCGACGGGCCGGTGCGCCGGGAGGTGGGTGAATTGAAGGTCGAGCTGGTTCGCGCCACCGAGACCATCACGCTGAGCCGTCCACAGGAGGGTCGCACCGCGACGCTGACCCGGACGGCTCGGCCCGACGCGCTGGTACCGCTGGCCCGCCGCGAGACCCGGGAGTGCCTGGCCGAAGACCTGCGCCGGCTGGACTCCGACGAGATCTACTTCGAAGCGCTGCAGGGGATCGACAAGGTGCAATACGCATGAGCAAGACAGTCGTCGAAACCTACAACGACGCCGACGAATTGGTGGCGGCCGCCGGTAACCGGCTGATCGCCGCGATCACGGCCGCCGTCAACGAGCGCGGGCAGGCTTCCATCGCCCTGACCGGTGGAGGGACCGGTATCGGACTCCTGAAGCAGGTCCGCGCCAAAGGCGACGGCATCGACTGGTCGGCGGTGCACATCTTCTGGGGCGACGAGCGTTACGTGCCGGAGTCGGACGACGAGCGCAACGACAAGCAGGCCCGCGAGGCGCTGCTGGACCACATCGACATCCCGGACCGCAACGTGCACGCGATGCCCGCCTCCGACGGCGAATTCGGTCCGGACATCGACGCGGCCGCGCTGGCCTACGAGCAGGTGTTGGCCGCCAACGCCCCCGAGGGCGAGCCCACCCCGGTTTTTGACGTGCACCTGCTCGGCATGGGCCCGGAAGGGCACGTCAACTCGCTGTTCCCGCACACCGTCGCCGCCGCGGAGAAGTCCCGGTTCGTGGTCGGGGTCGAGGACTGCCCCAAGCCACCGCCGCGGCGCATCACGCTCACCTTCCCGGCGGTGGTGCGGTCGCGCGAGGTGTGGTTGGTGGTCTCCGGTGGCGGTAAGGCCGACGCCGTGGCCGCGGCCGTCGGCGGGGCCGATCCCCTGGAATGGCCGGCCGCCGGTGCCGTCGGCACCGAGAAGACGGTGTGGCTGCTCGACTCCGACGCGGCCGCCACCATCGCCGACTGAGTGTGGCGGCCGTCATAATGGCGGCATGGCAGACAAAGACGTCACGGCATCGGGGAAACCACGGCCGGCTCAGCAGCGCCTGCGGACGCTCGCGCAGGCAGCGCTGAATGCCGACGTCACGGTCGGTCAGGTGGACACCCTGCTCGCGGGTCTCACCGAGACGCTCGAGGACCTCAACAACTCCACCGACAATCTCGACGCCACCATGGAACGCTTCAACGCCACCATCAGCCGCATCGACGAACTCGCCCCCCGGCTGTTGTCGATGGTCGACCGGCTGGAGGCCATCGTGGACCGGGTGGAGCGGATCGTCGGTGTCGGCGAGGCGGTGGTCTCGCCCATCTCGGCGACGGAGAATGCGGTGCGTGGTGTGGTCAACGCCGTGCGCAGCCGTGCGGGTCTGTAGCGACCGATGAACTTCTGCTACCGAAAAGGCGTAGCAGCCCACCGTTGATCTGCACCGCCGGCCGACGGATGCTGTGCCTTGTCGAAAGGCGGTATCCCATGGCCGAATTCACCTACACCACCACCCGGCTCGGAAAGTTGTACCAGGGTGATCCGCTTCCGGTGGTGATGGAGGCCACCACCTACTACCCCGCGGGCGCAGTGACATTCGGGCTGGAGGGCCGGGCGCTGTACGAGGACGGCGGTGACGCACCGTGGGCCGGCGGCCCCACCCTCCATGTGTTCGACACCGCCTCCGGTCTGGAACACCTGCGGTTCGACGCCTTCCCCGGCGAAGAGCACTACCACTACCTGACTCCGGGTGTGCAGAACCACTGGGTCGGTTTCGACACCGTGGCCGATGGACCGTTTGTGGACTGGATCCTCGAGCGGGTCAGGAACAAACTTCCCGAGCTGCTGAGGTTCGCCGGTGCCACCGCGCTCGCCGACGAGGTCGACCGCGACGTCATCGCCGCCGTTCTCGACGACGTGGAGGCGCATCTGCGCAGCCGTGATCTCCAGCTCGCCGAGGTGGGCGCAAGGGACAAGCCGACAGCGAGGGCGAACACGCTAACGTAAGGGCCGATGAGTTTCTCGTATGCCGCCGTTGTGGAGACGATTCAGCTCAACACACGGCTGGTCCGGATCACTCTCGAGGTAGAAGATCCTGACGTGCTGGACGTGAAACCGGCCGCCGATTCCGCGGTGGGTGTGTACTTCCCCGGTTCCGACGAAGGCCGCAACTATTCGGCGCGGTTTCAGGACGGCGCCCGCATCGACCTCGACATCTTTCTTCACGAGCCCGGTTTGCACTCCGCAGGTCCCGGCACCACCTGGGCATCGGGCACCAGACCGGGTGACCGGGTGGGCGTTGATCATGCCCGTTCGTGGTATCGCCCACCGGCCGACACCGACTGGCAGCTGCTGATCACCGACCTGTCCGGGCTGCCGGCCACCGCGCGCATCATCGAGGCACTGCCCGCCGATGTACCCGCCGTCGCGATAGTCGAAGTGGCCGACGACGACGACCTGACCTACCTGCCGGCCCGGCCGAACGTCACCGTCATCGCCACCGTCGGCACCGGAAACGGCCATGCACCAAGCCTTCTGGCCGAACTGACCCGCGATGTCGAGCTGCCCGCGGGCCGCGGTTACTGCTGGTTCGCCGGGGAGGCCGCGCAGTCCCGGGCGGTCCGCAAGTACGTCCGCGGTCTGGGCTGGACCATCGACCAGTTCGACATCACCGGTTACTGGCGGTTGGACTCCGAGACCTGGGATCAGAAGTTCGCCGCAGTTCAGGACGACGTGCTGGCGGTCTACGAGAAGGCCCTGGCCGACGGCAAAGGCGACAAGGTGGCCTCCGAGGAATTCGACGAGGCGCTCGAGCGGGTTGGTTTGTAGCGCTTGTGATCGCGCAGGCACCGGCACGCACGCCGCCCCCGTCGGCGGCGCGCTACCTGACCGGCAAAGCCAGAATGGCCGGGTTCCTTACTGCGGTGGCCGTACTGGGCGGGATGTGTGTGGTCAGTCTGGCGATCGGCACCGAGAACGTCGCACTGTCCACCGTGTGGCAGGCCGTCACGGATTACCGCGACGTCGGCGACCAGTGGATCGTGCACGATCTGCGCATCCCCCGCACCGTGCTCGCGCTGCTGGTCGGGCTGGCACTCGGACTGGCGGGCACCCTGATCCAAGCGGTCGGCCGGAACCCGCTCGCCGATACCGAGATCCTCGGAATCAACTCCGGTGCAGCCCTTTTTGTGGTCGGTGCCATCGCCTTCCTCGGCGTGCGCGGCGTGATGGGCTACATCTGGTTCGCCTTCGCCGGGGCCCTGTTCGCCATGGTCCTGGTGTACCTCGTCGGGATGACGGGCCGGTCCACGGTGACGCCGGTGCGCGTGCTGCTTGCCGGGGTGGCGATCGCCGCGGTGCTCGACGGTATCGGATTCGCGGTGCGGCTGCGCCATCCGCGGGCGTTCGACAACATGCGCTTCTGGGACGCCGGTGCGCTGGACGGCCGTGCTCTCGACGTGTCGGCGGCCATCGCGCCATTCATCGTCGCCGGGGTGATCCTGTGTGTGGTGGTGGGGCGTTCACTCAATGTCACCGCACTCGGTGAGGACCTGGCCAAGAGCATGGGCGGCAACGTGGTTCGCACGCAGGTGCTCAGTCTGATCGCGGTCACCCTGCTGGCGGGTGCGGCCACCGCGGGCGCGGGGCCCATCGGTTTCGTCGGGCTGATGGTGCCGCACGCCGTGCGCCGGTTCACCGGACCGGATTGGCGCTGGATCCTGGCCTACGCCGTGGTGGTGGCACCGGCGCTGCTGTTGGCCGCCGACATCGTGGGACGTGTGGTCATCCGTCCGGCCGAGCTGCCCGCAGGCATCGTGACGGCGTTCATCGGTGCACCGGTGCTGATCTGGCTGGTGCGCAAGCGTGGGGCGGATCGCACATGACCGCCCTCGATTTCGGCAAGCGCCAGTTCGTGATTCGCCTCGCAGGCACGTCGGCGCGGATGTCCTGGCGAGCGGTGCTCGTCGTGTCGGCGCTGGCGGCCGGCGCGCTGGTGATCGCCGTGCTGGCCATCGGGATCGGCAAGTACGCCATCGAACCGGCTGATGTGCTGGGCGTGCTGGCAGGTACCAACACCTCGTTCGACCGGGTGGTGGTGTTGGAGTGGCGGATGCCGCGGATGTTGATGGCACTGTTGATCGGGGCCGCGCTCGGGGTGTCCGGCGCGATCTTCCAAGCGCTGACCCGTAATCCGTTGGGCAGTCCCGACATCATCGGCATCAACTTCGGCGCCTACACCGGCGCGCTGGTGGTCATCGCGACCGTCGGCGTGGGTTACTTCGCGGTGGCAGCCGGCGCACTGGTCGGTGCGCTGGCCACGGCCGTGCTGGTGTACGCGCTGTCGTATCGCAACGGCCTGGCCGGTTATCGGCTGATCGTGGTCGGCATCGGTGTCAGCGCCGTGCTGAACTCGGTCAACCAGTGGATCGTCATCAAACTCGATTTCCACACTGCGGTCACCGCGTCGGTGTGGCAACAGGGCACGCTCACCGGGCTGAGTTGGACGCAGGTGGTGCCGATGGCGATCTGCCTGGCCGTCATCACCGTGGTCCTGGTCGCGCTGGGTCCTCAGCTTCCGGTCCTGCAGCTCGGCGACGACGCCGCCGGCGCCCTCGGCGTGCGCACCGAACCAACCCGGCTGGCTTACCTGGGTGTGGGCGTCGCACTGGTCGCACTGGCCTGTGCGGCAGCCGGTCCCATCACGTTCATCGCGTTGGCGGCCCCGCAGATCGCCCGTCGGCTCACCGCGACACCCGGCGTGGGTCTGGTGCCCTCGGCCGCGATGGGGGCGGTGCTGCTGCTGATCGGCGACGTCATCGCCCAGCGTCTGTTGCCCGGCAATGAACTTCCGGTCGGCGCCGTCACGGTGTCACTCGGCGGTGCCTACCTGATCTCCCTCCTCATCACCCAGGCAAGGAAACGATGAGCAACTCCCGGCTGCGCACCGAGCAGCTCACCATCGGCTACGACGGAAAGACGGTGATCACCGACCTGACGGTCGACATCCCGGACGGCCGGGTCACCGCGATCGTCGGGCCCAACGCGTGCGGCAAGTCAACGCTGCTGCGCGGTCTGGCGCGGTTGCTGAAACCGTCTTCCGGGCAGGTGATCCTGGACGGCGCCGATATCAACGGCCTGCACACCAAGGAGGTGGCCCGGCGGCTCGGCCTGCTCCCCCAGACCTCCATCGCACCCGAAGGCATCACCGTGGCCGATCTGGTGTCCCGCGGCCGTTTTCCGCATCAGAAGGTGTTGCGCCAGTGGGCCCGTGAGGACGCCGACGCGGTGGCCGAGGCCATGCGCGCCACCGCCGTCGAGGAGTTGTCGGGGCGCCTGGTCGATGAACTGTCCGGCGGCCAGCGCCAGCGGGTGTGGGTGGCGATGGTGCTGGCCCAGGAGACGCCATTGGTGCTGCTCGACGAGCCCACCACCTACCTCGACATCGCCCACCAGGTCGAGCTGCTGGATCTGTTCGCCAAGCTCAACCGCGAACAGGACCGCACCGTGGTGGCGGTGTTGCACGACCTCAACCACGCCTGCCGCTACGCCGACCACATCATCGCCATGAAGGCGGGAACTATTGTGGCCCAAGGCGATCCGACGGACGTCATCACCGAGGACCTGGTGGGCGAGGTCTACGGCCTGGCCTGCCAGATCATCGACGACCCGCAGACGGGGACGCCGCTGGTGGTTCCCAGGGCGTCACCTCATCTGCGGATGCGGCGGTGATGCTCAGGCGTTGGCCAGATCCTGCACCGGCCGGCCGTTCAAGGCGTTGGCCAGCTGCGGGGTCAGCACATCGAGGGCGTACAGCAGCGCATCGGGACCGCTATAGGTCAGTGCCCCACTGAGGTTCGACTCGAAGGTGGTGTAGAGCGTGCGGTCCTCGGTCACCACCGGCAGCCGCGCGAACGCCGGCGAAGCCACCATCTGCTCCTTGGTGGCGCCGTTGACGAACAGCACGTCGCGGTTGAGCAGGTCCAGCTTCTCCTCGCTGACATCACCGTCGATCTCCTGGGTCGCGAAACCCAGTGCGGTGAACAGCGATCGGCGCGGGTCGTTCTCCGGCAGCAGCCAGTGCCCGCCGCTTTCCGGGCCGAAATCCACCACCAGTGTCTTGCCGGCGAATTCGGGGTTGGCGGTCTTGGCCTCATCGATGCGGCCCTGCACCTTGTCGACCAATTCCTTGGCCTGGTCTTCTTTACCGAGTGCCTTGCCGGTGGTCAGCAGCTGCACATCCCACGGGGTTTCCTCGTCGGCGTAGTCGGCCGACTGGATCACCGTCGGCGCGATCTGGGAGAGCCGGTCGTAGGTCTGCTGGTCGATGGTCTCGTAGATGGCGAAGATGACGTCCGGCTTCTCCGCGGCGATCGCTTCGAAGTCGATCTCGTCGGCGCCCCAGGTGGGGATCGGCTTGTCGCCGGTGGCGGCCTTCACCCACGGGTAGTCGTTGTACTCCTCGAAGAACTCGCGGCTGGCGACGGGAACGACGCCGAACGGAAGAACGAAGTCCTGGTCGGTCCACCCCACGGTCACCACCCGGGCCGGGTTGGCCGGGACGACCGTCTCGCCGAACTTGTGGCTGATGGTGACACCTTCGGGCGCCGCTTCGCCACCGGACTGGCCGCTGTCCGACGAACTACATCCGCTGATCAGGCCGATCAGCAGTATCAGACCGGCAATCCAGCGCAGCGCGCCGGGCCCCCCGCTTCTCACGTTCAAGACCTACTCCTTCAACCTAGCGCCATTGCACTAGGGATGTTAGAGCAGCCTAACCAAATGACAACCCCTATGTCTCACAGCAAGTTGACAGGAAAGGGCTGTGGCGCAACTACTTTGACGCACCTGTCAACGGTTACCCGCTGTTGCGCAGGGCGGTGGCCAACCCGCTCATGGTGAGCAGAATGCCGCGCTGCACCCGTTCGTCGGTGGCTCCGGATCGGTACTGTCGCAGCAGTTCGACCTGCAGATGGTTCAGCGGTTCCAGGTACGGGAACCGGTTGAACACCGAACGCGCCAGCGCCGGATTGTCGGCCAGCAGGTCGTCGTGACCCGTGATCGCCTTGTGCATGGCGATGGTGCGCTGGTGCTCAGCAGCGATCTTGTCGAACACCCGGTGCCGCAGCGCCTCGTCCTCGACCAACTCGGAGTAGCGCGACGCCAGGCCCATGTCCGATTTGGCCAGCACCTGCGCCATGTTGGACAGCACGGTGCGGAAGAACGGCCAGCGCCGGTAGAAGTCCTGCAGGACTTCCAGCCGTCCGTCACCCTGGGCGATCCAGTCGGCGAACGCGGTGCCGGTTCCGTACCACCCGGGCAGCATCACCCGTGACTGGCTCCAGGCCAGCACCCACGGGATGGCCCGCAGATCGGAGATCGAGGTGGTGGGTTTACGCGAGGTGGGCCGGCTGCCGATGTTCAGCGCGCCGATCTCGCTGACCGGTGTCGACGCCTTGAAGTACTCCACGAAGCCCGGTGTCTCATGGACCAATTCGGCATAAGCGCGTTGAGCGCGGGCCGCCAGGTCGTCGAGCACCTCATAGGCCGCCTCGGCGGCGTCACCGAGGCCTTCGATGTCCAGCAGCGTCGACTCCAGCGTCGCGGCCACCAGGGTCTCCAGGTTCCGGTGCGCGATCCGGGGCTCGGCGTACTTGGCGGCGATGATCTCGCCCTGCTCGGTGATCCGCAGCGAGCCACGCACCGCACCGGGCGGCTGCGCCAGGATGGCGTCATAGCTGGGCCCCCCACCACGACCGACGGTGCCGCCACGGCCGTGGAACAACCGCATCCGGATCCCGGTCTTGGCCGCCATCTCCACGAGGTCGAGCTCCGCGCGGTACAGCGCCCAGTTCGCGGCGAGATACCCGCCGTCCTTGTTGGAGTCCGAGTAGCCGAGCATGACCTCCTGGCTCTCGCCGCGGGCGTGCACCATCGCGCGGTAGAGCGGGATGTCGAGGACCGCCTCCATGATGGCGGCGCCGTGCTGCAGATCGTCGATGGTCTCGAACAGCGGCACGATGCCGACGGGGCTGTACGGCGACTCCTCTGAGGCGTCCAGCAGGCCGGCTTCCTTCAGCAGCAGCGCGGCCTCGAGCATGTCCGACACCGACTGGCACATCGAGATGATGTAGTTGGGCACCGCGCTGGGACCGAAGACCGCAACCGCCCGCGCCGCGGCCCGCACGATGTCGAGTTCCTTGCGCGCCAGTTCCGACAACTCGGCATGCTCGCCGGTCAGCGGTCGTCGTGTGCTCAGCTCACTCACCAGCAGCGCCACCCGCTCCTGCTCGGGAAGTGATGCATAGTCAGGGTGCACCCCGGCCCAGGCCAGCAGTTCGGCGACCACCTCTTCGTGCACCTCGGAGTTCTGCCGCATGTCCAGCCCCGACAGATGGAAGCCGAAGACGTGCACCGCCTCGCGGAGCCGGGCCAGCCGGTCGTCGGCGAGCAGGGCGCTGCCGTGGGCGCGCAACGACGCGTCCACGGTGTCCAGGTCGGCCACCAACTCGGCGGGGTTGTCGTAGCGGTCGAGCCCGATGTCCAGCAGATGTTCCGGTTGCCGGTCCAGCACCTCGGCGGCGGTGGCGGTGAGCCGGGCGTGGATCACCCGCAACGCCCGCCGGTACGGTTCGTCGGCGCGCGCCGGTTCGTGACACATATCGGCCAGGGCAGCGAGCTCAGGGCTGATCTCGACCAGCCGCGCCGACATGGAGAGTTCTTCCTCGAGCGCCGTCAACTCGGTGAAGTAGTGCGCGAATGCCGTGTAGGCCGCGCTGCCGGTGGCCAGCCGCACCACCTCGGCCGTGACGTTCGGATTGCCGTCGCGGTCACCGCCGATCCACGACCCCGGCCGCAGAATCGGTGCGGGCAGCAGGTCGGCCTCGGGCCAGCGGGCGCGCAGCGCCTGGCGCACCTCGGCGTTCACCTTGGGGATCACATCGAAGAACGCCGCCGGGTAGTACCGCAGCCCGGTTTCGATCTCGTCCTGGATCTTGAGCCGGGACAACCGGATCAGTGCGGTCTGCCAGAGCATGAGGATCTGCCTGCGCAGTTCGACGTCGATCGGCGCGCCGTCGGCCGTGGACGTCAGCCCGGCGGCGTGCAGGCGCATCAGCTCGGTGATGCGGTGCTGGGTGTCGAAGATGGTGCGGCGCCGCGTCTCGGTGGGGTGCGCGGTGATCACCGGCGATACCAGCGCGCCGGTCAACGCGTCGGCCACCGTTGCCGCGTCCAGCTCGGCGGCATCGAGTTTCAGGTAGGTGGCGGCCAGGCTGCTGTTCTGCGGCGGCTCCCCCGCCGCCACGTGGATTGCCCGCCGGCGCTCCCGGTGGATGTCCTCGGCGACGTTGGCCAGCAGCGCGAAATGGGTGAAGGCGCGGATCACCGGGATGGCTTTCTTGGCCTCGATCCCGTCGAACATCTGCGCCAGCTCTGCGCGGTCGATCTCCGAGCGGCGCACCCGGAACGACTCCACCCGGGCCCGCTCGACGAGATCGAAGATCTCGTCGCCGTTCTGGTCGCGCACCGTGTCGCCGAGCATCGCGCCGAGCAGGCGGATGTCCTCTCGCATCGGTTCGGTGGCCTCCCGTCCGACCTGGGTGCGGCGTACCGCGCCGATCGGTTCCAGTGCGGTGTCGGAAGGTTCAACCATGGCCACGATTATCGACGACACGACGTAGGTGCGCCCGCCGGCGTTCGCCGGTGACCGAGCGCGCCCCTACACACCTGGTTGTGGATGAGTTTCAGACTGTGGACAACTCGGCGGTTTGGCAGTTCGGCACGGCTCGGGCGTCGGCGCCCGCTGGCATGATCGAACGCATGTTCGATGATTTGCCAGATCGCGCCGGTCTCGCCGACGCCGCCTCTGCGGTGGCGGCGATCCAGAGCTATGTGCGCGCCGAGGCGTTCATGGCGGCCCGGGTGCGGCAGGCGGTGGCGGTACTGATGCGCATCCGGGAGGCTGAAGCCTCCGAGGAGCGCCAACGCTGGGTGGTCGATGCGTGGGCCTCCACCAGCCACGAAGTCGGTTTGGCCGCGGGGATCAGCGCACGCCGCGCGTCGGGAGTAATGCGTCAGGCGCATGCCCTGTCGGTTCGATTCCCCCGGCTCGGCACCCTGCTGCAGGACGGGGTCATCAACGCCCGGGTGGCCGCGATCATCGTCTGGCGCACCGGGTTGGTCGACAACACAGCCGTCGCCGCCAAGATCGACGCCGCCCTGGCCGAACGCGCCGAAGGATTCGGGGTGCTCTCCGATGACGATCTGGAACTGGCCATCGACGCGGTGATCGAAGAACACGATCCCGCCGCCTCGCGCCGCTACCGGGACGCCGCCAAGAATCTGGATGTGCAGTTCGGCAAACTCGACGACGCCGCCGGCACCCGCAGCGTGCACGGCCGGGTGTCGGCGGTAGCGGCTGAAACGGCGCGGCAGGTGTTGGCCGCATTGGTGGCCACGGTGTGCAAGCAGGACCCGCGCTCCCAGGGGCAGTTGCGGGCAGCGGCGTTCGAAGCGCATTTCGCCGGTCAGAATCGGTTGATGTGCCAGTGCGGCACCCCGGACTGCCCGGCCGCCGATGCCAACTATCGCAATGTGAGCAATGTCGTCATCCATGTGCTCGCCGATCCCGACACCGTGCTGGCCGCCCTTGAAGAAGCCGCCGACTACGCCGCGAGTCAGCCACCCCTACCCACCGATGCCGCTGCGGAGGCCGCCGACACTGCCGATCCGTTCGCGTGGCTGACCGCCACGCCCGAACCGAACGACGGTGACGAGGAACCACCGTGGGTCACAGCCCAAACCCGTGCTGCGATCGCTAACGACGAACGCGACCACCCAGACTCCACTGCACCTCAACCCTCAGACCGCGGCCCCGCCGCGGTCGGAAACGGGCCGCCTGCAACATCTTCGGACGCGGCGGATGCTCAGCGTCAACCGGACGGCCACCCGCCACCCCCACCGCAACCCGAACCATCACCGAGGCGGTGGTGTCGGGCGGCGGTCATGCTCGGCGCCCGCGAGGTGATTCCGACGCCGTTGCTGGCCGAGCTGATTCGCAAGGGCGCCAGACTGGAAGCCCTGCCAACTCCCGCGGACGCGAGCGAGGGTGGCCGTTATCCATCTCCAAAGTTGCGGCGCTGGCTGCTGTGCCGCGATATGACCTGCCGGATGCCCGGCTGCTCCCGACCGGCCGAGTACGCCGATGTCGACCACACCATCTCCCACCCAGCCGGGCCCACCCACCCGTCCAACCTGAAGTGCTACTGCCGCCTCTGCCATCTGTTGAAAACCTTCTGGGACGGCCCCGACGGCTGGCGCGAGGTCCAGCATCCCGACGGCAGCATCACCGTGATCGCCCCAACGGGCCACACCCATATCGGCCACCCCACCAGCCGACTCCTCTTCCCCGGCTGGGACACCACCACCGCCGAACTACCACCGTCGTCAGCGCCATCGCCGAAGGCCACCAACCGCGGACTGAAGATGCCCAAACGCAGCCGCACCCGCGCCGAAGACAACGCTCAACGCATCAAAGCCGAACGAGAACGCAACGCCGCCCGCCGCCACGCCGAACGTGAACCCAACACCAAAGAAGACCGGCCCCCACCGTGACGGTAGCGCCGATGGGTCGCAACGGTGAGTCATGCCTGCGGCGCACAGCTACCCGTTGTCGAAGGTGGTCGGTCACCAAAGCAAAACGCCGCCGAATGGTGCTCCCATTCGACGGCGCTTTGAAAGGCTGGTTTAGCCGTACTTGATCTGCAGGCCCACACCGATGATGGAGACCACCCAGATGCCGGTCACGAACAGCGTGAGCCGGTCGAGGTTCTTCTCCACCACCGTCGAACCGGACAGGCTGGACTGCACACCGCCACCGAACAGCGTCGACAGGCCGCCACCCTTGGCACGGTGCAGCAGCACCAACAGCACCACCAGCAGGCTGGTGACGATGAGGACGATCTGCAGGGCCAATTCCATGGTGGTCACCTTACATGGTGGGGATTTGGAGGTGAAAACCGCCGGTCAACGGGCAATTACGCTGCCTACGGCAGGGGTCCGCCCGCGGCACCGTCTCCACGCCGCGTCTCGAACGCTGCCTACGGCAGGGGTCCGCCCGCGGCACCATCTCCACGCCGCGTCTCGAACGCTGCCTACGGCAGGGGTCCGCCCGCGGCGATTGCCGACAGCGTGGCGAACTGCTCACCGTCCAGCGAGGCGCCGCCCACCAGGGCACCGTCCACGTCCTTCTGCGCGACGATCTCGCCGACGTTCTTGGCGTTGACCGAACCGCCGTAGAGCACGCGCACGCTGTCCGCGATCTCCGCAGAGCTGAGCTCCACGAGTTCCTTACGGATGGCGGCGCAGACTTCCTGGGCGTCGGCGGCGCTGGCCACCCGGCCGGTGCCGATGGCCCACACGGGCTCATAGGCGATGACCACCGACGCGATCTGCTCGGCGGACAGCCCAGCCAGCGACGCCTTCAACTGCGCGACGTTGTAGTCGACGTGGTTTCCGGCCTCGCGAACGTCCAAGCCCTCGCCGATGCAGACGATCGGGGTCAGGCCGTGCTTCAGCGCGGCCGCAGCCTTGGCGGCCACCAGCGCGTCGTCCTCATGGTGGTACGTGCGCCGCTCGGAGTGCCCGACGACGACGAACGTGCACCCGAGCTTGGCCAGGAACGCGCCGCTGATCTCGCCGGTGTAGGCACCCGAGTCATGCTGCGACACATCCTGGCCGCCGTAGGTCAGCCGCAGTTTGTCCCCGTCCACCAGCGTCTGCACGCTGCGCAGATCGGTGAACGGCGGAATGACGGTGACGTCGACTTTGTCGAAGTACTTGTCCGGCAACGAGAATGCGATCTTCTGCACCAGAGCGATGGCCTCGAAGTGGTTGAGGTTCATCTTCCAGTTGCCGGCTATCAACGGCTTACGGGCCATGAATCTAAGACTCCAGTACTTGGATGCCGGGCAGGTCTTTGCCCTCGAGGTATTCCAGCGACGCCCCGCCGCCGGTGGAGATGTGGGAGAAGCCGTCCTCGGGCAGGCCGAGTTGGCGCACCGCGGCAGCCGAATCGCCGCCGCCGACAACGCTAAACGCACCTTTACGGGTGGCCGCGATGATCGCCTCGGCGACGCCCTTGGTGCCCGCCGCGAACGCCGGGAACTCGAACACACCCATCGGTCCGTTCCAGAACACGGTCTTGGCGTTGGACAGCAGGGCGGTGAAACGCTTCACCGACTCCGGGCCGATGTCCAGCCCTATCTTCCCGTCGGGAATCCGGTCGGCGGCCACGGTCTCCGGCGGCGAATCCGCGGCGAACTTCTCCGCCACCACGATGTCGACCGGCAGGTGGATCACGTCGCCGTAGTCCTCGAGCAGTTTGCGGCAGGTGTCGATCATCTCTTCCTGCAGAAGTGAACTGCCCACCGAAACCCCTTGCGCGGCAAGGAAGGTGAAGCACATGCCACCGCCGATGATGAGACTGTCGGCCTTGGTGGCCAGATTCTCGATCACCGCGAGCTTGTCGGAGACCTTGGAGCCGCCCAGCACCACGGCGTACGGGCGCTCGGTCGAACTGGTCAGCTGCCGCAGCACCTCGACCTCGGTGGCCACCAGGCGACCGGCGTAGTGCGGCAGCACCGTCGCGACGTCGTACACCGACGCCTGCTTGCGGTGCACCACACCGAAACCGTCGGAGACGAAAGCCGCCGGATTTCCGCCCGGGTCATCCACCAGTTCGGCCAACGCCTTGGCCAGCTTGAGCCGCTCGCTGTCGTCCTTACTGGTCTCACGCGGATCGAAGCGGATGTTCTCCAGCAACAACACGTCGCCGTCGGTCAGGCCTTCGGCGCGGGCCAACGCGTCGGTGCCCACCACATCGGCGGCCAGCTGCACGTGCCGGCCCAGCCGCTCGCCGAGTGCGGCAGCCACCGGCGCCAGCGAGAACTTCGGATCCGGCTCGCCTTTCGGACGCCCCAGGTGGGCCGTCACGATCACTTTGGCGCCCGCGTCCGACAACGCTTTCAGCGTGGGTGCCGAAGCGATGATCCGGCCCGGATCGGTAATCTGACCGTTGTCGTCGAGGGGGACGTTGAGGTCGGAGCGCACCAGCACGCCCCGACCTTCGACGCCCTCGGCCAGCAGGTCGTCAAGCGTCTTGACGGCCATCTACAGCGACTTACCGACCAGGCCGACCAGGTCGACGAGGCGGTTGGAGTAGCCCCATTCATTGTCGTACCAGGAGACGACCTTGGCCTGGTTGTCGATCACCTTGGTCAGGCCGGAGTCGAACAGCGAGCTGTGCGGGTCGGTGACGATATCGCTAGAGACGATGGGGGCGTCGTAGTACTTCAGGATGCCCTTGAGCGGTCCCTCGGCGGCCGCGGAGAACGCGGCGTTGATCTCGTCGACGGTCGCGGACTTCGAGAGTTCCGCGGTCAGGTCGGTCACCGAACCCGTGGGGATCGGCACCCGCAGCGCGTAGCCGTCGAGCTTGCCCTTGAGCTCCGGCAGCACCAGGCCGATGGCCTTGGCGGCGCCGGTGGAGGTCGGGACGATGTTGACGGCGGCGGCGCGGGCGCGACGCAGATCCTTGTGCGGCCCGTCCTGCAGGTTCTGGTCCTGGGTGTAGGCGTGGATCGTGGTCATCAGACCCTTGACGATGCCGAACTCGTCGTTGAGCACCTTGGCCAGGGGGCCGAGGCAGTTCGTGGTGCACGAGGCGTTGGAGATGATGTTCTGGCTGCCGTCGTACTTGTCGTCGTTGACGCCCAGCACGATGGTGATGTCCTCGTCGCTGGCCGGCGCCGAGATGATGACCTTCTTGGCACCCGCGTCGAGGTGGCCCTGCGCCTTGGCGCGGGCGGTGAAGATGCCGGTGGACTCGACCACGACGTCGACACCCAGGTCGCCCCACGGCAGCGCCGCCGGTCCTTCTTTGACCTCGAGCGCCTTGAGCTTGTGGTCGCCGACGACGATGGTGTCATCACCTTCGAGGCTGACGTCGTACGGCAGCCGGCCCAGGATGGAGTCGAACTTCAGCAGGTGGGCCAGTGTGGCGTTGTCGGTGAGATCGTTGACCGCGATGATCTCGATGTCGGTGTTCTTGCCCTCCGCCTTCTGCGCGTCGAGTGCGCGGAAGAAGTTGCGTCCGATACGGCCGAAGCCATTCACGCCTACCCGGATGGTCACTTGTCTCTCCCTAGGTCCGCTTCGTGTAGTGCTCGGCAGTCAGCCTAGTAGTGCGCCAACATCGCTGTGCGAGTTGGTCGCCTAGAAGCCGGCGTAGTTTGACGCCGGCGAAAGTGATCCCCCCGACAAA
Source organism: Mycobacterium sp. Soil_C_30 (assembly GCF_057656995.1). NCBI lineage: Bacteria > Bacillati > Actinomycetota > Actinomycetes > Mycobacteriales > Mycobacteriaceae > Mycobacterium > Mycobacterium sp. Soil_C_30. The sequence goes on along the minus strand of NZ_JBDGJH010000011.1, from coordinate 116,909 downwards.
GCCGGGTATCCGCCCCCTGTGATCGTCGCGAGGGTGGACATATCCAATCCGGACAAAGAGCTGTTCACGGACGGCATCACCAAGCTCGGCCTGGCCAAGTACTACCAGTCTGTGGCCGCCACAATGGTGCCCTACCTGGCCGAACGCCCCATCAGCATGCAGCGCTTCCCGGACGGGATCTCGGCTTCGGGCTTCTATGAGAAGAAGGCGCCGGCGCATTTCCCGCCGTGGATCGACACGATCAAAGTCGAGACCGCCGACGATGTGCAGTGCCAGGTGGTGATCAACGATCAGCGCTCACTGGTCTATCTGGCCGACCAGGCTTGTATCACCGTGCACACGTGGCTCAGCCGGGCACGCGCGTTGGACTCCCCCGATCAGCTGATGTTCGACCTGGACCCGTCGACCGACGACGTCGATGCGGTGCGGCGGGCCACCGCCATGACCGGTGAGCTGCTGGACCAACTCGGGTTGACGTCATTCGTCAAGACCACCGGATCACGCGGGTACCACGTCGTGGTGCCGCTGCGTCAGCGTGAGAGTTTCGACGAGACGCGGGCATTCGCGCGTGACGTGGCCGACGTGCTGGTGCAGCGGGCACCCGATCTGCTGACCACCGAACAACGCAAGGCGGAGCGCGGCGACAAGGTGTACATCGACATCGCCCGCAACGGTTACGGCCAGACCGCGGTACCTCCGTACGCGGTGCGGGCCCGGCCGGGCGCACCGGTGTCCACACCCATCGAGTGGTACGAACTCGACCGGGTGAACCCAGATGAATTCACCATCAACACGATCCTGAACAGGTTGTCGCGCCGAGGTGATGCCTGGCACGGAATGCGCCGCCGCGCCCACGGATTGGACCGGGCCCGCGACAAGCTGGCCCGCCTGCAGACCTAACTGTCTTCAAGCAGGTCGGGGGTGACCGCCGACTCGGTGTCGGGGATACCGTCCTGCTTTGCTTTTCGGTCAGCCATCGACAGCAAGCGCCGAATACGGCCTGCCACAGCGTCTTTCGTCATCGGCGGATCAGCCAGTCGGCCCAGCTCCTCCAACGAGGCCTGCCGGTGCTCGACGCGCAGCTTGCCTGCCGACGCCAGATGGCTCGGCACCGAATCACCCAGGATCTGCAGCGCGCGCTCCACTCGGGCCGCCGCCGCCACCGCAGCGCGCGCCGAACGACGCAGGTTGGCGTCATCGAAGTTCGCCAACCGGTTGGCCGTGGCGCGCACCTCCCGGCGCATGCGGCGCTCTTCCCACGTCAGCCGGGTGTCCTGCGCCCCCATCCGGGTGAGCAGAGCGCCGATGGCTTCGCCGTCGCGGACCACCACCCGGTCGGCCCCCCGCACCTCGCGCGCTTTGGCGCTGACGCCGAGGCGTCGCGCGGCGCCGACGAGGGCCAGCGCCGCCTCCGGACCCGGGCAGCTGACCTCCAGGGCCGACGACCGGCCGGGCTCGGTCAGCGACCCGTGCGCCAGGAACGCGCCGCGCCATGCCGCTTCGGCGTCGGCGACGCTGCCACCCACCACTTGAGCGGGCAGGCCGCGCACGGGGCGGCCCCGCAGGTCCAGCAGTCCGGTCTGGCGAGCCAGCGCCTCCCCGTCTTTGGCGACGCGCACCACGTAGCGGGTGCTCTTGCGGATTCCGCTGGCCGACAACACGTGGACCACGGCGTTGTACCCGTAGAGATCGAAGATGTCCTTGCGGAGCCGGCGCGCGATGATGCCGAGGTCCACCTCGGCTTCGACGACCACCCGGCCGGAGACGATGTGCAGACCCCCGGCGAAACGCAGCAGCGATGCCACCTCGGCCCGCCGGGCGCTCACCGAATTGACCACGAGTCGGCTCAGCTCGTCTTTGACCTCGGCCGTCATCGCCACGGATCGTCACCTCTCGGTCCATTCAGGTTTGCTCCATCCACACCGGGAGCCGTCGTTGGCGTGGTCGGTGCCACCGGGTCGCCCCCTCGTACCGAGACGCCTTGCAGCGCCGCGGCGAGCTTCGCCGGATCATGTAAAGGTGTACCAGGTCGGGACACGTCAGCGAACTGAACTCGAGCATCAAGTGCGTTTGCGGTGCGCTGGAGTTGCTGGCGTTCGCGTTCGCCGCGGACATTGCCGGCGTCGACGATGATGTCGTGCACGGTGAAGTCGGGAGCATGCTGGCTCAGCACGTGCAGGTGCCGCTCGGCGGAGAAGCCGGCCGTCTCCCCCGGTTCGGCGGCCAGGTTCAGCACCAGTGCCCGACGTGCGGTGGTGGCACGCAGCGCCGCCGCCAGGTCCGGCACCAGCACGTGCGGGATGACGCTGGTGAACCAGGAACCCGGTCCCAGCACCACCAGGTCGGCGTTCATGATCGCGTCGATGGCCTGTCGCGTCGCGGGCGGATGACCCGGCAGCAGCCGCACCCGCCGGACTTTGCCGGGAGTGGTGGCGATGGCGACCTGGCCGCGGATCACCCGGCTCATCCGCGGATCCGACTCCAGCCCGGCGACATCGGCTTCGATCTGCAGCGCGATCGGGCACATCGGCAGCACCCGCCCCTTGACGCCCAGGATCCGGCCCACCTCGTCCAGGGCCGCCACCGGATCGGCCAGCACCTCGTTCAGGCCGGCCAACAGCAGGTTGCCGATGGGATGGCCGGCCAGCGCGCCGCTGCCGCTGAACCGGTGCTGGATGATGGTGGCCCACAGCCGACCGTGCGGACTGTCAGATGCCAACGCCGCCAAGGCCATTCGCAGGTCACCTGGCGGCACGATGTCGAGTTCGCTGCGCAACCGGCCCGACGAGCCGCCGTCGTCGGCCACCGTGACCACCGCGGTGACGTGGGCGGTCAGCCGCCGCGCCGCCGACAGCGTCGCGTACAGCCCGTGGCCGCCCCCCAGGGCGACGATGCGCGGGTTCGCCGAATTCATCGGCCGCTCGTCACGGATGTCATTCGCGCCCCAGGTCCCGGTGCAGCACCCGCACCGAAGTCTGCTCACCGCCGGACAGCCGGGCCGCCAGCGCCTCGGCAATGGCGACACTGCGGTGTTTGCCGCCGGTGCAGCCGATGGCGACGGTCATGTAGCGCTTTCCCTCCCGGCGATAGCCTTCGACTACCAGGCCCAGCAGCTCATGGTAGGTCTCCAGGAACTTCTCCGCGCCCGGCTGACCCAGCACGTAGTCGCGCACCTTGGGGTGCTGGCCCGAGTGCGGTCGAAGGTCGTCTACCCAATGCGGATTGGGCAGAAAACGCACATCCATCACCATGTCGGCGTCCATGGGCAACCCGTACTTGAAGCCGAACGATTCCACGGTGACCGCTGTCAGCGGGACGGTTTCCCCGCCGAAGGCCTGCTCGATGCTGGCGCGCAGGGCCGGCACCGGCAGGCTGGACGTGTCGATCACCAGGTCGGCGCCGGCCCGCACCGGTGCCAGCATCACCCGTTCGGCGGCGATCCCCTCGGCCAGCGTGAGCCCCGCCTGCAGCGGATGGCTTCGGCGGTTCTGCTCGTAACGGCGCACCAGGATGTCGTCGGAGGCCTCCAGGAACAGCACCTGCGGGGTGATACCGCGGGTGGCCAACTCGCTGCGCACCGCGTCGAGGTCACCGGTGAATCCCCTGGACCGGGCGTCCATGACCACCGCCAGTTGGGTGATCCGCGATCCCGCGGCCAGGCCGAAGTCGACCATGCGGGCGATCAACTCGGTCGGCAGGTTGTCCGCCACGTACCAGCCCAGGTCTTCGAGCACCTTGGCCGCTGTCCCCCGGCCGGCTCCGGAAAGCCCCGTCACCAGCACCACATCTATGCCGGGATCGATACCTCTACCCGGTTCTTGTTCGTCTGTGTTGTCCGTCATCCCCACACCCGTTGCCCGGTGTCATCATCGCTCACCTGCGCCTCCGGCGGGGCTGTCTCGGCGACAACGATTCCGGCGACCGGCTCATCAGCCTCCGGCACCACCCCCAGCGCCGCGAGCACAGCCGTCGCGGTGGTCACCCCGATCCCCGGGACGGCGGTGATCTCCTCCACCGATGCCTGCTTGAGTTTGGCCACCGAACCGAAATGCGTGACCAGCGCCTTGCGCCGATGCTCACCGAGCCCCGGGATGGCGTCGAGGGCGGAGGCGGTCATCCGCTTGGACCGTTTGCTGCGGTGGAAGGTGATGGCGAATCGGTGCGCCTCGTCACGGACCCGCTGCAGCAGGTACAGCCCTTCGCTGGTGCGCGGCATGATCAGCGGGTCGGGCTCGCCCGGCACCCAGACCTCCTCGAGCCGTTTCGCCAGACCGATCACCGCGACGTCGGTGACCCCGAGATCGTCGAGGACGGCTTGCGCGGCGTTCACCTGGGGCGCGCCCCCGTCGACCACGTAGAGGTTGGGCGGGTAGGCGAACTTGCGCGATTTGCCCTCGGGGGCGAGTTCCTGCGGTTCCTGGCTGTCCTTGAGATGACGCCAGAACCGGCGGCGGGTGACTTCCGCGATGGAGGCCACATCATCGGAGCGACCGTCGCCGGCGGCCTCTTTGATCGAGTAGTGCCGGTAGTCCGATTTACGCGGTAACCCGTCTTCGAAGACCACCAGTGAGGCCACCACATCGGTGCCCTGCACATGGCTGATGTCCACACACTCGATGCGCAGCGGCGCATCGGCCAGCCCGAGAGTGTCCTGAATGGCTTGCAGCGCAGCCGATCTGGCGTTGAAGTCACCGGCCCGCTTGAGCTTGTGCTGCTGCAGCGCCTCCTTGGCGTTGCGTTGCACGGTCTCGGCCAGGGCCTTCTTGTCGCCGCGTTGCGGCACCCGCAGAGTCACTCTGGACCCACGCAGCCCGGACAGCCAGCTCGACAGCTCGTCGTAGTTCGGCGGCAGGCACGGCACCAGTACCTCGCGCGGTACGGGGTTGGTGGCTTCGTCTGCGGCACTGCCCAATTCGGCTTGTTCGCCGTAGAACTGGGTGAGGAACTGTTCCACCAGCTGTGCGTGGGAGCCGCCGTCCGCATCGTCGGGTTCGCCGGCTTTCTCGACCACCCACCCGCGCTGGCCGCGGACCCGGCCACCGCGCACGTGGAACACCTGCACGGCGGCTTCCAGATCGTCATCGGCGAACGCCACCACGTCGGCGTCGGTGCCGTCACCGAAGACCACCGCCTGCTTCTCCATCGCCCGCCGCACCGCGCCCAGGTCGTCGCGCAACCGGGCGGCGCGCTCGAAGTCCAGCACCTCGGCGGCCTCGTTCATCTGGCTCTCGAGCTCCCGCGCGAAGCGGTCGGTCTTGCCGGACAGGAAATCGCAGAAGTCCTCGACGATGGTGCGGTGCTGCTCGGCGCTGACCCGGCCCACACACGGCGCCGAGCACTTGTCGATGTAGCCGAGCAGACACGGACGGTCGATCTGTTTGTGCCGCTTGAACACTCCGGCCGAGCAGGTGCGCGCCGGGAACACCCGGGTCAACAGGTCCAGAGTCTCGCGAATGGCCCAGGCGTGTGAGTAGGGGCCGAAGTAGCGCACCCCTTTGCGGCGGGGCCCGCGGTAGACGTACAGCCGGGGGTACTCCTCGCCCAGGCTGACCGCCAGCACCGGGTACGACTTGTCGTCGCGGTAGCGGACGTTGAACCGGGGATCGAACTCCTTGATCCAGTTGTATTCCAGCTGCAGCGCCTCGACCTCGGTGTTGACCACCGTCCACTCCACCTTGGCGGCCGTGGTGACCATCTGGCGGGTACGCGGATGCAGGCCGGAGACGTCGGCGAAGTACGAGTTCAGACGGCTGCGCAGGCTCTTGGCCTTGCCGACGTAGATGACGCGTCCGTGCGCGTCGCTGAACCGGTAGACCCCCGGTTCCACCGGGATGGATCCCGGGGCTGGCCGGTACGTCGATGGATCAGGCACTGCACCAGCCTAATACCGAGGGGTGACGTGACCGGCGTCGCTTCGGGGCCCGGGCGGCGGGGTTCAGTGGCGCGGACCGGCTTGGTGTTGATACTTGTCGAGCATCACACGTACGTCCTCCATGGCCGCCACCGCACGCTCCTTGTCGACCGCCTGGATGGCCATCAGCGGGATGTACTCGTCGTCGGGCAGGTCCACCCGGGCCCACCGGGCGCCCTGCGGAAACGACACCCCCACCACATCGGACCACGGAATCAGCTTGTCGTTCACCAGGTTTCGCACCGAGAGGCCGGCGGCACCGATCCGCAGGCGGGGCCGGGCGAACAGCAGCACGACGCCCGCGATCACCACCCCGACGAGCGCGATGCCCACCTGATCGGCGGTCTGGAAGATCACCCCGCTGGACCCCACCTTCAGCAGGAACCCCACCACGATGTGCGCGGCGGCGATGAGGAACGCCGCCGCGTAGGCGAAGTACGGCGTCAGGTGGGGACGGACCGTGAGCTCCCACTCGGAGGGACTGGTCACGACGCCGTTCGCAGATCGCGCAGCAGCAGCGCGGTGGCCAGTGCGGCGGCCGCGGCCTGGGCGCCCTTGTCCTCGGCCGAGCCCGGCAGCCCGGCCCGGTCGATCGCCTGCTCTTCGTTGTTCACCGTCAGCACGCCGTTGGCCACCGGGGTCGAGGCATCCAGCGAGACCCGCGTCAGGCCTTGGGTGACGGCATCACAGACGTACTCGAAATGCGGCGTGCCACCGCGGATCACGACGCCCAGCGCCACCACCGCGTCGTAGCGGCGGGCAAGTTCCTGCGCCACCACCGGAATCTCGATGGCACCGAGAACGCGGACCACCTTGGGGTTGTCGACACCACCGGCTCGGGCCACCCGCAGCGCGCCTTCCAGCAGCGCGTCACACACGGTGTCGTGCCACGTGCTGGCGACGATCGCCAGCGACAATCCCGAGGCGTCCAGCTCGGGCATGTCCGGGACGCCGGTACCACTCACAGGGCTCCCCCGAAATCGCCCGGCAGCGGCATGTCTTCGCTGAGCTCGGAGAAGTCGTCCAGGCCGGCCAGGTCGTGACCCATCCGGTCCCGCTTGGTCATCAGGTACCGGATGTTCTCGGCGTTGGCCCGCACCGGAAGCGGCACCCGTTCGATGATGTGCAGCCCGTACCCGTCCAGGCCCACCCGTTTGGCCGGGTTGTTGGTCAGCAGGCGCATCGACCGGATTCCCAGGTCCACCAGGATCTGCGCGCCGATGCCGTAGTCGCGGGCGTCGGCGGGCAGGCCCAGTTTGAGGTTGGCGTCCACGGTGTCGGCGCCCGCGTCCTGGAGCTGGTAGGCCTGCAGTTTGTGCATCAGGCCGATACCGCGGCCCTCGTGGCCGCGCATGTAGAGCACGACACCGCGGCCCTCGCGGGCCACCATCGCCATCGCCGCATCCAGCTGCGGGCCGCAGTCGCACCGGCGTGAGCCGAACACGTCACCGGTCAGGCATTCGGAGTGCACCCGGACCAGGACGTCGTGGCCGTCGCTGTGGGGGCCGGCGATCTCACCACGGACCAGCGCGACGTGCTCGACGTCTTCGTAGACACTCTTGTAGCCCACCGCCCGGAACTCGCCGTGCCGGGTGGGGATACGCGCTTCGGCGATCCGCTCGATGTGCTTTTCGTGTTTGCGCCGCCATTCGATGAGGTCGGCGATCGAGATCAGTGCCAGTTCGTGTTCGTCAGCGAAGACCCGCAGCTCGTCGGTCTGCGCCATGGCGCCTTCGTCTTTCTGGCTGACGATCTCGCAGATGGCGCCGGCGGGCTGCAACCCGGCCAGCCGCGCCAGATCCACGGCGGCTTCGGTGTGCCCGGGCCTGCGCAGGACGCCACCGTCCTTGGCGCGCAACGGCACCACGTGACCGGGCTTGGTGAATTCGTCGGCGGTACTGCCCGGGTCGGCCAGCAACCGCATCGTGGTGGCCCGGTCCGAGGCCGAAATGCCGGTTCCCACACCCTTTTTGGCGTCGACCGTGACGGTGTAGGCGGTCTGGTGCTTGTCCTGGTTGACCGCGTACATGGGCAGCAGGCCCAGCTTGTCGCAGATCTCGCCGTCCAGCGGCACACACAGGTAACCGGAGGTGTAGCGGACCATGAACGCCACCAACTCCGGGGTCGCTTTCTCGGCGGCGAAGATCAGGTCGCCTTCGTTCTCGCGGTCCTCATCGTCGATGACGACGACGGCCTTGCCTGCCGCGATGTCGGCGATCGCCCGTTCGACGGGATCGAGCCTCGTCATCTATGCCACCTTAGAAAAGAACTGGCGGTTCCCACCGGAACCACAGATTTCACTGCTGCCGATCAGTATGAACCACTATTCCCGGTCACTTATTGCCCGCTCCGGTCCATCAGTCGCTCGACATATTTGGCGATCACGTCGACCTCCAGGTTCACCGGCGTTCCGACAGGTGCCTCACCCAGTGTGGTGAGCTGGCGTGTCGTGGGGATGAGGGACACCTCGAACCAGTCCTGGTCGGAGTCCCGACCCAGGGCGGACACGGTCAGTGAGATGCCGTCGACGGTGATGGACCCCTTCTCCACCACATAACGCGCCAGGGTGTCCGGCAACCCGATCCGCACCACTTCCCAGTGCTCGGACGGGGATCGGGAGATCACCGAGCCGGTGCCGTCGACGTGGCCCTGGACGATGTGGCCGCCCAACCGGCTGTTGACGGCGGCGGCGCGTTCGAGGTTGACCCTGGACCCGACACCCACCTGCGCCAGGCTGGAGCGGTTGAGCGTCTCGGCCATCACGTCGGCGCTGAACTCACCGCCCGGCAGCACCTCGACGACGGTCAGACACACACCGTTGACGGCGATCGAATCCCCGTGGCCGGCGTCGGAGGTCACGACGGGCCCACGGATCACGAAGCGCGCCGCATCGGTCAGATCGTCTTTGCCGACGACCTCGCCCAGTTCTTCGACGATTCCGGTGAACACCGCACCAGGCTATCTCTGACGCAGGCGCGGGTCACACGCGCTTCCCCGCCGGAGAAGCTGGCGGCGGGGCCGCTCCACCGCAACGCGCGTTGTCAGAGAACAGCGAGAACAAGGGCACCCTTTACGATGCACCTATGCAGACCCCCCGCCTCAACAAGGCCACGAGAATGCTTGCCGCCCTGGGCGCAGCCGCGGTGCTGGTCGCCGGCTGCTCGTCCTCGGACACCTCCACCGAGAACCTCCCGGACGCCGCCGAGCTGCTGCAGCAGTCCAGCCAGACCACCAAGGGCCTGCAGAGCGCCCACCTCGACATCACCGTCACCGGCACCATCGAGGGCCTGCCGCTGAAGACGCTGACCGGAGATCTGACCAATGTGCCGGCCACGGCGGTGCAAGGTCAGGCGACCATCAGCATGGGGGGCTCGGACGTCGATGCCGGGTTGATCGTCATCGACAACATCCTCTACGCCTCGCTGACCCCGGACAGCTGGCTCGACCTCGGCCCCGCCGCCGACATCTACGATCCGTCCACGATCTTGAATCCCAACGGCGGCTTGTCGGCGATGCTGGACAGCTTCACCGAGCCCACCTCCGAGGCCGCCGAGAACGTCAACGGTGTCGACACCGTGAAGGTCTCCGGCAAGGTCAGCGCGGATTCGGTCAATGCGCTGATCCCGCAGCTGAAAGCCACGGAAGCCATCCCGGCCTCGGCATGGATCGAAAAGGACGGCGACCACAACCTGGTTCAGGCTCAGCTCGATCCGAGCGACGGCAACTCCATCCAGGTGAAGCTGTCTGAGTGGAACAAGCCGGTCACAGTCACCAAGCCGCAGGTCTGATGCGCGCGGGAATCCGGCCCGGACCCGCCGTAGGCACCAACCGCAGCATCGCCATCGGTGCCGGCGGGCTGGCCGTCCTGCTGGGTGCCCTCGACACCTATGTGGTGATCACCATCATCCGCGACATCATGACCGATGTCGGGATCCCGCTGAACCAGCTCCAGCGGGTGGCGCCGATCATCACCGGCTACCTGGTCGGGTACATCGCGGCGATGCCGCTGCTGGGCCGGGCGTCCGACCGGTTCGGGCGCAAACTGCTGATCCAGGTGGGTCTGGCCGGTTTCGCCGTCGGCTCGGTGGTCACCGCGCTGTCGACGGATCTGACGATGCTGGTGATCGGCCGCATCATCCAGGGCTCGGCCAGCGGTGCGCTGCTGCCGGTCACCCTGGCGCTGGCCGCCGACCTGTGGGCCGAACACAAGCGGGCCGCGGTACTCGGTGGTATCGGCGCCGCACAGGAACTCGGCAGCGTGCTGGGCCCGCTCTACGGCATCGGGCTGGTGGCGCTGTTCGCACACTGGCAGGCGGTGTTCTGGGTCAACGTCCCGCTGGCCCTGCTGGCCATGGTGATGATCCATTTCAGTGTTCCCGGGAAACAGGACAGCGAGGGTCCCCCGGTCAGAGTCGACGTCGTCGGCGGCGTGCTGCTGGCGGTCGTGCTGGTTCTCGTGGTGTTCGGCCTGTACAACCCCGAGCCCAGTGCCCGGGAGGTGGTCCCCACCTGGCGACTGTGGCTACTGGCCGGCGCGGTCGTCGTGGCCATCGCGTTCTTCGCCTGGGAGCGGTACGCACGTACCAAACTGATCGACCCGGCCGGGGTGCGGTTCACGCCGTTCCTGGCGGCCCTGGCCGCCTCGTTCGTCGCCGGCGCCGCCCTGATGGTCACGCTGGTCAACGTCGAACTCTTCGGCCAGGGCGTGCTGGCGCTCGACCAGAACGAAGCCGCGTTCCTGCTGATGCGGTTCCTCATCGCCCTGCCGATCGGCGCCCTGCTCGGCGGCTGGCTGGCCACCCGGTTCGGTGATCGGCTGGTCACCTTCCTCGGCCTCATCATCGCCGCCGGCGGCTACTGGCTGATCTCGCACTGGCCGGTCGATTTGATGGCCGCCCGGCACGATCTCGGCCTGTTCACCGTGCCGGTCCTGGACACCGACCTCGCGATCGCCGGGTTGGGTCTCGGCATGGTGATCGGACCGCTGACCTCGGCCGCACTGCGGGTGGTTCCGCCGGTCGAACACGGCATCGCATCGTCGCTCGTGGTGGTGGCCCGGATGACGGGCATGCTGGTGGGTGTCGCCGCCCTGTCGGCGTGGGGCTTCTACCGCTTCAACATCATCCTCGCCGAACTGCCCAAGCCGCCGTCCGGCAATCTCCTGGAGACGGCCGCCGCGGTCCAGGCCAACTACAAGCTGGCCTTCGCGATGCAGTACGGCGAGATCTTCGGCATCACCGCCATCGTCTGTGTGGTGGGCGCGTTCGTCGGCCTGCTGATCGCGGCGAAGAACGCCCATCCGAAGAGCGGGCCAGGCGACTCGACCGGCCAACCGGCGGCGGACGACACCGACACTCAGGTGTTCTCGGTGCCGGTCGATCCGCCGACGGTGCAGATTCCCCGGCAGAACCCGCGTGGCCGGCACGCCCGCTGACCAACAGGTTGGTTTGCCCGGCGGGGACCTTGAGTCGATGACCTCCGCCATGACCAGCACGCCCGCTGGGACAGGCCCGGCGGCGGCCACGAGCATCGTTTGCTAGTGTTGGCCGTCTATGGCCGGCTACGCACCCCGTCGCGGCGGGATCGAGACCGTACGGGTTGCAGCTCTGGACGTGGCGCACAGCCACCGCAGATCGACGGTGGTCGTCGGGCCGTTGCGGTTGCCCCCGCTGGACGAGCTGAACCACCGGTTCGACGCCATGGCCCGCCACGGCGCCGGCACCCGCCTGAGCCTCGATCCGTCCACCCGGTCGTCCCGGTGGCGGCTGGCTCCCGGTCCGGGTCCCGCGGTGGTCGAGACACCGCCGCTGCCGCCCGGCGGTGACCCCACCACGCTCGTCGCGCGAGTCCGTGCGGCGCACGACCAGCGCGGCGTCGCCGTCATCACCGCAGGTGACTACCTCGCCATCGATTTCAGCCACGGCCTCGGTGAGGTCTTCTTCATCCATTCGCTGCTGGATTCCATGCTCGGCGCCAACGACCCGGCGGACCCCGCCACGTGGTCCAGGTATCAGCACCGGCTCTCGCCGCTGCTCGTCGCGGCGTCACGCACCTTCGCGCGGAACCCGCGCAAGATCGCCGAACTGGCCGCGCTGCAGCGACGACGCCCCCGGCCGGCGGCTCCACCGGCGTCACCCGGCCCCCCGCACCCACCCACCCCCACCACACGGTCGGTCGGTCTTCCTGCAGATGTCGTGGCCGGGGTGCGCCGTCACCGTGATGCTGCCCTGCCCGGGATGAGCCTGGTCGCACTGTTCACGCACGCCCTGTGGACGGCATTGGGCCAAGCCGGGGTGGCGATGGACCCAATTGTGAAGGTGCCGTTCGACGCTCGCCGCTATCTGCCCCCCGACCGCGACACCCTGGCGACCTTCTCCGCCGGTCTCGACTTCGAAATCACCGGTGGCCCCGGACAATTGACGGCAGCGATGAAAGAGGCCGCGCGCAGCGGCCGACCCGTGGCCAATCTCGTGCTCGGCACTGTGGCCGCCCGCCGCAGACTGTGGAGACACGATGATGCACACCGCGTTCCCGGTCCGGCCCCAATTCAGTTGTTGCACTCCAATGTCGGCGATATCCCGAGGACCGACAGCTGGCCCTTCACCGACCGGTACCAGGCCCGACTTCTCGTCGCCAGTGACCCGGCCGACACCAATGCGGTCACGGTGACGTCGGCCACCACACTGGGCAACATGTGGTTCACGGCGGAGTTCCACAGCAGTGCCATGGACCCCGATCTGGTGGCCGCGGCCTTGCGCTCAGTGGCTGAGCGAGCCGCTTCTGATTCGCTTGCTGTAAATTAGGGTAGCTGTATTTAGATTCATCTGAATCGACGTGCCCAATCGCGCTTTACTTCGCGCCCTTGCCTCGGAGCCCTATTCCTGTGCCTGGATCCGCTACCGCCGGTGTCGACCGCACCAGCCTCGCCTCATTGACCGTGGTCATTTGCTGTTTTACCGACCAACGACTCCGCCAGACCGTGGCTGCCGCCCAATCAGCACTTGAGCAGCTTCTTCCGAATGAGGACCTGATTGTCGTCGTCGACAATAATCCTTCGCTGCATCACGACCTCAACGACACACTCGCTCGCCGCGTCACCGTCGTGCCCAATCAGTTCGAGCAGGGCCTGTCGGGCGCCCGCAACACCGGTCTGCACTTGGCCTCCGGGGACGTGGTGGTGTTTCTCGACGACGACGCCGTACTGCATGAAAATTCGCTGGAACGGGTACGAGAGGTGTTCGGCGGCGGCGGCGTGGTGGCAGTCGGGGGCGCCGTGGAGGCCCAGTGGCAGACAGGAGAGGCACCGAGTTGGTTCCCGCGCGAGTTCGGCTGGGTGGTGGGGTGCGACTACCGCGGCCTTCCCGGCCACGGTCAGGCCATCCGCAACCCGATCGGCGCCGCCATGGCGGTACGCCGCGATGCACTCACCGAGATCAACGGTTTCTCACCGGAACTGGGCCGGGTGGGCACCTTGCCGGTCGGTTGTGAGGAAACTCTCATGGGGGTGTCGCTGCGCCAGCGGTTCCCCCACCTCGAGATCGTGCGCGACACCACTTTTCGTGTCGCACATCACATTCCGGCGGCCCGGATGACATTCACCTACTTCGTCCGCCGCTGCTTCCACGAGGGCGCGTCCAAGGCGGTGCTGTCCCGGATCAGCGGCCATCAGCTCGCCCTGTCCAGTGAGCGTGACTACACCACCCGGATCCTGACATCGGGCCTGTGGCACTCGCGCACCAATCCTCTTCGCGCCCTTGCATTGATCGCGGGCTTCACCGTCACCGCCTTCGGCTTCACGTCCGGCACGGTGCGACAGCTCCGCAGCAGGAAGGTCACCGCCTGATGACGTCCACCACCTCGGGTCTGCAGCGCCCGCGCATCCCGCGGTACGCATCGCTGGTGATCCTGCTGTACTTCGCAGCCGAATGGGTGGTTGCCGCCACCTGGCGCGGGCTCTACAGCTACCGCGCCGACGGATTCGGGCTGCTGGGCCTACCCTTCTGCGGCCCGGGCGGCAACTGGCCGTGCAGCGCGCTGTACCCGGCCTTCAACGCCGGATGCGTCCTCAGTGGGCTCGCCATCGTGATCGTGGTGCTCTCCTGGCAGGTCAACCGCCTGATCGCCGCGCCCCAGGCGCTACTGCTGATCGGCGGCGGGGTCGGCCTCGCACTGTCCGGCGTGATCACCCAACGGGTTGACTACGACTGGCACGTCACCGCGGTCAACGTGTTTCTCGCGCTCGGCGCGGTGGGCGTGTTCCTCGCCGGGGTCAGCGCCTCGACGCATCTGGCTGCCGCGGCGAAGTGGTACGCGGTGGCAGCGGGTGTCGTGGCGATGGTCGGCTACTTCAGCTATCTCGGCAGCCTGACCACATTGCTGGGCCCCGGAGGCACGCAGCGTCTTGCGGTGTACGCAATCCTGTCAGCGATCGTCGTGCTCGGCCTGACCACACGCGCCCGTCCGGCGGCCGCCGACTCCCGCGATTCCGGCGCTCGCCACCGGGTGTCCGTGTGATGCGCCGCTGCGCTGCTCGTGCCGCGGCGATCACCCTCGCCGCCGTGACGGTGTTCGCCACGGGGTGCTCCGGGCCCGATTTCGTCAGCTACGCCGAACCACCCGCGCCGGATCCGGGCCTGATCCTGTCCAGTGAATTCGACGGTCCCGAAGGCGCTCCACCGGGCGGGCCCTGGCGCGCGGCCACGGGTGGCGGCGGCTGGGGCAACAACGAGGCGCAGATCTACACCGCGGACCCGGCCAGTGTCCGGCAGGACGGCCGCGGCAACCTGGTGCTGGCGGCGCACACCGCGCCGGACGGCACCATCACGTCGGCCCGGATCACCACGGCGGACTCGTTCTCGTTCACCTTCGGACGGGCCGAGGCCAGGATCGCGCTGCCCGCGGGCCGCGGCCTGCATCCGGCCTTCTGGCTGCTGGGCTCGAACATCGACACCGTCGGCTGGCCGGAGAGCGGCGAGATCGACGTGATCGAGACACTCAACGACGCCGCGGACTATCACACCGGTGTGCACGCACCCCGGGACGGCTCGGCGCGCGGGGCCGAAACTTCGGCCGCCGGGCCCGCGCCGTTCCCGCTGGCCGGAGAGTTCCACACCTACTGGGTGGAACGCACGCCCGGGCGGATCGTCACCGGTATCGACGGGCTCACGCTGTTGACCGTCACTCCCGCTGACCTCCGGGAGGGTGCGCGATGGGTGTTCGACCAGCCGTTCCATCTGCTGCTGAACCTGGCGGTCGGCGGGAACTGGCCGGGCCCGCCGGACGCGTCGACCCCGAATCCGTCCACGATGCTGATCGACTGGGTGAGAGTGCGCAGCCTATGACAACCACACGTGCGATCCCGCCCGCGATGCCGCTCATCGAACCACCCAACTGGGCTGGCGCTCAGTGGGTTTCGATGCTCGACATCGACGACTCGGCGGCCTCGGCGGGTACCATCACCATCACTGCGCTGGAGGCCGACGGTTATCACCGGGCCCGGGTGCTGGTGCGCAACGGTCTCGACCCGGTGCAGTTCATCGACACCGAGATCGTCGACGGCACAGTCACCCTGCCGCTGCCCGCCGCGGCCGGCGGCGCGGCGCCGGAGCGTGTTGTGCAGCAGCCCATCTCGATCGTGCTGTGCACCAGGGACCGGCCCGAGCACCTGGCCCGCGCGCTCGCCTCGATCCGGGAGCTCACCTATCAGCACTTCGAGGTGGTGGTCGTGGACAACGCCCCGGCAACCGATGCCACCGAGCGGGTGGTGGCCGCCATCGGCGACGACAGGATCCGCCGCGTCCTGGAACCCACTCCGGGTCTGTCGAATGCCCGGAACACCGGGCTGCGTGCGGCGCGCCACGAGATCGTCGCCTTCACCGACGACGACGTGGTGGTCGACCGCCGCTGGCTCGAAGGGCTGGCCCGTGGGTTCGCCCGGGGTGATGAGGTGACGTGCGTGTGCGGACTGGTGCCCAGCGGTGAATTGCGCACCGCGGCCCAGGGTTACTTCGATCAACGGGTCTCCTGGGCCGGCACGTTGCGGCCGCGGAGCTACTCGCTCACCGATCCACCCGACGACATGCCGTTGTTCCCGTTCCAGGTGGGCCGATTCGGCACCGGTGCGAACTTCGCGGTGAAACGCAGCCGCATCATCGAACTCGGCGGCTTCGACGAGGCACTCGGAGTCGGCACGCCGACCTGCGGGGGCGAGGACCTCGACCTGTTCTTCCGGGTGATCGCGGCCGGCGACACCCTGGTCAACGACCCGGCTGCCATCGTCTGGCACCGGCATCGCTGCGACAGCGCGGCACTGCTGGAGCAGGCTCGCGGGTACGGGCTCGGCCTGGGAGCATGGCTCACCAAGGTGTTCCTCACCCGGGAGCATCGCCGCAGGGCGGTGTCGGTCATCCGGCACCGGCTGCGCTCCGCGGTGAAGTTCGGCGCCGACTACGGTGCCATCGCGGCGCCGTCGCGCACGTTCGGTGACGAGATCCCCAAACACGTCGGCCGCAAAGAGGTGCTCAGTGTCCTCGGCGGGCCGCTGGCATTGTGGCGCGGGCGCCGTCAGGGGCGCAGGCCCGCACCGATGTTGGAGCCGTGATGGCGGCGCCGACGATGACCTCCGAGACCCCGGGCGGCGATTCCGTGCCGGCCCAACCGCAACCGCAGGTACCGCTACCGGTACCGCGGACGTTCCGCCGGACCACCCGCCCCGCCGATCTCGCCGCCATGGGCGCCCTGGCCGGCTACCTGGCACTGCTACCGCTGCCGTCGCCGGTGCGAGCTCTGTTCGTCATCGCCTTCATCGCCCTCGGTCCGGGTGCCGCGGTGCTCACCTGGGTCGACATCCCGGTGCGCGCCCGGCTGTCCACGCTGCCGGTGCTCGGTATGTCGATCATGACCATCGCCACCATCGGGGCGATGTGGTCGTATCGCTGGAATCCCTTCGGCATCCTGGTCATCGGAACTCTGGCCGTCACAGCCAGTTCCGTGCTGTGGTATACCAAGAACTCCTGGCCCACCACGAAATCCCTTCGTGCCCAGCGCACGACGCTCATGACGGCGCAGTGGCGCGCCGGGGTACGCGGGCCTGCGGTGCTCCTCACCGTTGCCGCGCTGGCCATCTGGGCGGTCAGCCTGCCCTGGCTACCGGGCGTGGATGCCAACAACATGGGACTGCTGTTCTCGGGCAGCGGTCCCGCGCTGGCGGTCGCGATCGCGGTGTGCACCGCGGCATTCCTGATCGCCATCCGGCGCCGGCAGCTGGTTGCCGCCGCGGGCGCTCTCGGTGCGGCCATCGTCATCTCGCGACTGACCACCGCGCTGGCCACCGAGATGCCGCTCTACGACTGGACCTACAAGCACATCGCAGTCGTCGACTACATCCTGGTCCATGGTCTGATTCAGCCCAACGGCACCGACATCTACGCCCAGTGGCCGGCGTTCTTCGTCTTCTCGGCGTGGTTCTGCGATGTCACCGGGCTGTCACCGATCACGATGGCGCACCTGTTCGCTCCGGTGGTCCACATCCTGATCGCATTGACGGTCTTCTCCGCCGCCCGGGTGCTCAAATACAGCCGGCGCAGCGCGCTGGTCGCCTGCTATGTGGTGGAAATCGTCAACTGGGTTGGCCAGGACTACTTTTCGCCCCAGGCGTGGACGCTGATCCTGGCCTACGGGCTGCTGGTGTTGCTCCTGGCCTCGACCGCCAGCCGTAGTGCCGGCATCCTGGCCATCGTTCCGTTCGCGGCAATGGTGCCCAGCCATCAGCTGACCCCGTTCTGGCTGCTCCTCACAGCGTCATTGTTGGTACTCACCAAGCGGGCCCGCCCGTGGTGGGCAGTCGGCGTCATGATCATCATCGCGGGAACGTACCTCGCGTTGAACTTCGCCGCGGTGGCACCGTACGGCATCCTGTCCGGCGGCAGCCCGGTGAGCAACGCGACCAGCAATTTCGAGGTCGCGGGCAGCAGCGTCGAGAAATTCCTCACCTCCGGTGTGTGCCGCGGCATCTCGGTACTGGTGCTGGCCTCGGCGTTGGCCAGCGCGTTGTGGCTACGCCGACGCAAACAACCGGCGCTCGCCGCGGCACTGCTGGCCTTCTCTCCGCTGGCCCTGCTGCTGGGCCAGAGTTACGGCGGCGAAGCGATCTTCCGGGTCTTCCTCTACGGGCTGCTCGGCTGCGGTCTGCTGATCGCCCCGGCACTGATGTCCGGCATCAGCGGGTTCGCCGCGGCGGCACGGCCACGGCTGCGCCGCGCCGCGGTGTGGTGCTGGATGACGATCTGCGCCGTCGCCGGTCTGCACGCCTATGTCGCCCTGTGGCCGATGATCATCGAGACCCGGGCCCAGGTCAGCTACATGGAGCAACTGACCACCGACATCGAGCCGGGTACGCGGGTGATCATGATGCATCCGGGCGGCATGCCGACCCGGGTCAACGACGATTACGCCATGTTGACCCTGGAGGATCCGTATTTCGACCAGCCGTTGAGCCATGACCTGACGGGGGAAAAGGCGACCTTTCCGACCCCTGATCAGCTGGGTGCTTTCCAGTGGGCCGTGGAGAACCACCAGTTCCCCACCTACGTGCTCTTCAGCGAGCAGTCGCGCAAGGCGGTCGAGTACTACAACGAGTACCCACAGGATGCGTTGCCGCGGTTCCAGCAGTTCCTGGCCGGCGGGCGGGACTGGGAGGAGATCCACCGCGACGGTGAAACCGTGGTGTTCTACCACCCGGGGTCGGGCGCGGCCGAGGAACGACGGGCGAAACCGGGTCACTCCGTCATCGCGGGATCGGAGTGGAACGGCAATTAACCGGCGCGCCGGGCGTTTTCGCGCTCAGCTGCGGTGGCCGGCCCGCAAGCCCTGTGCTGCATCCATTCGGTGCCGATGGTGCGCAGCACCCGCAGACCGTCGGTCACGGCATTGAGATTGCTGCTACCGAAGATCCGGTCCCGTTCGAAGCTGCCGACCTCGCTGATCGTCAGCCCCGCGCGAGCGATCCGCACGTTGATCAGCGTCTCGATTTCGAAGCCGTCACCCCACTGTGCGCCGCTCAACGAGGTCGACGGCAGGCGCAGACAAGGTACGGCGCTGCGCCAGAACGCGTTGTATCCGTAACACAGATCGGTGAAGCGGGTGCCGAACACCTTGTTCACCAACCAGTTCAGGCCCAGATTCCCCGCGCGGCGCACCCGGGTGAGGTCGGAACTCCCGCCGCCGTGAACGAATCGGCTTCCCTTCGCCAGGTCGGCTCCCTCCATCAAAGCCCGGACGAACAGCGGGATCTCGGCGGGATCAGTGGAGCCATCGGCATCGAGCATCACGATGACTTCACCGCTGGCGCGTTCGAAACCGCACGCCAGAGCATTACCTTTCCCGTGTCGGGTTTGTTCGAGGAGGATCGCCTCGGGCCACAGCGCCCGCGCCACTGCGAGCGTGTCGTCGTGGGAATGTCCGTCCACAACGATGATCTCGTCGACCGCCGGCATTCGGCTCGCCACGAACGGGAGATTGCGGGCTTCATTGCGGGTGGGGACGATGACGCTCACAGTGGGCCGGGGGCTCCGACCCGACCGATCGATCCGCCTCGGACCGGGAACAGCTTCGACCACGTGATCAGACACCTTCGGGTAACTCGCGCGCGGTTCGGGAGATTTTGCTGCCAGTAGCTCTGGCGATGACAGCGCTGATGTGCGCGATGTGGACTTCGCAGTTAGGATAGCCTCAGAAAAGCGCGCTGTCACATGATGCATGTCACAGGATGTAGCGCACCCCGCGGTCCACGCCTGTGGCAGGGTTTCATCCAAAGTTGTTGCTTTACCGGAAAGTCGAGGATATGCGCTGTCGGGTGGCCCACACCGGCGCCGGGCCCGCTCGCCGAAGCTCGGCGCGCCGACTGCGCGCCGCGGCGGTGCACCATGGCGCAGTGGGCGTCACAGCGCTCCGCGCCGCGCAACTCCGGCAAGACGCACCTACTTTGCTCACCATGGCTGACTCGGCACCCCGGCGGCAAGCCGCTCTGGGCATCGACATCATGGCCGTGATGACGTCCAGCATCGCCACCGGCGCCCTGGGCTTTGTGTTCTGGGCCTTGGCCGCCCGTGGCTACAGCGCCGCGGAAGTGGGCCGGGCATCGGCCATCATCTCGTCGGCCACGCTGGTGGCGATCCTGGCCAATCTGAGCCTGGGCAGCTTGTACGAACGGTTCCTTCCGGTCTCTGGTGCACACGGCCGCCGCTACGTGCGCTGGGGAATGCTGGTGGTGATCGGCGCGGCATTGACTTTCGGCGCGGTGTTCCTGGCGGTGGGACCGCGTGAACAGCTCTTCACCGGTTCGGCGGAAGCGGTGCTGTTCCCCGGCTTCGTCGCCGTGCTGGCCATCTACGCCATCCAGGATCAGGTGCTCATCGGGCTGGGCCGGGCCCGTTCCATCGCCGTCAAGAACGTCACACAATCGGTGTGCAAGCTCGTCGCGGTGGCCGCGTTGATACCGCTGGCCACGGGTTCGGCGATTGTCTGGGCCTGGGTGTGTCCTGCCGCGGTGATCTCGGCCTGGTTCGCCGTCGGGGTGATCAGGCCCGAAACCCTCAGGCGGACAGGGCCACCGGCACTGCCGCAACGACGCGAACTTCTCCAGTTCTTCGCCAGCTCGTACGCCATCAGCGCGGTCGGCATCGTGGTGCCCTTGCTTGTCCCCCTCATCATCGTCGGGATGCTCGGCACCGAGACCAATGCCTACTTCTCGATGTGCTGGCTCGTGGTGAACACCGTCGGTGTACTGATCGGTGCCACGGCGGCTCCGTTCATTGCCACCGCTTCGACGCCGGGAACCGATTTGCGTTCGGCCACCACACGATTCGCGCTGATGAGTGCAGGTGCGGCGGTCGCCGGTGCAGTGGTGCTGTTGGTCGGCGCGCCGCTGGTACTCGGCATCATGGGCCCCGACTATGC
This sequence comes from Mycobacterium sp. Soil_C_30, assembly GCF_057656995.1. Classification (NCBI taxonomy): domain Bacteria; kingdom Bacillati; phylum Actinomycetota; class Actinomycetes; order Mycobacteriales; family Mycobacteriaceae; genus Mycobacterium; species Mycobacterium sp. Soil_C_30. The sequence continues at coordinate 96,043 of NZ_JBDGJH010000011.1, read as the reverse complement.
CGCCGAAGGCACCGACCTCATCCGGTTGATGGCGCTGACGCTGCCGTCGGTGGCACTGCTGACCATCTACACCGCGCTGGCCCGCCTGCAACGCCGCCTCCGCTTGGCCGTGGGCGTGCAGCTGATTGTCGGGACCGTCGTTGTCCTCGGGGTGTGGCTGACCACCCCCCGATTCGGCATCAACGGCGTCGGTTACACCTACTTGACCGCCGAACTGATCTCGACCCTGATCATCGCCGTTCCCGTCGCCCGGTTGTTGCGCCGCGTCCGGCGTCACAACAGCCTGTCCCCCGCCCCGTCCCCTCCTCCCGTGAGTGAAAAGCCGCCCATGTCCTCGTGTTCCGCGCAACCCGCTGCATCCTTCACCATCCCGGACGAATCGACGGTGCCCGCGGCGTTCGCCGACGTCGCCCGCGAACACGGCGAACGGGTGGCGCTGCACACGCTCGACGGACGGGTCACCTACCGCGAACTCGCCTCCGCCGCCGAAGAGTGGGCGCTAACGGCGCCGGCCGCCGAACGACTGCGCGACAGCCGCGCGGTGGTACTCATGCAGGCCGGTTTCACCCTCCGATCGGTGGCCGCGGTACTGGGAATGTTCAGCGCAGGCCGGGTTCTCGTGCCCCTGGACCCGGCGCTGCCGCCGGGCCGAACCGACCGCGTGATAGAAGCGCTGCAGGGCAATGGGTACCGCATCGCGGCCCTCATCACCGACGCGGCCGACCAGTCGAAAGCCGTTGCCCTGGACTCCGCCTGCGCGATCTGGCCCACGGCCGAGCCGGCAGCGCGGGTCCAGCCCTGCGACACATCGGGTAGAGGCGTCCACACCATCAGCAGTGTGCAGATCACCTCGGGATCGACCGGTGTCCCGAAGGCGGTGTTGCACACTCACGGAATGTGGTTGGCCGACGCCCAGTTGTTCGGCTCGGAATTCGGCATCGGTGTCGGCACCCGGGTGGCGGTCTGCATGCCGATCAGCTTCGCCGCCGGGCTCAACATCCTGCTCGGGTCACTGCTGTGCGGCGCTGAGGTGATCGCCTTCGACCCCCGCGACCTGACTGCCGGACAGGCATTCGATCACCTCGACGCCACCGGCGCCGACGTGGTGGTCTGCACCCCGACCTTCGTGCAGAGCGTCAGCGACGCGGCGCAGGGTCGCACACTGCCGCAGGTACGGCGGGTGGTGACCACCGGCGAAGCCGTCCAGGCCGGTGGCGTGCACGCCGCCCGCCGCATCGCGCCGGCCGCCACCTTCACCAACTGGGTCGGCTCTTCGGAGACCCTCGCGATCGCGACGTTCGACGTCCGCCCCGGCGACCCCGTTCCCGATGGACCGATCCCCGCCGGAAAACCGGCGCCGCACAAGCGAATCAGCCTGGACGCCGACGGCCTGGTCACCGTGACCTCACCGTACGTGGCATGGGGTTACCTCGACGCCGGATCCGCCACCACCCGATTCGAACACCACGGCCACGAGCGAAGTTTCGTCACGAACGACATCGGCAGGTGGGACGCGGAGGGAAACCTCGTCCTGCGCGGCCGGGCCGACACGGCCGTGAAGATCCGCGGGTACCTGGTGGAGCCCGCCGAGATCGAGAGCGCCCTGTCGCGTCACCCCGACATCCGGGAGACCGTGGTGGTCGCACGCGCAGCCGGGTCAGGTTCCGGCGATCAGGTGCTCAACGCCTACGTGGCGCCGGCCGTCGGAGCGCGTACACCGTCGGTGGCCGAGATCCGCACCCGGCTGCACCAGGATCTGCCGGCGTGGATGGTGCCGGCGCACATCGTCATCATGGCGGCGCTGCCGCGCACCGAACGAGGCAAGGTCGACAGGATGGCGCTGCCGAAACCCGTTCGAGCAGAGATTGTTCCGCCACTGCCCGGCCTCGAGAGCACCGTGGCCGCCATCTGGGCCCAGGCACTGGCCCTCGACGAGGTGGGTCGCACCGAGACCTTCTACGAACTCGGTGGAGACTCGCTGACGGTGGCGCAGATCCTGGTCCGGATCAAGGATCACCTCGGCGTCATGTTCACCCAGGCCGACCTCGCCGGCGCACCCACCGTCGCCGAGTTCACCGCCACCGTCTCGGCGCGGCTGCAATCGGATCGGCTGCCGGCGCGCAGCTTGGCGTCGACCACGGTCGCGCTACGGGTACCGGCGGTTTCGACCACCACCCCGCCCTGGTTCTGTTTCGCCGGCGCCGGCGCGTCGGCGCTGACGTTCACGTCCCTGGCCGGTCACACCGAACCGGACCGAGCCATCTATGCGTTCCAACCCCATGGCCTGGAAAACCGGGGCGTTCCGGACTGGACGATCGTCCGGGCCGCGCGTCGACACCTCAAGGATCTGCGCCGGCTCCAGCCACACGGCCCGTACACGCTGATCGGCCATTCCCTCGGCGGGTTCATCGCGCTGGAGGTGGCACGCCGGCTCGAAAGTGAGGGTGAGACCGTCGAACTCGTCGCGCTGCTCGATCCGTTCCTGCCCCCGGGCGCGGTACGCGAGGTGCGCCGCCGGCTGCCCGACGCCACCTTGACCCTCGATGCACCCCCGTTGCGTGGAGGTGAGCTCTGGGCGCGACGGCTGCGGGTGCCGTTGGCCGGCATCGTTCAGTTCGAGCGCGAGGCGCAGGCCAAGGCCCTCGAAGAAGTCGGTGTCCGGGTCGGGCTCATGCACCGCCCCGCACCGTGGGCGGGCCGGACCCTGCTGATGCTGAGCCATCTCAACCAGGACGACCCCCGGTTGTGGGCGCACATCCTGACCGGTGAACTGCAGGTGACGCGGGTGCCGGGTGATCACCACTCCCTGATCCGCGAACCCTTCGTCGCCGACGTGGCCCGGCTGATCCGCGACGCGGGCAGTGCTCAGGTGAAGCGGATGTCGCCGATCACGCCGTAGTGATCCGATCCCGGAATGTCGGTGCGGCGGAACGAGACCGGGGTGGCCCCGCGGGTCAGGATGCGATCGATGGCCAGCACCGCCGGAATGCGGCGATTCGCCGGATAAGTGGCGACGATCCCGGCCCCCACGTACTCGGCGGCATCCAGCAGGCCCGGCGTCCCCGCCGCGCCGGATCCGGCGAGAAGATCACGAAAACGCTTGTGATCGAACGTCGAGTTGAAATCCGCACCGATCACCAGTGTCCGCGGGTCGGCGGCCAGAAAGGTGCGCAACCGCTCGAGATCGGTGGCCCAGCGCCACGCGGGTTCCGGGTACGGGGGAACCGGGTGCAGCGCGTACATCGCGATGGGCTCGTGGCCCGGCATGCTGAGTTCGGCACGCACATTGTGCAATTCGAGACCCGGTAGCGATTCGGCATTGGCCAGTGGGTAGCGCGAGTAGATACCCGCTCCCCCACCACCGCCCCGGGGGAAGGTCACCGCGTACGGCAGTACGTCGCGCAGACCCGCGGCGTCCAGACGCGACAAAGCTCCGCGGGTGAGTTCGATCACGGTCAGTACATCCACGTGCTCGGTCCGGACCGTATCGACCAGAGCGTCCGGATCGGCCTGTCCCAGCATGATATTCGCCTGCATCACCCTCAGGTCATCGGCCGCGGAGTCGCCCGTGGCCGCCTCCGCGCGATACAGCGGCATCTGAGACCAGACACCCACCCCGGTGACCACCAGCGTCAGTGCGGCCGCGATCCAGCGGCGCGAGGCCGCGAACAGCACACCGGCGACCACCGCCGACACGACGGCCAACGGGGTGAACGAGGCGATGATCGTCGCTGTGGTGCTCACCGGATCGATGAAATGTGCTGTGATTCCGGCAATACCCACCACCAGGCACACTGCGCCGAGGACGGTCATCACCCGCCGGAACCACGTCACCCGTCCATAGTGTCACGCCCGGCGGGGCGCGATCAGGCCTCCGGCACCAGGGAGATCAACAGGTCGGCGCCCATCGCGCTCACCCCGTCGAACTGCCAGCGCCGGGCCCGCCCGATGGAGGGCACTCCGACATCACCGACGGCGGTGATCGGCCCGCCCAACAGGATCGGGGCGACATACGCCAGGATCCGATCCACCAGACCGGCCCGCAGGAACGCACCGGCCAGCGTGGGACCGCCTTCGAGCATGACGTCGGTCCGGTCCGACAGCGCCTTGAGCACCTCATTCGGGTCGTGGGTGCGGATGACCATGGTGTGCGAGTCGTCGTTGAGCACGTTGGCCTCCGACGAGATCTCCCGTTCACCGACCACCACCCGCAACGGCTGATGCCCGGCCAGCGATCCGTCGGGTAGCCGCGCCGTCAGCGTCGGATCGTCGGCCAGCACGGTTCCGGTGCCGACCACGATCGCGTCGGCGTGTGCCCGCCGCCGGTGCACATCGGCGCGCGCGGTCTCTCCGGTGATCCACTGGCTGGAGCCGTCGGCAGCCGCGCTGCGGCCGTCGATGCTCGCAGCGTATTTCCAGGTGAGGTGTGGTCGGCCGGTGCGTTGCCGGTGCAGCCACTCGCGCAGCGGGCCGCCCGACACCGCGTCGGCGTCCAGGCCCGTCTGCACGTCGACACCATGACTGCGCAATCGGTCGGCGCCCCCGGCGGCCACCGGGTTCGGATCGGACACGGCGTACACCACCGCCGAAACCTCCGCCGCCAGAAGCGCATCCACACAGGGCGGGGTCCGGCCGTGGTGATTGCAGGGCTCGAGGGTCACCACCGCGGTGCCTCCGGCGGCCCGCTGCCCGGCCGCCCGCAACGCCACCACCTCGGCATGAGCCCCGCCCACCGCTTCGGTGCCCCCGACCCCGGCCACTTCGCCGTCGCGGTCCAGGATCACCGCCCCCACCGGAGGGTTGGGGTAGGTCGTGCCTTTGACCAGCTCCGCCTGCTCGATGGCCAGGCGCATCGCGGCCTCCGGCGTCATCGCGCAGGCGAGGCGGCACCCGCGGAGCGACGCAGGGCTGCCACCGCCGCCGCGGGGTCCTCGGCACCGTAGACCGCCGATCCGGCGACAAAGCAGTCGACACCGGCCTCGGCGGCCATCTCGATGGTGTCGGCGTTGATACCGCCGTCGATCTCGACGAGCACCGTCAGCTCGCCGGAATCGACCAGCCGGCGTGCGGTGCGGACCTTGTCGAGCACGTCGGGGATGAAGCTCTGCCCGCCGAAGCCGGGTTCCACCGACATCACCAGCAGCGTGTCGAAGTCACGCAGGATCTCCAGGTACGGCTCCAGCGGGGTGTTCGGTTTCACCGACAGCCCGGCCTTGGCGCCGGCGGCGCGGATGTCCCGTGCCACAGCTACGGGATCATCGGTGGCCTCGGCGTGGAAGGTCACGTTGTAGGCCCCGGCTTCGGCGTACGGCGGCGCCCAGCGACCGGGATCGTCGATCATCAGATGACAGTCCATCGGGATGTCGGTGGCCTTGAGCAGGCTTTCCACCACCGGCAGTCCCAGGGTCAGGTTGGGCACGAAGTGACCGTCCATCACATCCACGTGCACCCAGTCGGCACCCTTGATGGCCGTCAGTTCATCGGCGAGGCGAGCGAAATCAGCGGACAGGATGGACGGCGCGATGAGCGGCTCCGAGGACGAACGCATGGAGCCCACCTTAAAGGCCCTTGCGCAGCGCAGCGGCGAACATTGCGTCGGTGCCCTGCCGGTGCGGCCACAGCTGCACGTGGGGGCCGTCACCGAGATCGTCGACGGGGGTGAACAGCGGCCGGGTGTCCAGCGCCGTCACCGGATGACGCCGCAGCGCGTCGGCCACCACCCCGGCCGTCTCGGCCAGGTGCGGTGAACAGGTGGCGTACAGGATCACTCCGCCCGGCCGGGTCAGTGCGATCGCGGCGGCCAGCAGTTCGCGTTGCAGCTTCGTCAACGCCGGCACGTCTGAAGGGGTGCGGCGCCACCGCGCTTCGGGACGGCGCCGCAGCGCCCCCAGGCCGGTACAGGGCGCGTCCACCAGAACCCGATCGAAGCCCGGCTCCAGCCCGCTGTCACGCCCGTCGCGGCGCACCACCTGCACCGGCAGCCCCGCCGTGTTCTGCTCCACCAGATCAGCACGGCGCTCGGCGGGTTCGACCGCGGTCACCACGGCACCCTCGGGTGCCAGCGACGCGATCATCGCGGTCTTGCCGCCGGGGCCCGAACACAGATCCAGCCACCGCCCCTGGTCCGGCCCCTCCAGCGGTGCCAACGTCAACGCCCGGGCCACCAGTTGGCTGCCCTCGTCCTGCACCAGGGCATGGCCGTCACGCACGGATGCGAGGCTGCCGGGATCACCCCCGGACAGATACACCGCATACGGCGAAAAGCGCCCGGCCTGACCGCCGGTCGCGTCCGCCAGTTCCGCTGCGGTCAGCTCTCCCGGTCGTGCGGCCAGATGCACCACCGGTCGTTCGTCGTCGCTGCGCAGCAGCTGCTCCAGTTCGCCTGCCCGTGTCCCGAGTGCGTCCACGAAAGCCTGCGCGATCCAGCGCGGGTGGGCGTGGGTGAAGGCCAGCCGCCCCACCGGATCCGTCGCGGCCGGCGGAGCCAGTTCGTTCACCCAGCCCTGCTCGTCACGGGTGGTCACGGTGCGCAACACACCGTTGACGAATCCGGCTCTGGCATTGTCGAATTCGATCCCCGCCTGATCCACCGTGGTGGCCACGGCCGCGTGTGGTTCGACCCGGGTGCGCAACAGCTGGTAGGTACCCAACCGCAACAGATCCAGCAGCACCGGATCGATCTGGGTGATCGGGCGGCCGGCGGCCGAACTGATCACGGCGTCCAGCAGTCCCCGGGTACGGCAGGTGCCGTAGGTCAGTTCGGTGGCGAAGGCCGCATCGCGGCCGGTGATCGACCGGTCCCGTAGAAGCGCGGGCAGCGCCAGGTTGGCGTAGGCATCGTTGTCCGACACCGCCCGCAGAACGTCGAAGGCGGCCCGGCGCGCCGGATCCAGCGGGGTGCGGTTCGGCCGTTTCGGCGGCCCGCTGCGTTTAGCGCGCTGCGGCGGTCGCGCGCTCATGATGCCCGGGCCGTCTCGTCGAGACGGGCGCCGCGCGCCCAGTCGGTGGCATTCATCGGTTTTTTGCCCGGCGGCTGGACGGTTCCGAGGGCCACGGGCCCCGATGCGGTACCCACCAGCACCTGACGTCGCTGCACCTGCAATTGACCGGGCGCCAGGCCCGGGTCGTCGTCGATCGGCGTGACGGGCCCGACGCGGATCCGGGTGTCGGCGATCATGGTCCAGGCACCGGGTTTGGGAGTCACCGCGCGGATCCTGCGGTCCACCACGTGTGCCGGCAGATCCCAACGCACCCGGGCACTTTCGACGGTGACCTTCGGGGCGAAGCTCACCCCTTCGGCGGGTTGAGGCACCGGTCGCAGGATTCCCTCGGCAATGCCGTCCAGCGTCGACTCCAACAGTGCGGCACCCGAAATGGCAAGGCGGGCAAGCAGATCGCCGGAGGTATCGGTGGGTTTGACGGGTTCGGTGACCGTCCCGTAGAGCGGGCCCGAGTCCAGGCTGGGCTCGATCTGGAAGGTGCTGGCCCCGGTCAGTTCGTCACCGGCGGCGATCGCGGCCTGTACCGGCGCGGCTCCACGCCAGGCGGGCAGCAAAGAGAAATGCAGGTTGACCCAGCCGCGCGCAGGTGTCGCCAGCAGATCGGCTCCCAGCAGCGCGCCGAAGGCCACCACCGGGCAGCATTCGGGTTCGAGCTCGGCCAGTTCGGCGACGAACTCCGGCGCGTTGGGTTTGGCCGGCCGCAGCACCGGGATGCCGTGGTCGGCGGCCAGCTGCGCCACCGGCGACGGCGTGGGCTTGCCGCGCCGCCCGGACACCGCGTCGGGACGGGTCAACACCGCCACCAGGTCGTGGCGCGGCGAGTCGATCAGCCGCTGCAGCGACGGCAGGGCGGGCTCCGGGGTACCGGCGAACACGAGACGCACCGAGCCAGTCTAGAGACGGTGACGGCCGTCCCCTACCGGGGCGTCTGGTAGTACTCGCGCTCGGAGACGCCCGCCCGGCCGGCGACGTACATCCACGGGATGGTGCTGACCAGCTTGTTCACCGTCGCCACCGCATCGTTGTAGTACTGCCGCGCGAAAGCCAGCTTGTTCTCGGTGTCGGTGAGGTTGCGTTGCAGGTCCAGGAAGTTGTTCGACGAGTTCAGCTGCGGATACGACTGCCCGAGCGCCAGCACCTGCCCCAGCGCGGCGTCCAACTGCTGTTCGGCAGCGCTGCGCTGGGCCACCGACGGTCCGTGCACCGACGAATCCAGCGCCGCCCGCGCCACCGTGACCCGCTCGAGGATCCCCTGCTCGTGTGCGGCGAACGACTGCACGGTGTGCACCAGACTCGGAATCAGCGAGGCCCGGCGGGTGAGTTCGACATCGATACCGCCCAGGGCCTCCGCGACGCGGACGTCGGCCGCGCGCAGTTTGTTGTAGCCGGTCACGAACACGACCAGCACCGCCACTGCTATCACCAGCACCAGGACCAGCACCAGCGTCACCATGAACCGCCTCCTCCTCCGCCGCCCCCACCACCGCCACCGCCACCACTGCTGCTGCCGCCGCCACTGCTGCTCGAGGACTGCGATGCGGTGTAGGCGCTGATCGAGGAGGACAGCGCTGATTCGAAACTGTCGAAATCCGGGCCCGAGCTGCCGACCAGTGTCTGATGCCCGCCGGCGGTGTAGTACCAGTTCGGTTGCGGCGCAGGCACTCCGGTGGTCGCCTGATACTTCTGCGCCCACAGCGCCGCGACACCCGCGGCCACCGCGTAGGGAACGTAGGCGGAGTAGAGATCCTGGCGAGCACCGAAGTCGAAACGCGCCTCGGCCGAATCGGTGGCCAGCATACGGTGGAATCCGCCTGCCCGCGACCACAGTTCGCGCCCCGCCGGGGTGCGCCGGCTCCCAACGCCGGCCCGCCACGATCGTGCGGTCAGCACGAAGACCACCGCGAACGGCACCACCCAGACCGTGCCGGCGAACCCCCAGCGCAGGCCTGCCATGACCGCTAGGAGCAGGGCCAGCGCGTTGGCGGCACGCACCCACAGCTCACCGCGGCGCTTCACCAGCAGCCCGTTCTCGAAGGCCCACTTCTCGACGGCATCGGCCATGTCCTTCTTGGCCTTCGAGAGTTTCTTTCCGGCGGTTTCGGTGCCGTTGGCGTGGAACTCGGTTCCGGGTCGCATCACCTTCAGCGCCGAACCGACAGCGACGCCGACCGGATCCACCGACCCCCAGGCCCCCGGTTCGGCCCGGCCGTGAACCGCCCATTTGGTCTCGCTGACCTGGTGCAGCTCGACCAGATCACGCTCGGCCAGATGGAACAGCGTCGCGGTGAGCCCGTTCTTGGGCACCGATTCGATGCGGATGTACTCGAACTGCACCGGCCCCAGCCCCTCCGGCGGTGCGTACTGCAGCGGGAAACCGGGGGGCTTCTCCACCGTCATGCGGAACAGGCCCACCGCGAGGGCGGCGCCGACAGCGGTGAACGCGGCCACCCACACCAGCGTCGCCTCGGAACGCCCGAGTACCCGGTCCCAGGCAAAGGACCACGGCACCTCGGCGCGCGGCGGAGTGGGCACCTCCACCCCGGCGCGCACGGTGATGGGGGTGCGCGGCGCCAGATCGCCGGCCCGGACGGACACCGTGTCGCCATCGACTTCCAGGAGATCGCACGCCTCGCCGGTGCCGTGTCCCACACTGCACTGCGCCCCGGGCACCGGTCCGGGCAGGCTCACCGAGATGCGCGCCCGTTCGATGACGTTGTTCCACCCCGGCGGGATGACATTCCAGTAGAAGATCGACGAAGCCACGTCCGGGATTCCGTTCCGGGTGGCGAATGTCTTACCGGCACCGGTGCGGGACGGGTCCAGCACACCGGCGATGGTGTAACGGACCTCGAACACGTGTGTTCCGGCGTCGAGGTACCGGTCGGGATCGCCGATCTTGGCCACCCGGAACCGCTCGCCGTCCTCCCACAGCATCTGGTAGCTGACCGGATCGCCGTCGAGGGTGATCGAGATGTTCTCCGGCTCCTGCCGAACCCGCGAATCGTTCTGGTTGGCCACATCCCAGTAGCGGAAGAGTCCGTGCCGGTCGTCGGGGAACTCGGCGACGATGGCCTCCGTCGCGTCGAGGTTGCCGTCCCGGTCGATGACGAACTCGGCCGAGTAGTCGGTGAACACCACCGGATCCTCGGCAAGGGTGCCCGGCGAGGAGGGGCCGGTGAACAGCAGTGGCCACAGTACGGCGAAAACCGTGAGCGCCAACAGGATCGACCACCTGGCGATCCGCCAGAACCACCCCATGCCGTGCCTCCGTCTGCAGCCCTGGGCCTCACCTTATGTGCAGCTGGTCCGTCGGCGTACCCGAGACGGCGTCCGAATCGGCAACGAGGTTGCTGGTAATCAATGGTTAGGTTACCCTTCCCAAAGTTCTCGCGAGCTCTTCACTGTCGCTGGGGTTCGCCACTATCGCGATGGGATGCCCGCATCATGACCCGGTCCGACTTCACCCGCGACGACGCATCGACGGGCTCGTCGCCCTGGGCGCGGGCGCAGGCGCTGTGGGTGGCGGCGTTGGTGGCGATCTGCGCCGCGCTCGCCCGGCTGTGGTCGCGGCTGCGTGCCCGGGACACGGCCACGCCGGCACCGGGCCCGGAGCCGGCCGTCGCCCACGACCGCTTCACCGTCCCACCCGAACTGCCCATCGAGTACCGCTCGGTGAACGCGCACCTGGCCGCGACGACCACGGCGCGCGCCGATCAGGTGGCGCTGCGCACGGCTGCACAGACCATCACCTACGGCGAGTTGCAGACCGCGGTGAATCGCTGGGCCGAGTCCCGACCACAGCACCTCACGTCCCCGGCAGCCTTGGTCAGGGCCTCACTCGACGGCGCGACCGTGTCGATGATTCTCGGCCTGTTCGCCGCGCGGACCACCGTGGTCACCGTGGACCCGGCCACACCGGCCAACCGGACCGAGACCATCGCCACGATTCTGCGCGAGCACGGTTACGACGTTTCGTGGGTCGATCAGGAAACCGATGCCCCGGGACGGGGCACGGTCTCGGGTGCGGCACCCCTCGAGGAACCCGGCATCGCGGACGTGACGAGTATCCAGTTCACCTCGGGTTCCACCGGCACTCCCAAGGCCGTGCGGCACACCCACGGTCTGTGGCTGGCCGACGCTCAGCTGCTGAACCACCGCTTCGGCCTCGCCGACGGCCGCAAGGTGGCGCTGTGCATGCCGATCAGTTTCGCCGGCGGACTCAACGTGCTGATCGGCTCGCTGCTCGGCGGGGCCGAGATCATCGGGGTCGACCCGCGCGAGCACACCGGCCGCGAGGCCTTCGCCCGCATCGACTCGTCCGGCGCCGAGATCATCACCTGCACACCGGCGTTCATCGACGTCCTGCACACCGCGGCCCAGGGCGTCACGCTGGCCGGGATCACCCGCATCGTGGCCACCGGGGAGCCCCTGCACGCCCGGCACATCCGGCTGGCGCGCGAGGTCGCACCCAATGCCGTGATGACCAACTGGGCCGGCTCCACCGAGACGCTCGCCATCGCCAGCCACGACATCCATCCGCGGTCGCCGCTGCCGCACGGCGTGATTCCCATCGGAATCCCGTCACCGCACAAGCAGATCGACGTCCGCGATGACGGCTCGGTCTCGATCAGCTCGCGGCATCTGGGTGGGGGCTACCTGGATCCGACGGCGGCGGCAGCGTCGTTCACCGCGAACCCGGATGGCACCACCACCTACGCCGGCGGCGATATCGGCCGCTGGGACGCCGACGGCAACCTGGTGTTGTCGGGCCGCGCCGACAGCACCGTCAAGATCCGCGGTTATCTCGTCGAGCCCGCCGAGATCGAAGTCACCCTGCTGTCCTATGACGACATCCGGGAGGCCGTGGTGGTCGCCGACCGCGGCCTACCCGCCGCCCTGACTGCCTATGTCGCACCCAGCACCACCAGCCGCACCCCGGCGGTGGCCGACCTGCGCACCCGCTTACACCGGGATCTGCCCCCCTGGATGGTGCCCGCGCACATCGTGACGCTGCCCGCCCTGCCCCGCGGCGATCGCGGCAAGATCGACCGCAGCGCCCTGCCGCGACCGTGCCGTCCCCTCTTCGATCCGCCACGCGGACACCTCGAGAAGCTGGTCAGCCGGATCTGGGCCGACGTGCTGCACATCGAGTCGGTGGGCCGGTCCGACAGCTTCTACGCCCTGGGCGGTGACTCGATGTCGGTGGCTCAGATGTTGGTGGCGCTCAAGGACTCTCACGGACTGGCGCTGCAACCCTCGGATCTGGCCGGCGCCCCCACTGTCGCGCAGTTCGCGGCGCGCATCGCCGTCGGTCGGCATCTGACGCCGGCACAGCAGGTGCTCAACCCGACCACCGTCGCCCTGCGGGCGGTGTCGGCGAGCACGCGGGGCACACCGTTGTTCTGCTTCACCGGCGCCGGCGCGTCGGCATTGTGCTTCGCACCGCTGGCCGAACACGTGGGCGACGACACCGCGGTCTACGCCTTCGAGCCACAAGGCTTGGGCCGGCGCGCGATTCCCGATTTCTCCGTCCGGCGGGCCGCCCGCCGCCACGTCGCCGATGTGCGCCGCATCCAACCGGAGGGGCCGTACACCCTGATCGGGCATTCGCTGGGGGCCCACGTCGCGCTGGAGGTGGCGCGGCTGCTCGAGGGTCAGGGCGCCGCCGTCGAGATGGTGGTCATGCTCGACCCGTGGGTGCCGCCGAAGGTGGCCCAGGACGCCAAGCGCGAGAGGCCGGACACCGAGGTGACGTTGCACTCCAACGTCGACGCCGACTGGCGCGTCTGGTGGGACCGGCAACGACGTTTCCCGTTGGCCGGCCTGTTCTTCGGCGGTTACGAGCGCCGCACGCTCGCCACCGAGGAAGTCGGGATGATGTCGGTGTTCTTCCACCGCCCACAACCGTGGGACGGGCGCGCGCTGTTGATCCTGAGCCATCTCAACCAGGACGACCCGAGCCTGTGGCCCCGCATCCTCACCGGAGACCTCGACATCCGGACTGTCGACTGCGATCACCATTCCATCGTGCGCGAACCACACATCGGCGCCGTCGTCGACATGCTCGCCGCGGCATCGAGGAAGCCGGCGCTGGACGCCTCGGCGGGCTGAGCCCGGCGGCTCAGCCGATGTGCAGCGGGTCGATCTGCACCCGGACCGGCTCGTTGTCCTTCTTCGCGCTGCGGGTCCCGGCGGCCCGGCGCAGCGCGGCGGCCAACGGCAGACCTTCGTTGCGGCCCACCCGCACCAGCATCCGGATCACGTCGTCGTCATCCTTGGCCCCGGCCGGGCGGCGCACCCCCGGGGGCAACTCCACCGGCCCCAGTACATCGGCGTCCTCGGGCAGGTGGGCGTCCTCCAGCAGCGCCGAGACCGCCGCGCCGGTGCCGTCCAGGGCAGCCATGTGCACACACGGCGGCAGGCCGACATCGCCACGCCCGTCCAGTTCGGAATCGGCGTGGCCCACCGGATCCCAGCGGATCAGCGCCTGTACGGCGGGGATCGCCGCCTCCGCCACCACCGCCACGGTGCCGCCGTCCCCGCGCGGACGCACCAGCGCCGCCGCCCCCATCCACCGGCGCAGGGTGTCCTCACCGGCGCGCAGGTCCTGCCTGCCCAACAACGCCCAGCTGTCGAGCAGCAGCGCCGCGCCGTAACCGCCCGTTGCGCTGGGTTCGGCGCCCGGGGTGGCGACCACCAGCGCAGGGCCGGCGTCGACGGTCGAGAGCATCGACTCCCCCGACGAGGTGAACACCGGCACCCCGGGAAACGTGCGGCCCAACTCCTCCGCGGTGCGGCGGGCACCGATCACTGCCGCCCGGACGGCATCGGAGCCGCACCGCGCACACCGCAGCGCGGCCTCGGCGCGACCGCACCAGCGGCACACCGCGATTCCGCGGTCACCGACCGGCCCGGTCAGCGACAGCGGGCCGGTGCAGTGTCGGCAACGGGCGATGGTGCGGCACCGCCCGCACGCCAGCGACGGCACGTAACCCCGGCGCGGCACCTGGATCAACACCGGGCGCTCGGCGGCCAGTGCGGAGCGCGCGGCCTGCAACGCCATCGAGGGCAGCCGCGCGGTCCGCGCTGCGGGGTCGCGCTCGTCGGCGTAGCCGCTGTCGTCGAGCGCGACCACCCGCGGCGCGTGAGCCCGTACCACCGGGCGCGGCGCCACCAGGTCGTGTGCCCATCCGCTGCGCACCAGCGCATGCACTTCCGCCGTACGGGAGAATCCACCGATCATCGCCGCGCAGCGCAACTGGTGGGCCCGCAACATGGCCACCTCCCTGGCGTGCGGATACGGTGATCGGGGTTCGGACAGCGTGTCGTCACCGTCGTCCCACAGCAGCACCAGGCCCAGCTCGTGCACGGGCGCGAAAACCGCGCTGCGCGTGCCGATCACCACCCGCGCGGACCCCCGCAGCACCGACAGCCACCGGCGATAGCGTGCCGAGGGCCCCAGGCCCGCGGCCAGAGCCACCACGCTGTCGGCGTCACAGTGCCGGATCATCGCCGCGTGCAGGGCATCGACATCGCGCTGGTCCGGCACGATGGCCAGTACGCTGCGATGCCCGAGCAGGGTGGTGGCGGCCGCCTCGGCGAACCGGTCCACCCAGTTCTCGCCGGGCAGGGCCTGCCAGGCCGCGCGGGCGGCACGGCCGTGGCGCAGCGCCTCGAGGAAGGTGTTGCTGCGGGCGTAGTTGCTCCAGCCCGTGACATCCGGGGCGATGACCGCGGAATGCACGGTGGCAGTGGGTGTTTCCTTCTCCACCTTGGCGTGCCGCGGCGGGATGGCCAGCCGCAGCACATCAGGGCGGGTGCCGGCATAGCGGGCGGCCACCGCCTCGGTGAGCCGGCGCACCTCCGGGGTGAGCACCGGTTCCGGCGACACCACACGGTCCAGCCAGCCGAGCTTGCCCTCGTGGTCGGTGTCGGATCGCCGTTCCAGGACGTACCCGTCGACCAGACGGCCGTGAAACCGGACCCGCACCCGCACCCCGGGCTGGGCATCGTCGGATTGCTCGGCCGAGACCAGATAGTCGAAATCGCGATCGAGGTGGGGCACCGTCAGCATCGGCAGCACCCGCGCGATGGGTTCGTGCTCGGCGGCCCGGCGCGGCGCACTCATATCGCGGGTGTGGCGGAGCCGTTCGACGCAGCGGCGGGTTCCCGCCCGAAGAGCAATCCCGCGGTGATCAACACGATGGCGGCGCCGTAGGCCCACCAGATCGGGACCGCCAGAAGCTGGTCACCCCGGACGAATTCGCTGACGCCGATCATCCCGTCGGAGATCGCGAAACACACCGCTCCCAGCGCGATCCACGGGGTGGGCAGCCGGGCCAGCAGGGCCGCGCACACCATCGCCGCGAGCACACCGATATAGGCCACCACCGGGATGGTCAGCCCCTGCGCCGCCAGGGCCGGCCAGAACCAGACCAGCAGTGCCACACAGGCCGCCACCACGAGCGCCGACGCGAGCACCCGCCCCCGGGCGGCCGAGCGCACCGGCCGGGCCAGGGGTACCAGGGCGGCCAGGAAGCACAGATGCGCCACCAGAAACGACGCCAGACCACCGACGAACGACGGCTCCCACCACGGCATCGCCAACAGGTAGTCACCGCAGGCCGAGAACACCAGCGCCGCACACAGCAGCCACCGCTCGCGCAGCCCAGGGCAGGCCAGCGCGGCCGCGGCCAGCAGAACCGCCATCACGGCCTTGAAGGCGGGCTGCCCGGCGAACTGTCCCGTCAGCTCCGACCCGGCCGGCAGCCGCAGCGCGACCAACACCAGGAACACGCCGTAGCACGCACCCACCACCGCGCCGGTGAGCCACAGTCTGGTGGACCACGCGGCGGAGGTTGTCCGGGTGTCAGCCGTCGACGCCATGCAGAGAAAGGTACTGGACGCGCTCCACTACGGATTCGGCGTTCCCACAGGGCCGGCGCTCAGGCGTAGCGCAGCCGTTGGTCGTCGCCGTCAATCAGCTCCAGCACGGCGCGCGAGGCGCGCTGCGCCGCCCGCGCCCGCACCCTCGGTGGCGCATTCCAGAGCACCGGCGCCTCCACACTGACCGGGATCTCGGCGGGCAGCGCCTCCAGCATCGAGATCAATTCGATGCAGCCCTCCCCCGGGAACAGTCGCGCATTACGACCCTGATACACCAGCTCCTCGACGCTCTGCGGCGGCTCGGCCACCGCGTCGCAGATCTGCGCGTATCGGATCCACTCCAGCGGCAGGGCGCCCAGATCGGCCGGAGTGTTCGACGCCCGGTGGTAGTGGATGGCATCGACGAGCAGACCCACGTTGTGGTGCCCGCTGCGGGTCAGCACCGCGGTGGCCTCGCCGAGGTCGCGCACATGGGTCCACGGCATGGGTTCGAGGTTCGGCGTGAGGCCGTATTCGGTTGCCAATTCTGCCAATTCGGCAAAGTTGTCAGCGGTCCGGCCATGGTCCGGGTCGTAACCGGTGACCAGTACCTGCTGCGCGCCGAGGTAGGCACCGGTCTCCAGGAACGCGCCGTAGTCGTCGCGGATCCGGGTCTCGGGTGTCAACCGGAGCACCTCGATGTCGATCAGTTGCACCCCGGAGTCGTCGAGACGCCGCTTGGTGTCGCGGACCAACGGCGTCATGCCGATGGTCGGCCGCAGCGGCTCCGCGGGCGTCGCACGGATCAGGCGCAGGCCCACCGCATCAAAACCCACCGCGGCCGCGACCTCGACCAGTTCGTCCGGCCCGAGTTCGAGGACCGTCAGCGGAGCCAGGGCCAGCAAGCGTCCCGATCTGGTCATGCTGTCTCCTGACGTCCGCACGGTTCCGGACGGGGAACCTCACAAAAAAATCCGACTGAGAATTCTCGCCGCTGGGGAACCGCTTCGGGGGGCTACCTTTTGGCCCCACCGGCTACAGCGAAGCGCCTCACGCCTTGCGCCGCTGTCCCCACCGGCCGGGAATGTGTGACAGGTCACCATGGATTTGCCGACAGCACGGTGACGGGTTCGTTGCTACCGGATATCGACCCGCCGGGCCGCCGCCGTTCGAGCCCTCCACGTGGCACCTGATCGCCCAAAGACCAGCGCGTACACCTCGGCCGGCTACCGGCTCGTGATCCGCCCACGGGCCAGCCGCGTTTGCCGGCGGTCAGGGTGCACCGCAGCGAGGCGACCCGGTGCCACCGACAGGGCAGAGTCGGTGGGCAAACAGAAAAGTTCCTGGCGCTCGGTCTGGGCTTGGCCATTTCGGTGGTACCACCTGGTGCCCGCAGCGTCCGGCGCGGCCCGTACGTTTGATCACGTGCCCGCTATCGACGCCCTCCTCCAGCAAGTTCTGGATGCTGTTCCCTTCCAACTGACCACAGACGGCGGAGTCGAGGCCGCCCGAGCGCGGTTCCGTGACCTGCCGCGGCAGCCGATCCTGCCGGAGGTCACCGCGCGCGACCTGGTGCTCGACGGGCCCGGTGGGGCGCTCCCGATAAGGGTCTACACGCCGCCGTCCTCGGGCGCAGCCCTGCCGGTGGTGCTCTACTTCCACGGCGGCGGATTCGCGGTCGGCGACCTGGACACCCACGACGGCACGGCCCGTCAACACGCGGTGGGCGCCGACGCCGTGGTGGTGTCGGTGGATTACCGGCTGGCCCCCGAGCATCCGCATCCGGCCGCGGTGGACGACGCCTGGGCGGCCACCGCCTGGGTGGCGAGCCACGCGCCGGAACTGGGGGCCGACGCGTCGCGGTTGGCCGTCGCCGGTGACTCGGCCGGTGGCAACCTGGCGGCGGTGATGGCGCAGCTGGCCCGCGACGACGCCGGCGTGGACATCGCCTTTCAGCTGCTGTGGTATCCGACTGTGTTGTGGGACAACACGTTACCGTCGTTCATCGAGAATGCTCAGGCGCCGATCCTGGACCTGCGGGCCGTCGAGGCGTTCTCGGCGTGGTACGCCGGGGCCCTGGATGTCACCGCCCCCGACGCCATCCCCACCACCCTGGCACCGGGGCGGGCGACGGACTTCACCGGGCTGCCACCTGCCTATATCGCCGTCGCCGGACACGACCCGTTGCGTGACGACGGTATCGGGTACGCCGAACGACTCTCGGCGGCAGGGGTTTCCGTGACGCTGGATCACGCCGAGACGCTGGTGCACGGCTATCTCGGTTACGCCGGGATCGTGCCCGCCACCACCGAGGCGATGAATCGTGGCCTAACCGCGCTGCGGGCGGCGCTGCACTCATAGAGTGGGGTGATGCCCGACCATCACTGCCTGATCATCGGCGCCGGATTCTCCGGTATCGGCGCCGCCATCAAGCTCGATGAGGCCGGGCTGCACGACTACCTGATCGTCGAGGCCGCCACCGAAGCCGGGGGCACCTGGTTCTGGAACACCTACCCCGGCATCGGCGTCGACATCCCGTCGTTCTCCTACCAGTTCTCCTTCGAGCAGAGCCCACACTGGTCACGCACGTACGCGCCGGGCCGCGAACTGAAGGCCTATGCCGACCACTGTGTCGACAAGTATCGCCTCCACGATCGAATCCGGTTCGCCACCACTGTCATCGCGGCCGAATTCGACGACGCCGACGACCTCTGGCGGCTACGCACCGCCGAGGGTGAGGAGATCACCGCGCGGTTCTTCATCAACGCTGCCGGTGTGCTGACGGTGCCCAAGCTGCCGGACATCCCCGGGGTGGACAGCTTCGCCGGCCTCACCATGCACACGGCGCGCTGGGACCACAGCCAGGATCTGAGCGGCAAGCGGGTCGGCGTCATCGGCACCGGCGCCTCCGCGGTACAACTGATCCCCGAGGTCGCCCCGATCAGTACACATCTGACGGTGTTCCAGCGCACCCCGATCTGGTGCTTTCCCAAAGCGGATCTGCCGTTGCCACGTCCGGTGCGCTGGGCGATGCGGGTGCCGGGGGCCAGGACCGTGCAGCGGCTGCTGAGCCAGGCCTTTGTGGAGGTGACGTTCCCGCTGACCGCGCACTACGCCACCGTGCTGCCGCTGGGGAAACGCGCCGAGGCCTTCGGCCACAGTTATCTGCGCAGCCAGGTGCACGACCCGGTGGTGCGGGACAAGCTGACCCCGCGCTACGCCGTCGGCTGCAAACGGCCGGGATTCCACAACACCTACCTGTCGACGTTCAACCGCGCCGACGTGCGGCTGGTCACCGCACCCATCGAAGCGGTGCACCCCGACGGCGTGGTGACCGCCGACGGCGAACTCCACGCGCTCGACGTACTGGTGCTGGCCACCGGCTTCAACGTCCTCGACGTCGACTCCACCAGCTTCACCGTCACCGGAAGCGGCGGCCGGTCACTGGCCGCCTTCTGGACCGAGAACCGGATGCAGGCCTACGAAGGTGTCAGCGTGCCCGGCTTCCCCAACTTCTTCTCCATCTGCGGCCCCTACGGATACGTCGGGTCGTCGTTCTTCGCGCTGATCGAGACCCAGACCCGCCACATCGTGCGGTGCCTGCGCGAAGCGCGCCGCCGCGACGAAACGCGGGTCGAGGTCAGCCCCGAGGCCAATGACCGCTATTTCGCCGAGATGATGCGTAAACGGCACCGGCAGATCTTCTGGCAGGACAGCTGCGCCGCCGCCAACAGTTACTACTTCGACAGCCACGGGGACGTACCACTGCGCCCCGCGACCACCTTCGCCGCGGATTGGCGCAGCCGGCACTTCGACCTCGACGACTACCGGTTCACGTCCGCTGCACCTGCCTCAGAACGCGGGTGAGACGTCCCCGCCGGGCCACTGCTCCTTGATGAAGTCGCGGGTGGCATCGCTGTGCAACAACTCGTTGAGTTTCACGATGTCGGGGTTGTCGGCGTTGTCCTGGCGACTGGCCAGGAAGTTGGCGTACGGGTTGTCCTCGATCGACTCGACGATCAGGGCGTCGTCGAGGGTGTAGCCGGCTTCCAGGAAGTAGTTGCCGTTGAGGATCGCCAGGTCGACATCCGGGACGGCCTTGGCCTGCAGATCCGGTGCGGCTTCGATGAATTGGAGATTCTTCGGGTTGCCTACGGTGTAGACGTTGACGTCTCCGCTCGCCGGCAGCGTCACCAGATTCTTCGACGCCAGCAGCGCCAGTGCCCTGGCCTGGTTGGAGCCGTCGTCGGTGATGCTGATGCGGGCGCCGTCCGGCAGGTCCTCGGCATTGGTGAACTTCTCCGAGAAGGCGGCATACGGTTCGATGTGCACACCCGGGAACTCGTGCAGCTGGTAACCGAAATCGGCCACCTGCTCCTCGAAGTACGGTTTGTGCTGGAAGTAGTTGGCGTCGATATCACCTTCGGAGAGCCAGCGGTTGCCCAGCGAGTAGTCGTCGAACACCCGGATGTCGAAGTCCAGGCCGGCATCCTTGGCCGGGCCGTTCTTGATGAACTCGAGGATCTCGGCGTGCGGGATCTGGGTGGCTGCCACGGTGAGGCGGTGCTTGTTCTCGTCACCGCGCAGCCAGAAGAACCCGGCGACGGCCAGAACGAGGACCACCACTGCACCGAGCGCGGCGTACAGCGGCCACTTGGGTTTCGGCGGGCCTGCGGGGGTTTCGGTCATGATGTGTGAATCCGTTCAGTCGATGGTGTGGAAGGACAACCGCTACAAGGACACTCGCTCGAGGCCAGCAGTCTCACCCCCTCCGCGTCGGGCCCGGTGGTCGGTCTTGCGGGCGAAATAGTCGCCCACCACCTGGAAGATGGTGGCCAGCACGATCAGCAGCAGCACCGTCGTCCAGAGCACCGGCCCGTCGTACGAGCGGGCGCCGTAGCGGATCGCCAGGTCACCGAGTCCCCCACCGCCGATCACGCCGGCCAGCGCGGAGTACCCCAGCAGGGCGATGATCGTGATCGTCAGCCCGGCGATGATGCTGCTGATGGCCTCCGGCAGAAGCGTTTTGGTGATGATCTGCCATCGGGTGGCGCCCACCACCCTGGCCGCGTCGATCTTGCCGGCGTTCACCTCGCGCAACGACGACTCCACCAGCCGCGCCAGGAACGGGATGGTGCCGATGGTCAGCGGCACCATGGCCGCGACGGTGCCCAGGCTCGACCCCACCAGCAGCCGGCCCAGCGGCCAGAGGGCGATCACCAGCACCAGGAACGGCAGCGAGCGCAGTACGTTGACGATGACTCCGAGGGTGCGGTTGAGCCAGCGGACCGGCGAAAGTCCGCCTGGCGCCGTGGTGTACAGCAGCACACCCAGCGGGATACCGAAGATGATCACCACGACGAACGGGATGAACACCAGCTGCAGGGTCTGGTTCAGCGCCACCGGTACCGCGTCGGTGTCGAGCAGGATCGAGTCGTGCAGCCAGGCGGTGAATCCGTCGAAGATGCTCACGCCGGTACCACCGCTGAGAGGCCCTGTGCCGCGAACCATTTCGTGTAGCGATCGGCGTGTTCCGGAGCCGAGTGCCCGATTCCGGTCAGGCTCAGCTGGAACTGTGACACCGACTGCCCGCCCAGATGCAGCACTTCGCCGTCGAGGATGCGCACCTCGGTGTCGAGGTCGCGGGCCAATGCGCCGATGAACGCCGCCGAGGCATCGGCGCCGGCGTGCACGTTGACGATGAGCTCGCCGGCGGCGGGGGCCGGTGGGGCCGCCAGCGGCGGCAGCAGACCCGAAGCCGGATCGCTGGCGACCTCAGCCAGCGAGCCGGCAGCGATGACCCGCCCCGAAGACAGCACCGCCACCCGATCGGCGATCTGCCGGACGATGCCCAGGTCATGGGTGATCAGCAGGATCGTCACATCCAGCTCGTCCCGCAACTGGGTCAACAGCGCCAGGATCTCCTGCGTGGTGGTGGGGTCCAGCGCGCTGGTCGGTTCGTCGGCCAGCAGCACCGACGGCTTGGCCGCCAGCGCCCGGGCGATGCCCACCCGCTGCTGCTGACCGCCGGACAGCTGCGCCGGGTAGTCCTCGCCGCGGCCGGCCAGGCCCACCAGCTCCAGCAGTTCCTGGGCCCGGTGCCAGCGTTTGGTCCGGTCCCATCCGGCGATCTCCAGCGGGTATTCGATATTGCGCCGCGCGGTGCGGTTGTCCAACAGGTTCGCCGACTGGAAGACATTGCCGAGACGCCGGCGCGCGGTCCGCAGTTCCCGCTCGGACAGTGCGGTGAGGTCCTGGCCGTCGAGCACCACCCGGCCTCTGGTGGGGCGTTCCAGCAGCGCGATGTTGCGGACCAGCGTGCTCTTGCCCGAGCCGCTGCTGCCCACGACGCCGAGGATCTCGCCTTGGCCGACGGAGATCGACACCCCGTCGAGCGCCCGCGTCTCGCCGTAGACCTTCGTCAGGTCTTCGGTGTGGATAGACATTCTGGGCCTGCCTCAACGGTCTGCACGGACAACGCGCTAGATACTAAGAAGCAGCGGCCACCGGTCCTGACCACCCGGCGATGAATTCACCCTTTCCGCAGGGGTTTTCGCTCAAATCAAGGTGAGTAAAACTCGGCGACCGAAAAAGCGACGAGGGTCGTGATCCCAGACGGATCACGACCCTCGAAGCAATCTGGAGACTAGACGGAAGCCTTCAGGTCGTCGACCTTGTTGACCTGCTCCCACGGCAGTTCGATATCGGTGCGGCCGAAGTGACCGTAGGCGGCGGTCTGCGCGTAGATCGGCCGCAGCAGATCCAGATCGCGCACGATCGCACCCGGACGCAGGTCGAAGACCGACGTGATGGCCTTCTCGATGCGGGCCGGGTCGACGGTCTCGGTGCCGAAGGTCTCCACGAACAGACCCACCGGAGCCGCCTTGCCGATGGCGTAGGCGACCTGGACCTCGACGCGCTCGGCCAGGCCGGCGGCGACGACGTTCTTGGCAACCCAGCGCATCGCATACGCGGCCGAGCGGTCCACCTTGGACGGATCCTTGCCGGAGAAGGCGCCGCCACCGTGGCGGGCCCAGCCGCCGTAGGTGTCGACGATGATCTTGCGACCGGTCAGTCCGGCGTCACCCATCGGACCGCCGAGCACGAACTTGCCGGTCGGGTTGACCAGCAGGCGGAAATCGGAGGTGTCCAGGGTCTCGTGCGCCAAGTCGTCGAGCACGGTGTTGACGACCTTTTCCCGGATGTCGGGCGACAGCATGGTGTCCAGGTCGATGTCGGCGGCGTGCTGCGTCGAGAGCACCACGGTGTCCAGCCGTACCGGGGTGGTGCCGTCGTACTGGATGGTCACCTGGGTCTTGCCGTCGGGACGCAGGTACGGCAGGACGCCGTTCTTGCGCACCTCGGTCAGGCGGCGCGACAGCCGGTGGGCCAGCGCGATCGGCAGCGGCATCAGCTCGGGGGTGTCCTTGATGGCGTAGCCGAACATCAGGCCCTGGTCGCCGGCGCCCTGCAGATCCAACGGATCCACGGCGCCTTCCACCCGGGTCTCATGAGCGGTGTCGACACCCTGGGCGATATCCGGCGACTGCGCGCCGATGGCGATGTTCACCCCGCACGAGGCGCCGTCGAAGCCCTTGGTCGACGAGTCATAGCCGATGTCGAGGATGCGGTCACGCACGATCTTCGGGATGTCGGCGTAAGCGCTGGTGGTCACCTCGCCCGCGACATGCACCTGACCCGTGGTCACCAGCGTCTCGACCGCCACCCGCGAACGAGGATCCTCAGCCAGGAGCGCGTCGAGCACCGAGTCACTGATGGCGTCACAGATCTTGTCGGGATGCCCCTCGGTCACCGACTCGCTCGTGAACAGCCGTGCTTTGCTCACGTCCCCATCCCTTCCGGCGCTAGGCCCTCATTCACAGTTCAGCCGGGCGAAGTTTATCGCCGTTGTCGTCGTCAGCCCCCGCAGCGTGCCCGTATGCAGCCGTCATGCGCAACTCGGGGTAGCGGGTGTCAGTTTCTCCCAGACTGAAGAATTTGTCCGATCGCGTCCACAATACGGCTCGCCATGAGTGTTTTGGACCCGTGCTCCAGCGCCGCTTCGGTGCCGTCGGCGGCCAGCAACCACCCGTCATTGCTGTCCACCTCGAATGCGCGCCCTTCGCCGACGGCGTTGACCACCAGCAGGTCGCAGCCCTTGCGCTTGAGCTTCGCGCGGGCGTGGAACAACACGTCACCCGAGGCGTCGCCGGTTTCTGCGGCGAAGCCGACGATCGCCTGCATGTTGGGCAGCTGACCGTCGGTGCGGGCGCGGACGGCGCCCGCGAGCACGTCGTCGTTGCGCACCAGCTCGATGGACGTCGGTTCCGAGTCGCCGCCCTTCTTCATCTTTGTCGCCGCGACCTGGGCGGGGCGGAAATCGGCCACCGCGGCCGCCATCACCAGAACGTTCACGTCCGGGGCGTGTTTGGACACCGCGTCGCGCAACTGCGCGGCCGATCCGATGTGCACGACGTCGACGCCGGCGGGGTCGGGCAGCGCGGCGGTGTTACCGGCGATCAGGGTGACCTCGGCGCCACGTTGAGCGGCCACCCGGGCCACGGCGTAGCCCTGCTTACCGGAGCTGCGGTTGCCGAGGAAGCGCACCGGGTCCAGCGCCTCGCGGGTGCCACCCGCGGTCACCAGCATCTTGACCCCGGTGAGGTCGAAGGGCAACGCATCGGCCCGGGCCAGCAGCAGTTCAGCGAATGTGGTGATCTCTTCGGGTTCCGGCAACCGGCCCGGTCCGGAGTCGCGACCGGTCAGTCGGCCGGAGGCGGGCTCGAGGACCACGGCGCCACGCTGTCGCAGCGTCGCCACGTTGTCGACGGTGGCCGGATGCAGCCACATCTCGGTGTGCATCGCCGGGGCGAACAGCACCGGACAGCGCGCGGTCAAGAGAGTGGCGGTCAGCAGGTCGTCCGCACGGCCGGCGACCGCACGGGCCAGCAGGTCGGCGGTGGCCGGGGCGATCACCACCAGATCGGCCTCCTGGCCGATGCGCACGTGCGGCACCTCGGAGACGTCCTCGAAGACGCCGGTGTGTACGGGGTGCCCGGAAAGGGCTTCGAAGGTGGCCGCGCCGACGAAACGCAGCGCGGACTCGGTGGGCACGACGCGCACGTCGTGCCCGGCTTCGGAAAGCTGACGGATCACCGAGCAGGCCTTGTAGGCGGCGATACCGCCTGCCACTCCGACGACGACCCGTTTGCGGCTCACGGGCGACAGCTCTGGTCGACGGGCGGACAGTGACGCCCCTGGTCTTGGCCCCCGAGCCTCATCCGCGCAGCGCCTGCCCTATTCGCCTTCGGTGTGCTCGAGGAGGTCGCCGTGGATCTCGCGCATGGCGATCGAGAGCGGCTTCTCCTGCAGACCCGGCTCGACGAGCGGACCCACGTATTCGAGGATGCCGTCGCCCAGCTGGTTGTAGTAGTCGTTGATTTGACGGGCGCGCTTGGCGGCGTAGATCACCAGCGCGTACTTGCTCGACGCACGGTCGAGCAGCTCGTCGATGGGCGGGTTGGTGATGCCCAGCGGCGTGTCGTAGGCACCCTGGAGCGCCGAGCCCGCAGCCGTGTCGAACTGGTCAACACCGGACAGCGTATCGGGATTGGTCACGTAGAAATCTCCTGGCGATTATCGGGTGGAGCTCAAAATGCGCGTCAAGACGACGTCGATGAAGCGTCCGGCGCAGTTCCTGCCAGCAAGGATACCAATTCCGCGCAGGCAGCCTCTAATTGCCTGTTCACGACAATGACATCGAAGTCATTCTGGGCGGCGATCTCGGCCCGCGCGGTGTCGAGACGGCGCCGCATCACCTCGGGTGACTCGGTGCCGCGGCCGACGAGCCGGCGCTCGAGATCTTCCCAGCTGGGCGGCGCCAGGAACACCGACACCGCCTCGGGCATGGCTTGCTTGACCGATCGGGCGCCGGCCAGGTCGACCTCGATGAGCACCGGATTCCCGGCCGCCACCGCCTCCAGGACCGGTTGCGCCGGGGTCCCGGAGCGGTGCAGGCCGCGGTGGATCTCCGCCCACTCGAGCAGCGCGCCCCGGTCGATCAACCGCTGGAACGCCTCGGTGGACACGAAGTGGTAATCCACTCCGTCGACCTCCCCAGGGCGCGGGGCCCTGGTGGTGGCCGACACACTGAAATGCAGCTGCGGAAGCCGTTCCCGCAGGCATCTGACCACGGTGGACTTACCGACCGCAGAGGGACCGGACAGCACGACCACACGGCCTCGGGAGCCTGGGCTCCCAGGGCCGCGGGGCGCGCCGCTATCCGGTCCCCCGACAGCGATCACCGACCTCTACGAGGGGTCGAACTTGTCCAGCAGCGCCTTGCGCTGCCGGTCGCCCAGGCCGCGCAGACGACGCGTCGGGGCGATCTCCAGCTCGGTCATGATCTCCTGCGCCTTGACCTTGCCGACCTTGGGCAGGGCTTCCAGCAGTGCGGAGACCTTCATCTTGCCCAAGACCTCATCGGTCTCGGCATCCTTGAGCACCTGGGAGAGGTTGGTGCCGCCACGCTTGAGCCGATCTTTGAGTTCGGCTCGTGCTCGACGAGCGGCAGCAGCCTTCTCCAACGCTGCCGCGCGCTGTTCGTCGGTCAACTGGGGAAGGGCCACGGTTCCTCCGTCTCATAACCATCTTGTCGATCGCGACCTGAACAGATCGCGATCATTGTTTTGTCTCGGCCGGGGTACGCCAGCCAGCGACGACGACCGTACCCACGCTGACTGACGAAATCTAACCCCACCCCCCTTCGGCTCCGACAAAGGCCCAGCGTGTAGGCCCCGACACGCCGTGATCCGGACCGGTGGGCGGGCACCGGCAGACGCGTCGGCGGCGGGTTGCCCGGAGCCGCGGACCGCCGGTGAATCCGCTGCGCAACACCGCTTTTCGCCATACCCGCCAGTTCTCTGCCACGTCCCGGCTGTCACTCGGGCGCCCGATCGGCCGACTCCAGCGGCTTCTCAGAAGACTTCCTGGCGTGTCGCGCGTGTCGGCAAAAGTCCGCTGACCACGGCAAGAGCACTTTCCATCGCATCTGTCACGCCAGTCACTCCGAACGCATAGGACGGCTAATGGTTCACCGCGACGGATCCGTTACCGGTTGCACAGGCTGGGCCCATCGGCGCCACATCCCGGCCACACGGTCGCTCCATAGCGTCAGCGGCGTTGGTCAACCGCCAACCACGAGATCCTCGACAGATTCGGAGTCGTTCCAGATGAAGTTCACCCGCATGATCGCCACCTCGACGCTCGCGGCCGGCGTCGCCGCCGCCGGCCTCTTCGGCCTCGGAACGGGCATTGCCGCCGCGAACCCGGGTCAGCCGTGCGGTGGGCCCGGGCAGGCGGTCTGCCAGCCGAACCCCGGGCCGAACGGCAACCTCCCGGTCAACCAGCGCGGAATCGACCAGGGCCGACAGGACCACAAGCCGTTCATGTACGAGGGCCATCAGGTGACCCCGTTGCCCGCGGGCAATGGGGCGGGCTGGGGTTTCTGGTTCCTGGGGCGCTGGATCGCGCTCTAGACCGGCCGGTCGAGAGACGGCCGGTCTTGGCTAGCGCTTGATCTCCACCAACAGCACCCACGCGTTGGCGGTGGCAGACAGAAAACCCGTGGCGACGGCGGCGGTCACCCAGTACAGACCGCCGCCGGCGCCGGCGGCCAACGAGACGCCGGCAAGAACGAACATCAGGGCCGGCCCCAGCAGCACCGACACCTGATACCAGGTGCGAGCCGGAGGGCGGCCCTGCCGGTGCCGCAGTCCGGCCACCAGCGCCGCCACCGACATCGCCACACCCAGGGCACCCAGTTCAGCGGCCACGACGCCGACCGGCTGCCCGGGCGTCACCAACAAGATCGAGGCCACCAGGATCGTCACGGTGAGACCCAACGTCGCGGCCGCACGCGCCGGGACACCGGGATAGGCGAGCACGTCGCTGAGATTCAGCGACAGCCCGACGAACAGCAGTCCTGCGAATGCGGCGGCACCTCCCCCGACCGCCTGCGCGAAATCCGACCAGGCAGCCACGTCATAGGCCGTCACCGTGCCCCCTACCCTCGCCCCCTACCCTCGCCGTGCTCCGAGAGTCTAGAGCGGACGGATTCAGCGGCGGGCGATTCCCGAGGTACGTGCGGAGGCCTTCTCCGCGGCCCTGGCCGCGTCTCTGGCCGAGGCATCGGCGATCCAGCGCTGCAACCTGCCCGCGGTGCGCCACAGCGCGGCCTGCAGCGCCTCCGACCCGGCCTCGGCCTGCGCGCCGCGGATGAGCTGGTCGGCGATCCGGGTGACGATGGCCACGGGGATCCGCACCGTCGTGTCACCGGAGGCCTGAACGCGCCCGGCCAGCGTCCTGCTGTCCTCGGCCAGCTCACCGACAGCCTGCGCCGCCCCGGAGTCCGGCTGCTGACGGTAGGCTTGCGCGAGCGCTCCCATGCACGTAATTGCCTGGTGTGCAGTACTTTTCGGTATCATCACGGTGGCACCCGGAGTCATACCCGGATACTGCCTCATCCGCCTTGCCGCCAGGCAACACCCGCGACAACACCGTCCGAACTCCCAGCGGGCGGTTGGTGATTCGGGCCAGCGTCAGGCCAGATGTGCCACGGCGTCGCGCAGCCGCTCGGCGGCGGCACGCACTGCCGCGACGTCGGGCCCGGCCCGCAACACCTCTCGTGACACCGCCGGCAGCAGCTGACCCGGTAGCGCACCTCCCAGGCCGGCCAACGCCTCCGGACGGCCACCCTGAGCGCCGACGCCGGGCACCAGCACGGGGCCGGACAGTGCGCTCACATCCGGTGGGTCGGGCAAGGTGGCGCCGACGACGACGCCCACCGACCCGGGCTCCGGTGCCCGGGTGCGGTTGACGGCTGCTGCGGCGTCCACCATCGACTGCGCGAGGGTGCGCCCGTCCGCCGTCACCGCCTGCTGCACGCCGGCGCCTTCCGGATTCGACGTGGCCGCCAGGACGAAGACACCGCGGTCGTGCGCCGCCGCGGTGTCCAGCAGGGGCGCAAGCGAGCCGAACCCCAGGTACGGCGAGGCCGTCACCGCGTCACATGCCAACGGTGAATCCCCGGCCCACGCCGCGGCGTAGGCCGCCATGGTGGTGCCGATGTCCCCGCGTTTGGCGTCGGCGAGCACCAGCACCCCGGCGCTGCGCAGTTCGGCGATGGTCCGTTCCAGCACGGCGTAGCCCGCCGAGCCGTAGGTCTCGAAGAACGCGACCTGTGGTTTGACGACGGCGAACCCGTCGAGGGCCGTCACGCACACCTCACAGAACGCGGCCAGCCCGTCGGCATCCGCCGTGAGCCCCCATGCGGTCAGCAACTCGGGATGCGGGTCGATGCCCACACACAGCGGTCCACGGGCTTGCACCGCGTCGCGCAACCGGGCACCGAAACCGGGCACCTGGCTAGTTCCCGTCCAGCGCGGCGTGCAACTCCTGCAGCGACCGCACCCCGATATCGCCCCGGATACCGGCCTCGATGCCCTGCACCGCCGCCGAGGCACCCTGCACGGTGGTCACACACGGGATGTTCATCTGCACCGCCGCGGCGCGGATCTCGTAGCCGTCGATACGCGGGCCGGAGTTGCCGTACGGGGTGTTGATCACCATGTTGACCTCGCCGGCGCGGATCACGTCGACCGCCGACCTCGCCGGCCGGTCGGGAGTGGCCTCCTCGAAGATCTTGCGCACCACGTCACAGGGAATCCCGTTGCGGCGCAGCATCTCCGCGGTGCCGTCGGTGGCCAGGACCTTGAAACCCAGATCGGCCAGGCGCTTCACCGGAAACACCAGCGAACGCTTGTCACGATTGGCCACCGATACGAACACCGTGCCCTGGGCCGGCAACGAGCCGTAGGCCGCGGTCTGGCTCTTGGCGAACGCACTGCCGAAGTTCTGGTCGATGCCCATCACCTCACCGGTGGACTTCATCTCCGGCCCCAGCAGCGATTCGACATTGGACCCGTCGGCCTTGCGGAACCGGTGGAACGGCAGCACGGCTTCCTTCACGGCGATCGGCGCGTTCGGCGCCGGGCTGGCCCCGTCACCCTCGGCGGCCAAGAGGCCCTCACTGCGCAGCTGCGCGATGGTGGCGCCCAACATGATTCGCGCGCAGGCCTTCGCCAGCGGCACCGCGGTGGCCTTCGACACGAACGGCACCGTGCGGCTGGCGCGCGGGTTGGCCTCCAGCACGTAGAGCACGTCGTCCTTGAGCGCGTACTGCACGTTGAGCAGGCCCACCACGCCGATACCGTGGGCGATCGCCTCGGTGGCCCGGCGCACCGAGTCGATGTCCTGGCGGCCCAGGGTCACCGGCGGCAGCGCGCATGCGGAGTCGCCGGAATGGATGCCGGCTTCCTCGATGTGTTCCATCACCCCGCCGATGTAGACGTCGGTGCCGTCGCACAGCGCGTCGACGTCGATCTCGATGGCGTCTTCGAGGAAGCGGTCCACCAGCACCGGATGCTCCGGGGACAGTTCGGTCGCGCGGGTGATGTAACCCTCGAGAGTCTGCTCGTCGTAGACGATCTCCATGCCGCGACCACCGAGCACATACGACGGGCGCACCAGCACCGGGTAGCCGATGTCGGCGGCGATCTTGCGGGCCTGCTCGAAGCTGGTGGCGGTGCCGAACCGGGGCGCGGGCAGTCCGGCACCTGCCAGCACCTCACCGAACCGGCCGCGGTCCTCGGCCAGGTCGATCGCCTCGGGCCTGGTGCCCACGATCGGCACGCCCGCCTTCTCCAGTCGCTCGGCCAGTCCCAGCGGCGTCTGCCCGCCGAGCTGGACGATCACCCCGACGACGCCCGGTCCGCCTTCACCGGAGGCCTGTTCGGCGTGGTAGACCTCGAGGACGTCCTCGAAGGTCAGGGGTTCGAAGTACAGCCGGTCGGCGGTGTCGTAGTCGGTGGACACCGTCTCCGGGTTGCAGTTCACCATCACCGTTTCGAACCCGGCCTGGCTCAGCGTGGTGGCCGCGTGCACACAGCTGTAGTCGAATTCGATGCCCTGGCCGATCCGGTTCGGGCCCGAACCCAGGATCAGCACCTTGGGCTTCTCGGTCTGCGGCGCCACCTCGGTCTCGGCGCCGGGATCGAGCTCATAGCTGCTGTAGTGATAGGGCGTGCGGGCCTCGAACTCGGCGGCACAGGTGTCGACGGTCTTGTACACCGGACGGATGCCCAGGCGCTGACGCAGCGAACGAACCCCGTTCTCACCGGCCAGTTCCGGCCGCAGCGCCGCGATCTGACCGTCCGAGAGGCCCTTGTGCTTGCTGCGCCGCAGCAGGTCCTGGTCGAGCACGGGAGCGTCGAGCAGTTCGGCGCGCAATTCGACCAGTCCGGCGATCTGGTCGACGAACCACGGGTCGACGCCGGAGGCCTGGGCCACCTGCTCGACGGTGCCACCCAGGCGCAGCGCGTATTCGATGTCGTAGAGGCGACCGTCGGTGGGGGTCTGCAGCCTGGTCAGCACCTCTTCCAGCGACCCCTCCGCGGCCGGGCCCGTCCAGAAGCCCGCCTTCTTGGTCTCCAGCGAGCGCATCACCTTGCCGAGGGCTTCGATGAAGTTGCGGCCCAACGACATCGCCTCGCCCACCGACTTCATGGTGGTGGTCAGGGTGGCATCGGCGCCGGGGAACTTCTCGAACGCGAACCGCGGCGCCTTGACCACCACGTAGTCCAGCGTCGGCTCGAAGCAGGCCGGGGTCTCCTTGGTGATGTCGTTGACGATCTCGTCGAGGGTGTAGCCGATGGCCAGCTTGGCGGCGATCTTGGCGATCGGGAAGCCGGTGGCCTTCGAGGCCAGCGCGCTGGAGCGGGACACCCGAGGGTTCATCTCGATGACGATCAACCGGCCGTCGTTCGGGTTCACCGCGAACTGGATGTTGCAGCCGCCGGTGTCGACGCCGACCTCACGCAGGATCGCGATACCCAGGTCACGCATCACCTGGTACTCACGGTCGGTCAGCGTCATCGCCGGGGCGACGGTCACCGAGTCGCCGGTGTGCACGCCCATGGGGTCGACGTTCTCGATGGAGCACACCACCACCACGTTGTCGCGGCCGTCGCGCATCAGCTCGAGTTCGTACTCTTTCCACCCGTAGATCGATTCCTCGATCAGCACGTTGGCACTCGGCGAGGCGGCCAGCCCGTCACCGGCCATCCGCTCCACGTCTTCGACCGTGGCGGCCATGCCCGAGCCCAGCCCACCCATGGTGAAGCTGGGCCGCACCACGACCGGCAACCCGAGCTCCTCGACGGTCTCGCGCACTTCCTCCATGGTGAAACAGACTCGGCTGCGGGCGGATTCACCGCCCACCTTCGCCACGATGTCCTTGAACTTCTGCCGGTCCTCACCACGCTGGATGGCGTCGAAGTCGGCGCCGATGAGTTCGACGCCGTACCTTTCCAGCGCTCCGTTCTCCGACAGCGCGACCGCGGTGTTGAGCGCGGTCTGCCCGCCCAGAGTGGCCAGCAGCGCGTCGATCTTGTTACCGCGCTCGGCCTGCTGGGCGATCACCCGCTCGACGAACGCCGGGGTGATCGGTTCGATGTACGTGTTGTCGGCGTACTCCGGGTCGGTCATGATCGTCGCCGGATTGGAGTTGATCAAGGTGACCTGCAGCCCCTCGGCACGCAGCACCCGGCAGGCCTGGGTTCCGGAGTAGTCGAACTCGGCGGCCTGGCCGATCAGGATCGGGCCGGAGCCGATGACCAGGACGTGGTTGAGGTCGGTACGACGCGGCATTACTTGCTTCTCTCCTCAGCGCGAGCGCGCGTGTTTGTACAGATTTCAGCGGCGTGTTGCGCACAGACACGCGCGCTCGCGGGGAAGGTCACTTGTCCCCCGCCATGAGCTCGATGAACTGGTCGAACAGATAGTTGGCGTCGTGCGGTCCGGCCGCGGCCTCCGGGTGGTACTGCACCGAGAAGGCCCGGCCGTTGGCGAGCTTGATCCCCTCCACCACACCGTCATTGGCGCAGGTGTGGCTGACCACGGCGCGGCCGAACTCGGTGTCGAACTCCTCACCGGCCTCACCTTCCAATGCGAACCCGTGGTTCTGCGCGGTGATCGCCACCCGGCCGGTGGTGTGATCGATCACCGGGACGTTGATACCGCGATGGCCGAACGTCATCTTGTAGGTGCCGCGGCCCAGCGCACGGCCCAGGATCTGGTTGCCGAAACAGATGCCGAACAGCGGAATCCCGGCGCCGAGCACCTCCCGGGTCACCGCCACCACATGGTCGGCGGTGGCCGGGTCACCCGGCCCGTTGGACAGGAACACCCCGTCCGGGTTGAGCGCGGTGATATCGCTGAAACTCGCCGACGACGGCAGCACATGGCTGCGGATACCGCGGTTGGCGAAGTTGCGCGGCGTGTTGGTCTTGATGCCCAGGTCCAGCGCGGCGACGGTGAACCGTTGCTCCCCAACCGGATCCACCACGTAACCGTTGTCCGTGGTGACCTCGCCGGCCAGGTCGGCGCCCAGCATCGCTTCCTGGCCGCGCACTCGCGCCACCAGCTCGTCGAGATCGGCCAGCGCGTCGCCGGAGAACACGCCCGCCTTCATCGAGCCGCGGCTGCGCAGGTGGCGCACCACCGCGCGGGTGTCGATGCCGGCGACACCCACGATCCGCTGCCGGATCAGTTCGTCTTCGAGAGTGCCGGTGGCGCGCCAGTTCGACGCGCGCGGCGACGGGTCACGCACCACGTAACCGGCCACCCAGATCTTGTCGCCGCGGCTCTCGCCGTCTTCGTCGTTCCAGCCGGTGTTACCGATCTGCGGTGCGGTCGCGACGACGATCTGGCGGTGATAGCTCGGATCGGTCAGCGTCTCCTGGTAGCCGGACATGCCGGTGGAGAACACCGCTTCCCCGAGCGTCTGCCCGACGGCACCGAATGCGGTGCCGGTGAAGGACCGGCCGTCCTCCAGAACCAAAATCGCTGTATTCGTGGTCATGCTGTGCTTCCTTCTCCGGGCGTTCCGGCTGGGCTCCCATCGGACCCCGGCGTCACCCACTTGCTGTAATCGGCGCGGTTCTCGCCGCGGAATCCGGTATCTATCTCGGTGCCCGACGGGAGTTTCCACCGGATCGCGAGAATGCCGTCGTGGGTCATCGCCTTGCCGGCGATACCGCGCTCGGCACGGATCGCGGTGATGGACTCGTCGGGAATCCAGATGGGCGTCGCCCCGCTGCGCTGCATCATGATGCCCTCGGGATAGCGGGTCAGCACCGCTTTGGTGCGGTACCCGAGATCGCCGACGGCGATGCGGTCCTGCCAGCTCGGTGCGAGTGTGCTGCCGACGTAGAGCCCTTTGGTGGGGGCGATCAACGCCGGGCCGACGGAATCAGGTAGCGCGGGCAGTCGTCCCACCAGCTCCACCTGCCGTAACGCACGACGTTTCCAGCCGCGCAGCATCAATGTGATCAGCACCGCGATCACGATCGCGATGACGGCCGCGAAGATCAGTGAACCGATGAGGGTCCCAGTGTTCACTGGCGCACTTTCCCGTCCCTGGCGGTGATCGTGCCGCGCAACAGAGTCGCTGTCACCGTGGCCGGCAGCGTCATCGCCTGGTACGGAGTGTTGGCCGACTTGCTGGCCAGATCGGTGCCCTCGACGGTCCAGGTGGCGTCCGGGTCGACGACGGTCAGGTTGGCCGGCTCACCCACCTCCAGGGGACGGCCCTGATCGGGCAGGCCGACGATGCGGGCCGGGTTCTCACTCATCACCGCTGCGACCCCGCGCCAGGTCAACAGCCCGGGGTTCACCATCGTTTCGACGACCACCGACAGGGCGGTCTGCAGACCCAGCATGCCCGGGCGCGCGTTGGCGAACTCCACACACTTCTCGTGCTCGGCGTGCGGGGCGTGATCGGTGGCCACGCAGTCGATCACACCCTCGGCCAAGGCCTGGCGCAGCGCCTGGGCATCGGAGGCCTCGCGCAGCGGCGGGTTCACCTTGTTCACCCCGTCATAGCTGTCCAACCGGCTGTCATCGAGCAGCAGGTGGTGCGGGGTCACCTCGGCGGTGATCGAAATACCTTGCGCCTTGGCCCATTTCAGCAACTCGACGGTGCCCGCGGTAGAGGCGTGACAGATGTGGACACGCGCGCCGGCGTCGCGGGCCAGCAGCGCGTCGCGGGCCACGATGGACTCTTCGGCCACCCGCGGCCAGCCGGCCAGCCCGAGGCGGGCAGCGTTGGGACCTTCATGGGCCACCGCGTTGACGGTCAGCCGAGGCTCTTCGGCGTGCTGGGCGATCAGCACCCCCAGGCCGGTGGCGTACTCCAGCGCGCGACGCATCACCAGGGGGTCCTGCACGCAAACCCCGTCGTCGGAGAACATCCGGACCTGGCCGGCGCTTGCCGCCATCAACGCCATCTCGGTGAGCTGTTTGCCCGCCAATCCGATGGTGATGGCCCCGACGGGATGCACGTCCACCAGTCCCACCTGCTGGCCGCGGTGCCACACATGGTCGGTCACCACCGAGGAGTCGGCGACCGGGCTGGTGTTGGCCATCGCGAACACCGCGGTGTAACCACCGAGAGCGGCTGCCGCAGAGCCGGTTTCGATGGTCTCGGTGTCCTCGCGGCCGGGTTCGCGCAGGTGCGTGTGCAGGTCGACGAACCCGGGCAACAGGATCTGTCCGGTGGCGTCGATCACGGTCTCGGCGTCCAGACCACTACCGATCTCGGCGATCTGCCCGTCGGCCACCAGCACGTCGACGGGATCACCTTCGCCGTAGAGTCGCACACCTTTGAGAACCAGGCTCACGCGCTGATCGCCTCCTGTTCAGCCCCGACCAGCAGATGGAAGAGCACCGCCATCCGCACATGTACACCGTTGGATACCTGTTGCAGCACCGCCGATTGCGGCGAGTCCGCCACCGACGAGGAGATCTCCATCCCGCGCAGCATCGGGCCGGGATGCAACACCACCGCATGCTCGGGCAGCAGCGCCTGGCGCTTGTCCGAGAGCCCGTAGAGCACCGAGTACTCGCGGGTGGAGGGGAAGAAACCGCCGTTCATCCGCTCGGCCTGGACCCGCAGCATCAGTACTGCGTCCGCGGCGGGCAGCTCGGCGTCCAGGTCGTGCGACACCGTGACCGGCCAGCCGGACACCCCGACCGGCAGCAGCGTCGGCGGCGCCACCAGCACCACCTCGGCGCCGAGGGTGGCCAGGAGCATGACGTTGGACCGCGCGACCCGGCTGTGCAGCACGTCGCCGACGATCACCACACGCTTGCCGTCGATCGAGCCGAGCCGCTGGCGGATGGTCAGTGCGTCCAGCAGGGCCTGCGTCGGATGTTCGTGTGTGCCGTCGCCGGCGTTGATGATGCTGGGCCCGGCTCCGTCGGCCTCGGCCGTCCACTCGGCCAACTGCTGCGGCGCACCCGAAGCGGGATGACGGATGATCAGTGCATCGGCGCCGGCCGCCCGCAAGGTGAGCGCGGTGTCGCGCAGCGACTCCCCTTTGGCCACCGACGATCCCGACGCGCTGACGTTGATCACGTCGGCGCTCATCCACTTGCCCGCCACCTCGAACGACACCCGGGTGCGGGTGGAGTTCTCGTAGAACATGGTGATCACCGTGCGCCCGCGCAGCGTCGGGAGTTTCTTCACTTCCCGGCCGAGCAGCGCCTGGCGGAACTTGTCGGCGTCGTCGAGGATGGCCACCGCATCATCGCGGGTCAGGTCAGCGGCCGTCAGCAGATGTTTCACCGGGGCGGTCCTCCATAGGGGGCGATGCGCACACCGTCGCGCCCATCGTGTTCGGTCAGCTGCACCTTGACGTTCTCGCTGCGCGAGGTCGGCACGTTCTTCCCTACATAATCGGCGCGGATGGGCAGTTCGCGATGGCCCCGGTCCACCAGGACGGCCAGCTGCACCACCCGCGGGCGACCGACATCGCGCAGCGCGTCCAGTGCCGCGCGCACC
The DNA here is from genome assembly GCF_057656995.1 of Mycobacterium sp. Soil_C_30. NCBI lineage: Bacteria > Bacillati > Actinomycetota > Actinomycetes > Mycobacteriales > Mycobacteriaceae > Mycobacterium > Mycobacterium sp. Soil_C_30. Next base: position 59,215 of record NZ_JBDGJH010000011.1, on the reverse strand, counting down.
GAGCGGCCGGAATACAGCACGTCGTCGACCAGCACCACCAGCGCACCGTCGATGCCACCATCGGGGATGGAGGTGTCGGCCAGCGGTCGCGGCGGCTTGGACATCAGGTCGTCGCGGTACAAGGTGATGTCCAGGCCACCGTGCTCGACGGCGACGCCGGAGAACTCGCTGATCTGGCGGGCCAGCCGGGCAGCCAGATCGGTGCCTCGGGTGGGGATGCCCAGGAGGACGACGCGCGGGGCATCCGGTCCGTCCAGCGCCGTCTTCTCGATGATCTGGTGAGCCATCCGGGAGATGGTGCGGCTGACGTCAGCCGACGACAACAACTCCCGATCGACTTCTTGCCCAGTGTTGTCTGGTGCGCCCACGGTCTACCTTGACCTCCTTCTCCGCCTCACCGGACGGTTCTTTAAAGGATGTCGAACTGCCGGGCAGCTTAACACGGCGTCCGCGTAACCTCGGCGTGGTGAATCTGGACCCGAATCAGGCATCCATCCGTGAGGCGTGTGACAACGGACTGCTCGCCGGAGCAGTGACCCTGGTGTGGCAGCGCGGAAAGATACTGCAGGTCAACGAGATCGGCTATCGCGATGTCGAGGCGCGATTGCCGATGCAACGCGACACCATCTTCCGGATCGCATCCATGACCAAACCGGTGACCATTGCCGCCGCCATGACCCTGGTGGACGAGGGCAAGCTCACATTGGCCGAGCCGATCACCCGCTGGCTGCCGGAATTCGCGTCGGTGCGGGTGCTGGCGGAGCCCCGCGGCCCGCTCGAGGCGACGGTGCCCGCGTCGCGACCGATCACCGTGCTCGATCTGATGACCCACCAGAGCGGCCTGGCGTACCCGTTCTCGGTGTTGGGACCGTTGGCCAAGGCCTACGGCAAGCTGCCGCACCGGCAGGAACAGGACCGCTGGCTGGCCGAGCTGGTGGCGCTGCCGTTGGCGCATCAACCCGGCGAGCGGTTGACCTACAGTGTGGCCACCGATGTGCTGGGGATTCTGGTGTCGCGGGTGGTGGGCAAACCCCTCCACGAAGTGCTGCAGGAGCGGATCCTCGGCCCGCTGGGGATGACCGACACCGGGTTCTTCGTCACCCCGGCCGGGCGCCGCCGGGCCGCCACGATGTACAAGCTCGACGAGACCAACACGCTGACCCATGACGTGATGGGCCCGCCGCCGATCGCGCCGCCGCCGTTCTGCCAGGGCGGTGCCGGACTGTGGTCGACCGCCGACGACTACCTGCGATTCATCCGCATGTTGCTCGGTTTCGGGGAGGTCGACGGCGTCCGGGTGGTATCGGAGAAATCGGTCCGCCTGATGCGCACCGATCAGCTGACCGACGCCCAGAAAGCGGTGCCCTTCCTGGGCATGCCGTTCTGGGTGGGCCGCGGGTTCGGACTCAATCTGTCACTGGTCACCGACCCCGCTAAGGCCGGCCAGTTGTACGGGCCGGGCGGCCGCGGCACGTTCAGCTGGCCCGGCGCCTACGGCACCTGGTGGCAGGCCGACCCGGAGAACGACCTGATCCTGATGTATCTGATCCAGAACCTGCCGAACCTGACGGCCGACGCCGCCGCGATCGGCGGTAACACCTCGATCGCCAAACTGCAGTCGGCCCAGCCCCGCTTCGTTCGGCGCACCTATCAGGCCCTCGAACGCTGACTTGCCGAATCAGCAAGGCCGCTTGCGCATTTGGCCGCACCGGATCGTTCCCGGGTATCAGGCGCTGCACACCATGACCGCGATCCTGCTGGCCGAACGCGCACCGGCTCAAGCGCGGGTACTGATCCTCGGGGCGGGTGGCGGGCTGGAAACCAAAGCGCCGCCTGCGCGACGCGCACAGCCGGGACGAGTGCGGTCACGGTTCTCGTAGCAGCTACTGGATCTCTCGTCTAGGCCCATTGATCGTGGACTTCATGGCGAGGCATGTTGCGGTTGATTCGCAAAACCCGTTGGGGTTGTTAATGATTCATGTGCCACCATCGTCGTCGGCCGCATCAGGATTGAGGATGAACAGTCCGGCAATCGTTCGATCGTCGCGAAAAGTGATGCGAGCAACGAAATCACCGGCTTCAAAGGCCAGCGGTGTGTTGGTGATGGTGAAGTCGCCGGCGCGCACGGCGTCGGTGTCTCCGTGGCTCTCGTAGGCCCCAGCCAACCCAGCAAGGTAGGCCCACGCCTCGGCGAGCCCCTCCTCGGTCAGCCCCGCGCGCATCGTGTCATCGAACCGCTCGGTGACATCCGACCACCGGCCGTGAGCATGATCATCGATGACCGCCCGGGCCAACTCGATGGCCTCCGGAAGGGGGCTGGTTGTCATGACTTCTCCGTTTCGAGGATCGATGGGCTTGCCGTATCTCTGGAAAGCGGCCTGCCGTGAGACGCCGAGCACTTCGCCGATTTCCTGCCATGTTCGGCCGGCCTCTCGTGCCTGCTGTACCGCAGCAGCCATCAACGCCTCAGCCCCGTCTCGGATCTGGTGCGCTGCGCGCACCAGATCGAGTGGATCGTTGCCGCTATTGAGAACTGGAGCGGCGAGAATCTGAGCGAGCTGGCGATGAAGCTGTCGACCAGTCGACATGAACGAACCGGACATGCGTAAAGAGTACATTTACGTTTGGCCTTTTTGTCAACTAAACCTTGACACTACGTTGTCCCATGCCTAGCCGCGATACCCCGGCGCCACACAACTGAACGAGCGCTGCCTACGACTGCTCGTGTCGGTTCTCGCGATCGACTTCATCAGCGATGCCAGCTGGGCGTTCGGAGGCTGTCTCACGTCGCCCGCTCCGCCTTGTGCTTTTCGTTTTCTATGCGGCGAATTGCTTGGCCGCCGCACACATGCGGCCCAGGGTTGTGCCCCCGGACGGTGTAAGACAGAAATGAGACACCGCGAGCTGGTGCGTTGCGCTCACCCAAAGGCGTTCTCGCTGCTGTCTCGTTTTCTGGAACCGAGACAGGGTTTAGCTGGTCATAGATCGGACGCGCCGCCATCGACGAGTAGCTCCGTGCCGGTGGTGTAGGTGGCGTCGAACCCGAGGAAGAGGATCGCTTTTGCCACTTCTTCGGGTTCGCCGAAGCGTCGCATCGGGTTGTCGGCTTTGATCTGCTCGAGGAAAGCGCGGGCGGCCTCGACTGGCATGGTGCGCTCAAGGATGCCGGTGTCGATCGGCCCCGGGGAGACCGCGTTCACCCGGACGCCCCGGTCGAGAAGTTCGCGGGCGAAGGTTCGGGTCATAGATCGCAGTGCCGCTTTGGTTGCCGAATACACGCCTGTAGTCGCGATTCCCTTGGTATTGCTGACCGATGTCGTGAGCACCACGGCGCTGCCTGCGGCCAACAGCGGCAGAAATTTCTGCATCGTGAAGAACGGCGCTTTGGTGTTGAGTTCGAAAAGCCTGTTGTACATAGCTTCGTCGGTGTCCACGACCGTCGCGGCATCGGTGCCACCGGCGTTGAGCACCAGCAGGTCGACGCCACCGAACTCTGATGTCACCCGGTCCACGAGGGTGTCGATGCCGGACACGGCATCGATGTCGACGACGACGGCGCCGGGACCGAGTGTCGCGCGGGCCGATTGCAGCGAGGATGGGGTGCGACCAGTCACCAGCACGCGTGCGCCACGGTCGACCAACATCCTGGCGGTGGCCAGCCCGATTCCGCTCGTCCCTCCGGTGATGACGACGCGCTTGCCTTCGTATATCGTCACTGTCAGTTCGCCTCTCACAGTTGCGATTCGCCTCCGTCGACGACAAGTTCGATTCCGGCAACATAGGTGGCGTCGAAAGCCAGAAACGCCACGGCCGGGGCGAACTCGTCGGGGTGCCCCCACCGCTGCATCGGACTGCTCGCCTCGAACTGCGCCTCCAGTTGCGCGGCTTTCTCCGGTGCTTCCTTCTCCAACTTGCCGGTTTCGATCGACCCCGGGCTGATCGCGTTGACGCGAATTCCGTTGGGCAGCAACTCCTTACTCAGCGTCCGGGCCATCGACCGCAACGCCGCCTTGCTCGCCGAGTAGACGCTGAGCGCATCCCAACCGGTCTGGTTCGCAATCGAGGTCGTCAGCACCACGCCGCTGCCCTCGGCCAGCAGCGGGGCCAGCTTCTGCACCGTGAAGAAAGGGCCTTTGGTGTTGATCGCGAAGACGTCGTCGAAGGTCTGCTCGGTGACCGTGAAGAACGGGTCGAAACTCCCGATGCCCGCGTTGACGATCAACGCATCGACGGTACCGAAGTCGCGCCGGGCACGGTCGGCGAGTGCGTCGATCGCCGCGAGCGAGCTCGCGTCGCTCTGCACCGCGATCCCGCGATCACCTAGTTGGCGGGCGGCATCGTCGAGCGTGTCCGGATTGCGCCCGGTCACCATGACCCGGGCGCCGTGCTGGATTAGATAGCGGGCGGCGGCCAGTCCCAGGCCACTGCTTCCGCCGGTGATCACCACATTCTTGCCGTCGTATCTGCTCATACTGTCGAGTCTTCGGCCGCCGGGAGCATCTGTCCAAGACCTGATCGGTACCCCGCTATGCCAAAACGGAATACCTCTGAACGCAGCGAGGTTGAACGTCGAGTGAACGATCTTGGAATCGACCTGGAGCTGAGGCTGATCCGATATTTCACCGTGGTCGCCGAGCATCAGAGCTTCAGTCGCGCTGCGGCCAAACTCCATGTGGCACAGCCGTCGTTGAGCAGGCAGATCCAGCGTCTGGAGCATCGTCTGGGCGTCCGGCTGCTCGACCGCACCCCGCAAGGGGCGCTGCTCACCGAGGCCGGCAAGGCGTTTGTCCCTGAGGCACAGGCCCTTCTACGCGCGGCCCGCCAAGCGGCACTCACCGCCCGCGCTTACGCACCCGCAGGCAAAGTCGTGATCGGCTACGTCGAAGACCTCGTCATCACTCCCGCCGTCCGCGAATTGCGGCGCCGGCACCCCCACGCGGACATCGCGACCCGGCACCTGGAATGCCACGAAGAGGGGGTCTTCACCGACGGGCAGATCGACGTGCTGGTCGCCAGGACGCCGCTATTCATCCCGATCGACGACGTCCGCGTCGTTGCGCTGTACGACGAGCCGCGCATGCTCGTGATGCCCGCCGATCACTGGCTGGCTGACCGGCAGTCGGTGTCGCTGGACGACTTCGCCGAAGGCGAGTCGATCATCTGCTCACACGGCGGAACCCGCGCGATCTTCCCGACAGAGTCCTACCAGCCGAGCGACCCGGGCCCGCTGTCGGCCGGAGCCATCGTCGAAAGTTTCGAGGACAGAATGGAACTGGTCGCAAGCGGCCAGGCCGTTGCGGTCCTTCCGGTCGGCGACCACCGCAGCTCGGTACGCCCGGATCTGACCACGGTGCCACTGGACGGTTTCCCCGCCAGCAGCGTAGTCGTCGCCTCCCGGATCGGCGAAGCGAACCCACTAGTCACCGATTTCGTCTCAGCAGCAAAGATTGCACTCGTGGGTTGACAATGCACAGAGGTGGCCAATCCAAATGGCGGCCGTGGTGGTTGGACATGAGGTGAAGGCAACGACTGAGACAACATGCGAGCCGTCCAACTTCTCTAGATTCGAGACTGGAGCTCCGCCCAAAAGCCGTTGCATTCGGTCTGGGCGGTGAGTTTCAATGCCTGGACATGATTGCTCATGGTTGGTCATCGATTGCCGATGAGTTGGCGGTGGCCGCCACTCTCTTCGGCTCCGACGGCAGCGCGATTGTGGCCTCTTGGTTGGACGTCGAGGCGTCGCGAGTAAGCGACGACGACTTCGCCGCACAGTTCTACAAGCATCTGTCGCTGCCCGGGGTTTTGCCGAGCGACTACTTACACCGCATCATCCGCACCTCCGACGGTGGCCTGTTGGGCGGTATTCGTTTCCGCGGGCGAGACGTCAACCGCCCCTTCGTGGAGATCATCGCGCACGGATTCGACGACCTCCACCGACTGCGCGCATGCGTCCGTGACGAATGGTCGATGTTCAGACCAGAATACTTGAGAATATGCGCCCGCCCTGGCCGCATCTCAGAGCCAAATGCATTGCTAGACATGAGCATTTATGTCTCGCGGTACCGAGACATGCTCGCCCCGGAGCCGTCGGTGCGATTGATCCCGTTTCCGACTGCAGAACATGCGATCGAGATGGTGCGTCGCCGCTATGAACACATGGCAACCCATGATCCAACTGTGGCGCGCAACGTCTCCCCTGCGGCCCCTGACGACCTCCGTCGATGGCACCGTGCAGGCCAGTTGCAGGCAATCACGGTCGACGGCGTGTCGGTCGGAGCCATTGCGATTGCACCAGGTGCTGTTCGCTGGATTGAGGGTGACGAAATCCAGGAAGAGGTGACCGACACCGAGCACAGTGGACACGGCTACGCAGCGATGGCCCAAGCGGCGTGGGCCAGAAACATCACGGTTGATCCGGACCGGCTTCTGATCGGCACCATCGACGGTCTCAATATCGCGTCGCACAAGACAGCCACCCGCGCCCGTCGTCGCCGCGTGCTCGATCGAGTATTTGTCTCGGTGTGACCGCAGGTGCTCACCGTCTCAGGTGTGTATACCCGAGACAGGGATCGACCTCGGTTCTTCAGATTCGAGAAGGAGACGCCTCATGTTGTAGTGCGCTGCGGGCGGCGAGGTGTCCACACATGCCGTGGACGCCTCCTCCGGGCGGTGTTGATGACGAGCACAGGTAGTGCCCTCTGACCCCAAGCCAGTAGGGGTTTGCACTCAGGCGTGGTCGGGCGAAGAACGTCTGAAAGTCCATTGAGCCGCCGTTGATGTCGCCACCGACATTGTTGGGATTACTTCGCTCGAAGTCGGCGGGACGGCATACCGCCGTTGCGGCGATGCGGTCACGAAAGCCAGGGGCGAAACGCTCGATCTGGGTCACGATGGCCTCTTGGGCGTCGCCGGTGTATCCGTGTGGGACGTGCGCGTAGGTGTAGATCGGTTTCAGGTCACCAGTTGCTCGGCCAGGATCTATTTCTGCCTGCTGGGCGACGATGATGAATGGGCGTTCGGGCATCCGGTTGTTGTAGGTGTCGTGTTCGGCAGCGATCACCTCCTCGGCATTGCCGCAGACATGTACCGTCCCGGCCCGCTGCACGCGGTGGTGGGTCCAGGGAATGCCCTCGTGCACAGCAAAATCCATCTTGAAGGCAGCCGCGCCGTATCGGTATCTGGATAGTGCGCGGCGAATTCGAGAGGGAATCCGATCGCCGAGAAGTCGGGCGGGCAGACCAGGGTTGGTGTCGTAGAGAACGACATCGAAGTCACCGACGTCGCCGATCGACTTGATGGTGACCGCGGTTTCGATGTGACCACCGTGCGATCGCAGGATGCTGGCTAGGCCAGCGGCAAGTTTGGCTGTTCCTCCCTTCACTGCAGGCCAACCGTAACGGTGCCCGACAGCTCCGAACATCAATGCCACCGCGGCCGAGGGTGGGCGCGTCAGGGGTGTCCAGGCATGAGCGGCGTTGCCGGCGAACAGCGCTCGGCCTGCGGGAGTCCCGAAGATACGCATCATCACCGCGGCTGGCATCATCGCGGGCACACCAAATGTGCCGAGCCGCAACGGGTGCCGGGGAACCTTCACTATCGGGGCGAGCAAGTCCTGGGCAAGGGCGTCGTAGTTGCGTGACAGGGGGCCGAACAGATGTCGCCAGCGACGGCCATCACTGCCCAACCCGTCGGTGGTGCGTGCCAACGACCGATACAGAATGCCCGCCGAGCCGTTATCGAGGGGATGAGCCAAGTCGACGTCCGGCCAGGCCCAGTGGACGCCGTGAGACTCCAGATCCAGTGACTGCAGGAACGGTGAGGACACGGCGGTCGGCACGATGGCTGCGCAATGATCATGCAGTAATCCCGGCAAGGTCAGCTCGCTGCTGCGAAGTCCGCCTCCAATGGAGTCGGCAGCTTCTGCGACGGTGACCTCAACGCCCTCCTGAGCCAGCGTGATCGCGGCAGCGAGACCATTGGGGCCAGAACCGACGACCAGTGCCGACCTCACGGGCATTCGTTTCGAGTGTCGTGCTCTGCGGTGCTGGTGGGTGGTCGCCAGTGACTGACCGATCCCGCCATGAGTCCGAACAGGAGGCTAGGCGTGAGCCGTAAAGCCAGATTGCGGGCCTTCTCCGCAACGTCAAGGCGGGGAGTCGCGAAATATGATCCGGCTTTGGAGGCCGTGTACAGCGCGAGCACGCGTGACCGGCGTCTGTTCAGTCCCGCGAAGCCACAGCGGGCAAGGGTGATGGCGTCCTCCATGGCCAGCGCTGCGCCTTGGCCGAATGTCGGACGCATGGTGTGGGCGGCATCGCCGATCAGTGCGGCCTTGCCGCGCACGAGCTGGCGGGGTGGCCGAGCTTCGAAAATCTCCGGAGTGGCTATCCGCCCAGGATCGGCGGCGTCAATCAGCGTCGATAGGGGTGTTGGCCAATGCCGGTAGTCGTATAGTTCGGTTCCCCGGTCCTGGGTTCCGCCGTAAATGTAGGTACGGCCATCAGTAAGGGGCAAGATCCCGAAATCCGTGGTGCGTCCCCAGATAGGGCCGAACCCGGCGTCAAGCTCCCGGTCATCGATCCAGGCCCACCCCGTGATGCCGGTAGAGCGTGCCGATGGCGCCTCCGGCCACAGCAATCGTCTGGTGATGCCCCGTGTTCCGTCTGCGCCGATAATCAGATCGAACCGTTGCTCTGTTCCGCCCACAACGACAGCACCGTCGGGCTGCACTCCGGTGACGGTGCTGGAGTAGCGCAGGCACTCCGGGGGCAGCCTCTCAGTCAGCCAGGTGAGCAGCTGACCGCGTGGCACGGTTGCGTAGTGCTCTCCGCCGGTGAGCTGGGCGAGCGTTCGTCGGATGAGGACATCGCCATCTGAGTTTCGCACGGTGGCCGGCGTTTGCGACCATGGCTCCGTCACCACGCGCGCTCGAACACCGAGAATTGACAGACATGTGAGTGCATTCGAAGCCAGAGAGATAGCGCCACCAGCGGCCGACGGCCCAGAACATTTCTCGAAAACACTTACTTCGTGACCGCCTTGGCGGAAAGCAATAGCTGCCGCCAGTCCTGCGAAACCACCACCGACAATCCCCACCCTCATCACACCAAGCTATGACCGCTCGTAGTAGATGTCGAGAAGTTTCACGCAATAGGGCTGGCACGCTGCAGTCGTGCTCGCGACCGTTCGCGCCGGGAGGTTCACGGCGTTTTCGACACGCCAGCTACAGCCATGTCACCGATGAAGTCCTGAACCCGAGGTTCGAGACCGCCGACCCGGCAGCGGTGCTCATCGTTGACGGGATTTTCCTGCAGCGTGCCGAGCTCAGCGCCCACTGGGATCTCACCGTTTTCCTCGACGTGGGGTTCACCGAGACGGCCCGGCGCATGGCGCTACGAGACGGAACTTCGCCAGACCCCGAAGACCTGAGTATGCGTCGATACGTCGAGGGGCAACGCATCTACTTCCGCGACTGCCGCCCGCAGCAGCGGGCGAGCATCCTGATCGACAACAACGACCTCCACGACCCGACGATCCTGCGAGGCTGAAGGCGACAAGCCTGACACCCCGTTTTCAACACACGTGACAGCGGGCCCAGGGGGCGGGGTTGATCAACTCGTGGCGCGGGTGGTGCGCAGGTCGACGGTGGCGTGACCTCCGGATCGCTTCCAATATGGTGAACCCCAGCCAAACTTGTTGCACAGCAGCGGATTCACCGTCTCAAACCACCCACCCTGGCTTTTACACTCGTCATCGGCGAAACAGAAAGATCGATGCAATTCTGACTTACGTGACCCATTGGCCTATGTGTGAGGCTCAGAGCACCACGCCGAGCCGCGGCGGGTTGGTGCCGCGCAGGGTGTGATTACCGAGATGGACGTACTTCCAGCGGGCCGGGTCATGCAGCGAATGCACCCGGACGTTGCGCCAGTGCCGGTCCAGCGCGTACTGAGCGTCGGTTGCCGACGACCCGGCCAATTCCAGGACACCGCTGGCGATTTCGACGGCGAACTCCTGTGCCAGCGCTTTGGCGGCGGCGACCTTCAATGACGCCGCGGCGGCCGCCTCCCGCGTCAGCTCTGCCTCGGCCAGTGCGGCGTCCACCAGCTTCGCGCCCTGCTCCAACAGTGCCTCCAACGCGTACAGCCGCGCGGTGAGCTCCCCGAAGCGGCGCACCACGTGCGGCTCGTCGGCGGCGTTGTCGACACCGGCTTCGAACCACGGCCTGCTGCGGTTGACCACGAACTCGGCGCCGTCGGACAGCGCGGCCCGCGCGATCCCGATGTCGACGGCGGCGTGCAGCGCCTGGTCGAAGGCGCCCAGCACCGCAGGCGGCGCGGTCACCGGATCCAGGTCGGGGCCTTCGTCGATCACATAGGCGTCGTCCACCGCGACCTCGTCGAAGATCACCTCTCCGCTGGCGGTTCCCCGCTGCCCGAACGACGACCACCGGTCGAGGTTCAGCGTGACGCCGGCCTGGTCGGGACGGACGAACACGGTGGCCCCGTGGGTGGGCTCGGTGTCGGGCATCCGGGCGGCGACGGCGATCCAGGAGGCACCGAGCGTGCCGGTGGCGTAGTACTTCGTGCCGCGCAGTACCCAGCCGCCGTCGGCGCCGCGGGTCACCGTGGTCAACCGCTCGGTGGACAACCGGGTGCCGCGTTCGACGGTGGCGTTGCCCAGTTGCGCCCCGGCCAGGATGTCGGCGTAGATCCGCGGCGCGGGATCGTTGGGGCCCAGCTCACGAATGGCCGCCGACAGGACGAAATGGGCCAGCAGCAACTGCCCCACCGCGGAGTCGGCCTGCGACAGCACACGCAACACCTCCACCGCGGTGGACCTCGGCAGGTCCGGTCCCCCGTGTTCTGCGGGCACGATGATGCCCAGCAGACCCGCACGGGCAACCCAGCGAAGCTGCTCTTGCGGCCACACCCCGTCGAGTTCACGCTGCACTGCGCCTGCAGCGATCTCCCCGGCGACCGCGTGTGCGGCCGCCAGCGCGTCGGCAGTAGTGGTCAGCACGGGCACGGGGATATCGGTGATGGTCATACAGCTCCTCACTCAGGGCGACTTCTCGGACGGGAGGTCGCGTCGGCTTCTTTCGGTACAGCTGGCTCACACAACGCTGAAAGGGCTTGCAGGCACGCCCGACCCGCGGTTGTCGGTCGAGCGCTCGCCCACCGAACGGACCATGGCGACCAGCACCGCGAGGGCGGTGCCGCTGCGTGGCGGGTGCCTCAGCGCCAGTGCGACCCGCCGCACCGGCGGTCGCCCGGAAACCCTCCGCACCACCACGTCGTCGCGGTTTTGCCTGACCGCCAGCGACGGCACCAGCGAGACACCGAGGCCGGCGGCCACCAGCCCCTGGACGGCCAGGTGATCCTCCGGCGTGAACGTCACCGAGGGAATGAATCCGGCCCGCTCACAAGCTTTCCGGAAAACCCGGCTATCCGGGCACGTTCCGGTGGCCGAACTGACCACCCACTCGTCGCCCGCCAGGGCTGCGAGGTCCACCTCGGGCGCGCCGGCCAACCGGTGCGTACGCGGGAGCATCACGACGAACTCGTCCTCGTAGACCGGGATGGTGAGCAGCCCCGGGAAAGCTGGTGCGTCGCCGGGAACCTCGGTGACCACTGCTACGTCGGCGCCGCCGTGCCGCAGCAACACCACACCGTCCTCCGGGTCGGCAGGCACCAACCGCAGCCGCACCCCCGGGTAGGCGACCCGGAACCGCGCCAGCGCCGGCGCCAGGATCAGCGCGGCAGCACTGGCGAAGGAAGCCACCCGCAGCTGGTCCGGTGCCGCATTCGAGCCTTGTCGCAGATCCCGTTCGGCCGCGGCGACGGCACCGAGGATGGTCGCCGCATGCTCCAGCAGTCGCGTCCCAGCCGGGGTGGGCACCGCGCCGCCTGGCCCGCGCACCAGCACGGCGACGCCGAGTTCACGCTCCAACGCCGAAATCTGTTGCGACACCGCCGAGGTGGTGTAGTTCAGCGCTGTTGCCGCAGCGCTCAGCGAACCGCACCTGGCGACCTCCTGCAACACCAGGAGGCGACGGACGTCGAACACAGCGGCCACGGTAGGAGCCGCTGCCGGCGCAGCCCAGAGTTGCGATCAGCCGGAAGTAATCTCACCTGATGCCGTGATGCAGCGCCGCGACGTCGGGATGAGCCCGGGTGCGCGACTTCCAGGCGTTTTCCCCGTAGGTGGTGAAGATCGGGTTGTGCGGATCGGCCTCCACTCCGCGCGACTGCGCGGCCAATTCCGGCGGAAGCGCGATCAGCGGAACCTGTGCGTCCAGTGCCGGGTTGAGGAAGAACGGGATTGACACCCGGTCCGTGCCCGGCGCCGGCGCCAGCACCCGGTGCCGGGTGGCCCTGAGGTAGCCGCCGGTGGCCACCTCCAACAACTCGCCGGTGTTCACCACGAACGCACCGTCGACCGGCGGCACGTCGATCCACTGTCCGGGCGACAGTTCCACCTGCAGCCCCACCGAACCGGGCTCCAGCAGCAACAGGGTCAGCACACCCGAATCCTTGTGCGCGCCAACACCCTGAGCGGTCTTTACGGTGCCCGGATACCGGACCACCTTGATCAGGGTGGCCGGGGCCTCGGCGAACGCCGCGTCGAACAACTCCTCGGCAGCACCCAGCGATACCGCCCAGTGGCGCAGCAGGCGAAGGCCGACCTCGGCCAAGGCGGTGCTCCAGCCCTCGAACGCCGGCCTCAGCGCGGGCAGAGCGCTCGGCCACAGATTGGGGCCCTGCAGACGCCAGTACCCCTGCGCGCCGGCGATCACCTGGCGTTCCGGTCCGATGTCGATCTGCTCGCGCCAGTCGACCGTGCCGTTGGTCAGTTCACCGCCCAGCCGCGAATATCCGCGGAACTGGGGACTTTTGAGCTGGCTGATCTCGTCCTTGGCCTCCGGCGACAGGGCGAAGAACTGCCGCGCCAACTCCAGCACCTCGGCTACCTGAGCAGCCGGGATGCCGTGCCCGGTCAGGTAGAAGAAGCCGTACCGGTGCGCCGCCTCACGCAGCGCGGCGCGGAACAACACCGGGCCGGTGTCGGCTTCGCCGAGGTCCAGAACAGGGAGCATGTCCCCATCATGACGCGATGGCAGGTGGGCATCGGCGAAGGCTCAGCCGAACACGACATGGTGCACACCGTGTGGAAGGTCGATGCGCTGCACTTCGGTCAGGCCGGGCTCGTCGTCGGGGCCCAGCTCGTAGACCCGTCGCCACGTCGATCACCGAGAGGGTCGACGGCGCCGACGGAAGCCGGCCCGACAGGTCAGGGGCGGTCAGGTCGCGCCGCATCTGAGTCAGCCGGCGCTGAGCCAGCGGATCAGGACACTGGAACGCGATGTGGGTGCCACCCTGCTGGACCGCGACCGCCGCGGCGTGCAACTCACCCCGGCCGGACTCGCTTTCCTCCAACCCGCACAGGTCGCAATTGCCCACGGCGACAAGGCTGTTGACCTGGCACCCCGGGCGGCCGGTGGTTCCCTCGGGCGACTTCGACTGGGGTTCACCGTCATCGCGTCCTACACCTGGCTGCCGCGGGCCGTGCAACGGTTCCGCGGGGCGTATCCCGGCGTGACCGTCGACTTGACCGAAATGAACTCTCCCGCAACCGAAGCGGCCTTGGCCGGCGGTGACATCGACATCGGTGTGCTGCATCCGCCGCTGGCGCGCTCAGAGCTCACCGCGCGGTCGTTACCCGCCGAACCCCTGGTGCGGGCATTGCCCGCCGGGCATCGTCTGGCCGACACCGACTCGATCGCCTTCGCCGATCTGGCCGGCGAACCCCTGCTGGCGGCGCCGCGGTCGGTGGGCCCGGTGTTGTTCGACAACCTCGTCGGGTGCTACCGCGCCGCCGGTGTCGAACCACTCATCGCGCAGGAGGTCACCCCGGTCACCACGCTCGCCGGCCTGGTGGCCGCCGGCGCGGGCATCGGGTTCGTCACCGCCGGGGTGGCGCGGGCCACCCGGCCCGGTGTGGTGTTCCGCGACGTGGCGGGGGCCCCTGAAGTCCCGATGGCCGCCGCCTGGCTGGGCAGCGACCCCGGCCCCACGGCGAGCAGGTTCCTCGGCGTCGTCGAGACCGTACTGGCTTAGGTGTCCCCGCGCACGGCCTGCGCGGCCGCCCGGATCTGCGGGGTCACCAGCATGACCTGACCCAGTACGCCGTTGACGAAGCCCGGCGAGTCGTCGGTGGACAGTTCTTTGGCCAGTTCGACCGCCTCGTCGACGGCCACCGGTTCGGGCACATCCTCGGCGTGCAACAACTCCCACACCGCCACCCGCAGGATGGCCCGGTCCACCGCGGGCAGCCGTTCCAGCGTCCAGCCCTGCAGATGGCTGCTGATCAGATCGTCGAGGTGGGCGCGATGGTCGGTGACACCGCGCGCCACGGTGACCGTGTACGCATTCAGCGGCTCGATGTCGGCCTTCGAGTTGGCCAGCAGCGTGCGTGACTCGGCCACCTCCGACGGCGTGATGCCGCGGGCCTCCGCTTCGAACAGCAGGTCCACCGCGCGCTTGCGCGCGGCGTGCCTGCCGCGGGATTTCCCGACTTTGTCAGGCATTCACGCGGCCCAGGTAGCTTCCGTCGCGAGTATCGACCTTGAGCTTGTCGCCCTGGTTGATGAACAGCGGCACCTGGATCTCGGCACCGGTCTCCACGGTGGCCGGTTTGGTGCCCGCGCTGGAGCGGTCGCCCTGCAGGCCCGGCTCGGTGAAGGTGACGACGAGTTCCACCGACACCGGCAGCTCCAGGTACAGCGGCGAGCCCTCGTTGAAGGCGATCTGCACGGGCATGCCCTCGAGCAGGAAGTCCGCCAACCGGCCGACCAACTGTTCCGACAGCGGGTGCTGCTCGTAGTCCTCGGAATCCATGAACACGAAGTCGCTGCCGTCGCGGTACAGGTAGGTGGCGTCGCGGCGGTCGACGGTGGCCGTCTCCACCTTCACACCCGCGTTGTAGGTCTTGTCGACCACTTTGCCCGACAGCACGTTCTTCAGCTTGGTGCGGACGAACGCCGGGCCCTTACCGGGCTTGACGTGCTGGAATTCGATGATCTGCCACAGCTGACCCTCGATGTTGAGGACGAGCCCGTTCTTGAAATCGGCAGTCGATGCCACGGTGGGTACTTCTCCTTGTTTGACAGGCGACCCTCGATCAGAGGATCTGGAGTTCCTTGGGGAACCGGGTAAGCAGGTCGGGCGTCTCCGGGCCGACGACCAGGGTGTCCTCGATCCGGACACCGCCGCGATCGGGCAAGTAGACACCTGGCTCCACGGTGACCGCAGAACCAGCAAGAAGTGTACCGGCGGCGGAAGCGTTGATTCCCGGCGCTTCGTGGATCTGCAGCCCGACACCGTGGCCGAGGCCGTGGCTGAACGTCTCGCCGTAGCCGGCGTCGGCGATGACCTGCCGCGATGCCGCATCGACCTCCTTGAGCGAGACCCCGGGTGCCAGGGCCTCCCGGCCCGCCCGTTGTGAGGTGGCCACCAGGTCGTAGATCTCGCGTTGCCAATCGGCGGCGTTACCCAGGACGAAGGTGCGCGTCATATCGGAGTGGTAGCCGGCCACCAGCGCACCGAAGTCGATCTTCACGAAATCTCCCTCGGCCAGCACCGCGTCGGTGGGCCGGTGATGCGGGATCGCGGAGTTGGCGCCGGTGGCCACGATGGTCTCGAAGGAGGCGGCATCGGCGCCGTGATCGAGCATCAGGGCTTCCAGGTCGCGGCGAACTTCCCTCTCGGTCCGGCCGGGCCGCAGACCACCCCGTTCGATCAGGTCGGCCAGTGCGGCATCAGCGGCCTCGCAGGCCAGCCGCAGCAGCGCCACCTCACCGGCGTCCTTGATCTCGCGCAGCGCCTCCACCGTGCCGGATGCGCGCACCAGCGACGCCCCCGTGTCTCTCAGCGCACGTGCCAACGTGTCGCAGCCGTCGACGGTCACCACGTGGCTCTCGAACCCGATCCGCCGGGCGCCGTCGGCCGCCGCGCGACCAGCCAGGTAACGGGCACACGCCCGCTCGATGACCACCTCGAGATCGGGTGCCTGCTGAGCGGCCTGGGTGCGGTAGCGACCGTCGGTGCTCAACACCGCGGGGCGCCCGTCGGCGAACACCAGCAACGCCGCGTTGGATCCGGTGAATCCGGACAGGTAACGCACGTTGTTGAGGTCCGTGACCAGCATGGCGTCCAGCGTTGTGGCCCCGTCCTCACCGTCGGACGACCTTCCGATCCGGGCACTGAGGTTGTCGCGTCGCTGGGAATGTGTCACGCCCTGTCACGCTACTCGCTACGCTGCTACCCCATGGCGAAGTGGCTGCTGCGCGGACTGGTGTTCGCGGCGTTGATGGTCGTGGTCCGGCTCTTCCAAGGGGCGTTGATCAATCAGTTCGAGACGAAAGCTCTGATCATCAGCCTGGTGCTGCTGGCCGTGTTCGCCATCGTGGTGTTCACCTGGGGCCTGATCGACGGTCGCAGCGACGCGCGCGCCAACCCCGACCCGGACCGCCGCGGCGACCTCGCCATGACGTGGCTGCTCGCCGGTCTGCTCGCCGGGCTGCTGTCCGGTGCGGTTTCGTGGTTCATCTCGATGATCTACCCCGCGCTGTACGCCGGCGGGCTGGTCAACGAACTGACCACGTTCGCCGCGTTCACCGCGCTGCTGGTCTTCCTGCCGGCCATCCTGGCGGTCGCCATCGGGCGCTGGCTGCTCGATCGCAAGGCCCCGGCCTATGAACGCCGCCGCGAGGACGGCTACGACGACGATCGCGCCGATACCGACGTCTTCGCCGCGGTCCGCGACGATCGTTCCGCCACCGCCGAGGGCACCGAGCCGGTGGCGCAGCAGTCCTCGGTGGCCACCATCGAGCGGGACGAGGCCGCCACCACCGGCGACAAGAACGACGTCATCCCCCCGGCCGAACGCAAAGAGTAGCCAGGCCCGGCACCGGCTCGGGGGCTGGGTGTGACACCGGACCGGTTCTGCACGTCCGACCAGTGGAGCATCCTGGCGTCGGCGGCGTCGTACTCGAACCTCGCCGGTGTTCTCGGCGGCTTCCTGATCGCCGCGATCGCCCTGCTGTTCGACCGCAGCAGCCGGGAGGCCGTGCACACGCTGGCGTTGTTCGCGGGCGCGGTGTTGATCCTGATGCTGAGCAGTTTCGTGTTCAGCCTCATCACCGGCACGCAGGTCCCCGAAGGCCACGATGCCCGCGACGCCTGCGCCATCGCCTGGACCCAGGGCGCGGTGTCGACGGCCATGCTGGCGGCCGGCACCACTGCGCTGTTCGGTGGGCTGGGCTGGATGCTGGCCGCACACGCGATCAACAAGGCCACCCACGCCGGCCCGAAAGACCTGCAGGCCTTCTGTTTCCTGGCCGATTTCGGGGGCTGGCTGACCTTCGCGGCGTCGATGGCCACCACCGTGATCCTGAGCGAAGTCTTGATCGACTACCTGCGGTTCATGTACGGCCACCGCCCCCAGCTGTGGACGGTCGCGTTGATCGTGGTGGCCGGCGCCGTCGTCATCGTGGTCGATTTCGTGCTGATCCTGCGCCGCACCCGCGCGCTGCGCCGGTCCATGCGCAATCCCGACGACGACACCAAACTGGCGCTGCGCTCGGTGCAGGTGGCCACCGTCGGCGTCGGGGTGCTGGCGGTGGGCGCGTGCTGGCTGGCGGTCAGCCTGGCGCGGTTACCCCGGGAATGGCTGACAACGCCCAACGGGGTGTTCGTGGTGTTCGTGCTGGGGGTGACATTCGTATTGCCGACGGTCGTCTCGACGGCGATCTGCTACTCGGTGGCCAGCGCTGACGAAGATCAGGCGGTGGTCAGTTCGGAGTAGGCCGCGGCCAGCAGCGCCGGGTCGGGGCCTTCCAGGCGACCCGGTTTGGCCAGGCCGTCGAGCACCACGAAGCGCAGCACACCGGCGCGGCTCTTCTTGTCGCCGGCCATGTACTCCAGCAGCTGTGGCAGTGCGTAGGCGTCGTAGCTCACCGGCAGCCCCAGCAGTTGCAGCACACTGCGGTGGCGGTTGGCGGTCGCGTCGTCGAGGCGCCCGGCGAGCCGGCCCAGTTCGGCGGCGAACACCAGCCCCACCGACACCGCGGCGCCGTGGCGCCAGCGGTAGCGTTCGCGTCGCTCGATGGCGTGGGCCAGGGTGTGCCCGTAGTTGAGGATCTCGCGCAGCGCCGATTCCTTCTCGTCGGCGGCCACCACTTCGGCCTTGACGGCGATGGATCGCCGGATCAGTTCCGGCAGAACATCTTTCGACGGGTCTACCGCGGCTTCCGGGTCGGCTTCGATGAGGTCGAGGATCACCGGGTCGGCGATGAAACCGGCCTTGACGATTTCGGCCATCCCGGCCACCAGCTCATTGCGGGGCAACGTCTGCAGGGTCGCCAGGTCGACGAGCACCGCTTTGGGTTGATGGAACGAGCCGACGAGGTTCTTGCCCGCCTCGGTGTTGATTCCGGTCTTGCCGCCCACGGCGGCGTCGACCATGCCCAACAGGGTGGTGGGCACATGCACCACCGCGACACCGCGCAGCCAGGTGGCCGCCGCGAAACCGGCCACGTCGGTGGCCGCGCCGCCGCCCAGGCTGACGATGACGTCCTGGCGGCCCACGCCGATCCGGCCCAGCACGTCCCAGATGAAGCCGACGACGGGCAGATCCTTACCGGCCTCGGCATCCGGGATCTCGATGCGATGGGCGTCGATTCCCTTGTCCACCAAGTAGCTTCGAATGGACTCGGCGGTCTGGGTGAGCGTCGGCTGATGCAGGATGGCCACCTTGTGCGCGCCGCCCACCTGTTCGGCCAGTTCACCCAGCAGCCCGGTGCCGATCACGACGGGATACGGCGGGTCCACCGCCACGTCGACGACCACCGGGTGGGAATTGTCAGTCATTACGGGTCTCCGCGCGTCGCGCCGCGAGTGCGGCGGGGGTGGCTGGGGTCGGTGGTGTGCTGGGAGGTTTGTCGGCCGCGTTGTCCTCGGATGCCGAACGGTCACAGCGGGGCGGGTTCGGGGACAACCGCCACGGCGGGCGGCGACGGCGGCGCGCCGGCTTGGCGTTCGGGTTCTCCAACCTCGTCGCCAGGTAGCGCACCACCGCACCGGGGTTGCGTCGGTTGGTGTTGATGCGCATGGTGGCGACCCGCCGGTACAGCGGAACGCGCTCGCTCATGAGTGTGCGGTACTTCTCAGCGGCGTCTCCACCGGCCAGCAGTGGCCGCACCGCGCCGCTGGTGGTGCGCCGAATGCCTTCTGCGGCACCGATTTCCAGGAAGACCACGGTGTGTCCGGCCAGCGCCTCGCGGACACCGGGTGAGGTGACCGCGCCGCCACCGAGCGACACGATCCCGTCGTGCTCTGCCAGCGCGGTGCGGATGACGTCTTCTTCGATGCGCCGGAAGCCCGGTTCGCCGTCGGTCTCGAAGATCTCGGCGATGGTGCGGCCGGTCGTCTCGACGATCTGTGCGTCCGTGTCCAGCAGTGGAACACCCATCGCCTTGGCGAGGCGCCGACCGATGGTCGACTTGCCCGATCCGGGCATACCCACCAGAACAGCTTTGGGAGCCATGGTTCTAACCCTCCATGGCCTAACCCGAAGCCGTCACGGGTTCATGAGCGGCCACGGCGTTCAGGTAGGACTCGACATTGCGCCGGGTCTCGGCCAGCGAATCGCCACCGAACTTGGCCAGCACCGCGCGCGCCAGCACCAGCGCCACCATGGTCTCGACCACCACACCCGCGGCGGGTACGGCACACACGTCGGAGCGCTGGTGGATGGCCACGGCCTCGTCACCGGTGGCCATGTCGACGGTGGCCAGTGCGCGCGGCACCGTCGAGATCGGCTTCATCGCGGCGCGCACCCGCAGCGGCTGGCCATTGGTCATCCCGCCCTCGAGACCGCCGGCGCGGTTGGTGGAGCGGACCACACCGTCCGGGCCGGGGTACATCTCGTCGTGAGCCTGGCTGCCGCGCCGGCGGGCGGTTTCGAAGCCGTCGCCGATCTCGACGCCCTTGATGGCCTGGATGCCCATCACCGCGGCGGCCAGTTGGCCGTCGAGCCGGTTGTCGCCGCTGGTGAACGATCCCAGTCCGATGGGAAGGCCGCGCACCACCACCTCGACGATGCCGCCGAGGGTGTCACCGTCCTTCTTCGCGGCCTCGATCTCGTCGATCATCGACTGCTCGGCGGCCTTGTCGAAGGCGCGCACCGGGCTCTCGTCGATCCTCGGCAGATCGGTGGCCTCCGGCGGCGGGCCGGCATACGGCTCGGAAGCGCCGATGGAGATGACGTGCGAGACCACCTCGACACCGAGCGCCTGGCGCAGGAACTCGCGGGCGACCGTGCCGGCGGCCACGCGCGCGGCGGTCTCGCGGGCGCTGGCCCGCTCCAGCACCGGGCGGGCATCGTCGAAGCCGTATTTGAGCATGCCGGCGTAGTCGGCATGGCCGGGGCGGGGCCGGGTCAGCGGCGCGTTGCGCGCTACGTCGAGGTCCTCGTCGGGCACTGGGTCCGAGGCCATCACGGTTTCCCACTTGGGCCACTCGGTGTTGCCGATCTCGATGGCGATCGGGCCGCCCAGCGTGCTGCCGTGCCGTACGCCGGCCAGCACGGTCACCTGATCTTGTTCGAACTTCATCCGCGCGCCTCGGCCGTAACCGAGTCGACGACGGGCCAATTGGCCGGCGATGTCGTCCGACGTCACACGCACACCGGCGACCATGCCCTCGATGACAGCCACCAGTGCGCGACCATGAGATTCACCAGCAGTGGTCCAACGCAACACGGGTCCCATCCTCCCATGGCGGTTTCTGCAACTGGTAATTGGTGAATTCGGCGCACCCCCGGGTCCCATAGGATCTCTATCCGATGAGCGCCGCCGACGATCCTGCCGCGCGACTGCTCATACCGACGCTGGTGTTGCTCACCACCGTCACCGGGGTGGTCAGCAGCCTCGGCGCGCCGCTGGTGCCGACCATCGCCGTCGAGCTCGGGGTATCGCTGGGCGCAGCGCAATGGACGCTGACCGCGTCGATGCTGGCCGGTGCGGTCGCCACCCCGCTGATGGGCCGTTTCGCGGTGGGCCACCGCCGCCGGCCGGTGGTGCTCGGCGGTCTGATGCTCGTGGTGGCCGGCACCATCCTGGCCGCCGCGGCCCCGGCGCTGGCGGCGGTCTCCGACGATCTGGCGCTGGGAACCCTGATCGCGGGCCGGGTCGGGCAGGGTATGGCCCTCGGGCTGGCACCCCTGGCCATGGCCGTCGCCCGGGAGATCCTGCCGCCGGCACGAATCGGCCCGGTGATGGCGGCGCTGTCGGTGGGTACCGTCGCCGGGGCCGGGCTGGGCTACCCGCTGACGGCGGTGGTGGCCCAGGCCGGCGGTGTGGCGGCGGCGTTCTGGTTCGGCACCGTCCTCACCGCCGCGACCCTGGTACTGACCTGGCGCGAATTACCCGCCGCCGCACCGGTTCCGGCGCCGAAGGTGCGGACCTCGGAGGCGCTGATGCTGTCGGTGTCGACGCTGGCGCTGCTGCTCGGGATCAGCCAGACCACCACCTGGGGGTGGGCGGATGCGCGCACCCTCGGTCTGTTCGTGCTCGGCGGCACCGCGCTGGCGGTCTGGTTGCGGTTGACGCTGCGGCACACCGATCCGCTGGTCGACCTGCGGCTGGCGTTCGGCGGTGCCGCGGCCGCCCCGAACATCACCGGACTGCTGGCCGGCGCCGGCATGTACATGGGGCTCACGCTGTTGATGGTGCTGGTGCAGGTCGACACCCCGAGCGGCTGGGGTCTGGATCAGCCGGTGGCGATAGCCGGGCTGATGCTGGTGCCGTATTCGCTGATGAGTGTGCTGGGATCGCGCATCTCGCTGTGGGTGGGCCGGCGCGTGGACCCGAGCCGGGTTCTGCCGGTGGGCTGTGCCATCTACCTGGTGTCGACGATCCAGCTGATGCTCGCGCACGACCACGTGTGGCAGGCACTGCTGTCGATGGCGTTGGCCGGCCTCGGCAGCGGCAGCACCTTCGCCACCTTGCCGGTGCTGCTGGTACGGGCGGTGCCCGCCGCGGAGACCTCCAGCGCGCTGGCGTTCAACCAGGTGCTGCGCTACATCGGTTTCTCGGTGGGCAGCGCCGTCGGTGTGACCGTGCTGGCGCTGGTCAGCGGGCCGGTGCCCGACGAGCACGGTTTTGTGGCGGCCATGGCCGTCAACGCCGCGGTCTGGGTGCTCGCCATCCTCGTCGTCCTGCGTGCGATTTCGGCGCGCTCGTAACCGCTCAGCGGTTACCAGCGCGCCCAAATCACAAGGGACAGGGCCGTCGCCAGGCACATCGACGGGCCGTGCGGCACCACGCGGGCGCGGGTGACCAGCCCCAGCAGCGCCG
Source organism: Mycobacterium sp. Soil_C_30 (assembly GCF_057656995.1). Taxonomy (NCBI): domain Bacteria; kingdom Bacillati; phylum Actinomycetota; class Actinomycetes; order Mycobacteriales; family Mycobacteriaceae; genus Mycobacterium; species Mycobacterium sp. Soil_C_30. Next base: position 36,795 of record NZ_JBDGJH010000011.1, on the reverse strand, counting down.
TCAGGACCGGGGCTCCGACAGCGGCCAGCGCCCACGCCTCGGCCCCGGCCGCACCCGTCACCGCACCCAAGCCGAGGGCCAGCTTCACATCCCCGGCGCCCAGCCCGCCGAGCAGGAACCCCACCAGGTAGACCCCGGCCAACGCGGCGGCACCCACCGAAGCGGCAACAAAGCGACCGTCCAGGTGGGCGACCAGCAGGAGCACGGCCGCGCCCGGCAGTGTCAGTGCGTTCGGCAATCGGCGCTGCCGCAGGTCGTAGCAGCTCAGCACCACCAGCCACCCCATCAGCATCACGGCCATGGCGGCACGTTAAGCCAGCGCGGCCGCCATCTGTGTGCGCGGAGCCGGTTGCCCTGTGAATTGTTCGACCTGTGCGAAGGCCTGGTGCAGCAGCATCTGCAAGCCGCTGACCACGCGGCCGCCCCCCGCGGTGACGGCCACGGCCAGCGGCGTGGGCCACGGGTTGTAGATGGCGTCGAGCAGCAGCGGCGCGGCCGACAGCGTCGCGGCGAACCCGGCGGCCGCCTCGGCCGGCACCGTGCTGACCACGGCCGAGGCCGAGGCCACCTGCCCGGCCAGCGCATCGTGGTCCAGCGGGCAGAACTCGGCGTCCACCCCGACCGTCGCGGCGATGTCGAGCAGTCGGCCCGCCTTGTCCGGGTTCCGCGCGGCCACCGCGATGTGCGAGACCCCCAGCGACACCAGGCCCACCAGCGCCGCCGGCGCGGTCCCCCCGGCACCGAGCAGCAGCGCCCGCCCGGCGAGCGGACCACCCAGCGCCCCGGCCACCCCGTCGATATCGGTGTTGTCGGCTCGCCAGCCGGACTCGGTGCGCAGCAGCGTGTTCGCCGACCCGACCAGCTCGGCGCGCCGGGTGCGCTCCGTCGCGTAGGCCAGTGCCGCGAACTTGTCGGGCATGGTCACCGACAGCCCCACCCATTCCGGGCCGAGGGAGTCGACGAGACCCGGCAGCTGCTCGGCGGAGCATTCGATGCGTTCGTAGGTCCAGTCGTGCAGGCCGAGGGCGCGGTAGGCGGCCAGGTGCAGCTGCGGAGACCGGGAGTGTGCGATGGGCTGCCCGAGCACTGCAGCTTTGCGCGGCGTGGAGCTACCTGGCACTGTCCAGCACGCCGTTGCGCTGCGCGATCTCGATGTTGGCCAGGTGCTGCTCGTAGTCCCGGGTGAACAGCGTGGTGCCCTGCATGTCGATGGTCACGAAGAACAGCCAGTCCCCTGCCTCCGGCCGCTCGGCGGCGGCCAGCGCGGCTTCACTGGGCGAGCAGATCGGGGTGGCGGGCAGGCCCAGCGAGGCGTAGGTGTTCCACGGCGTCACCCGGGCGCGGTCGGCGTCGGTGGTCGCGACCTCCTGCCGGTCCAGCGAGTAGTTGACCGTCGAGTCGAACTCCAGCTTGCGGTTGGCGGCCAGCCGGTTGTAGATGACGCGCGCAACCTTCGGGAAGTCCTGCGGTAGTGACTCGCGCTGCACCAGTGACCCGACCACCAGCACGTCGTAGGGAGAGATGTTCATGGCGGCCGCGGTGTCGAGCAGGCCGCCGCTCTCGTAGCGGGTGGCACTGGCCGAGATCAGCGAACCCAGGATCTGATCCGGCGACGCCGACGGGTTCACGTTCCACGTCCCGGCGGCGATCAACCCTTCGAGCCGGCGATGGTCGGAACCCATCGCAGTGGCCGGTTCGACCGCCCACTGCGGCACCCGCAGCGCCTGCAGGCTGTCGGAGGAGGCGGCATTGCGCAACTCCTCGACCGGCACACAGGACCGCTCGCCGTCGAGGTCGGTGCAGGTGGCTTCAGAAATGAGAGTGATCAAGCCTTTGGTGACGGCGCCGGTGCGCACGTCGGTCATGTCGTCGAGCTGACGGCCCTCGGGGATGGTGAAGTTGCCGACCCGGTTGGCCGGGTCGACCAGCCTCTGCACGGCCGAGGACGCCGGGATCTCGGTGCGCACCTTGTAGAAGCCGGGCTGGATGGCCGCCATGGCCTGGTTGCCGCCGGCCGAATCGACGAAGCCCTGCACTCCTGCGATGACACCGGCGTCCAGCAGCGTCTGGCCGATCGCGGTGGTCGAATCTCCTTGGTGCACTTCGATCACCACGTCGCTGCCGCCGTCGCCGGTGTAATCCGACGGCGCGCCGAACATCGAGTGCCACAGTCGGGAGCCCAGGAAGACCGTCCCGATGACCACGGCGATGAGCACCGCGACCGAGAAACCGGCGACGATGCGCCGGCGGCGACGATTGCGTTCGGCGCGGATACGCGCCGCCCGGGTCATCCCGCGCCGGGGCGGGCCGACAGCCACGGGCTGTGCGCGATCGTCCCAGTCCTCAGCCATGATTCGCCTCCGGTGTGACTCCCCCCGGCTGTTCGGTCAATAACGTACGTCGCTGGTCGAGCCACCCCTGCAGGATCGCCACCGCTGCCGCCTGGTCGACGACGGACCGCTGACTCCTGGCCCGGACGCCGGCCTCACGCAGGGACCGTTGGGCCGTCACCGTGGTGAGGCGCTCGTCGGCCAAGCGCACTGGCACGGGGGCGATCCGTTCGGCCAGCAGGTCCGCGATCTCGATCGCATCCACCGCCGAGGTGCCGGCCCGGTCGGCCAGTGTGCGCGGTAACCCGACGATCACCTCGACGGCTTCGTACTCCTGGACCAACTGGCGCAGCCGGCGCAGATGCCGGCCCGAGCGTTCCCGGCGAACGGTTTCCACCGGGGTGGCCAGGATCCCGTCTGGATCGCAGGTGGCCACGCCGATGCGGACGGTGCCGACATCCACGCCGAGCCGGCGCCCACGGCCGGGGTCATCACCGCCGGGCCGGTCGGGCAGCCGGTGCTCGCTGGAAGTCACTGCGGATTAGCTCCGGGCGACTTCCGCGCGCAGCGCCTCGAGTGCGGCGTCGATCCCTGCGGCGTTCTTGCCGGACCCCTGGGCGAGATCAGGCTTCCCGCCGCCGCGGCCATCCACCGCCGACGAGATGACCTTGACCAGGTCGCCGCTCTTGAGGCCCAGATCCTGCGCGGCGTTGTTGGCCGCCACCACGTACGGCACGGCGCCACCTTCACCCTCGGCGATCAGCGCCACCACGGCTGCTTCGTTGCCCAGTTTGCCGCGGATGTCTCCGATCAGCGAGCGCAGATCGTTTGCGCTCATCTCCCCCGACATCCGCTGCGCCACGAGACGGACCTTACCGACGCGCTCGGCGCCCGCGGCGGCATTGACCGCCGCCGAGCGTGCCGTGGCCAGCCGGACCTTCTCCAGTTCCTTCTCCGCGACGCGCAGCCGCTCCACCAGGTTGGCCACCCGGGCGGGCACCTCTTCCGAGGGCACCTTGAGCGACGACGCCAGTCCGGCCATCAACGCACGTTCCTTGGCCAGGTGCTTGAACGAGTCCAGCCCGACGTAGGCCTCGACACGGCGCACGCCGGAGCCCACCGACGACTCGCCCAGCAGGGTCACCGGACCGATCTGTGCGGAGTTGTGCACGTGGGTGCCGCCGCACAGCTCCAGCGAGAAGGGCCCGCCGATCTCGACCACGCGCACTTCGTCGGGGTAGGCCTCGCCGAAGAGCGCCATGGCGCCCATCGCCTTGGCCTTGTCCAGTTGGGTGTTGAAGGTGTTGACCGCGAAATCTGCTTCGACCGCTTCGTTGGCGACGATCTCGATCTCGTTGCGCTGCTCCTCGGTGAGCCCGCCCTGCCAGTTGAAGTCGAACCGCAGGTACCCGGGCCGGTTCAGCGATCCAGCCTGAACCGCGTTGGGCCCCAACACCTGTCGCAATGCTGCATGCACCATGTGGGTGCCGGAGTGGCCCTGGGTGGCGCCGTGGCGCCACGTGGGGTCGACGTCGGCGGTCACGGTGTCGCCCTCGACGAACTCACCGGACTCGACGTTGACGCGGTGCACGAACAGCGTCTTGGCGATCTTCTGGACGTCGGTCACCTGGGCGCGAGCGGCACCGCCAGCTCCGGAGAGGGCGCCGATGTCGGCGATCTGGCCGCCGGATTCGGCATACAGCGGGGTGCGGTCCAGGACGATCTCCACGCGGTCGGGGGCTCCGTCCGGGCCACCGTGGGCGACGACGGGCACCCGCTTGCCGTCCACGAAGATGCCCAGAATCGTTGCCTGCGAGGACAATTCGTCGAAACCGGTGAACTCGGTGGGGCCGGCGTCCACCAGTTCGCGGTAGGCGGACAGGTCAGCGTGGGCGTGCTTGCGGGCGGCGGCGTCGGCCTTGGCGCGCTGCCGCTGCTCGTTCATCAACTCCCGGAAACCGGCCTCGTCCACGGAGAGTCCCGCTTCGGCGGCCATCTCGAGGGTGAGATCGATCGGGAAGCCGTAGGTGTCGTGCAGCGTGAAGGCGTTGGATCCCGACAGCACCGTGGCGCCGGCGGCCTTGGTGGACTGCGCGGCGTCGTCGAACAGCTTGGACCCGGCAGCCAGCGTGCGGTTGAATGCCGTCTCCTCGGCCACCGCGATGCGGTTGATCCGGTCGAAGTCGGTGACCAGTTCCGGGTACGACGGGCCCATCTCGTCGCGCACCGTGGTCATCAGCTGGCTCATGATGGGCTGCTCGACGCCCAGCAGCTTGGCGGCGCGGATGATCCGGCGCAGCAGGCGGCGCAACACGTAGCCGCGGCCCTCGTTACCGGGGCTCACGCCGTCGCCGATGATGATCGCCGCGGTGCGGCTGTGATCACCGATGATGCGGTAGCGGACGTCGTCGTCGTGGTTGCCTGCGCCGTAGCCGCGCGGCGCGATCGAGGCCACCAGGTCGATGACCGGGCGCACCAGGTCGGTCTCGTAGACGTTGTCGACGCCCTGCAGCAGGCAGGCGATGCGCTCCACGCCCATGCCGGTGTCGATGTTCTTGCGCGGCAGCGGGCCCAGGATCTCGAAGTCGTCCTTGCTGGTGCCTTCTCCGCGCTCGTTCTGCATGAACACGAGATTCCAGATCTCGATGTAGCGGTCTTCGTTGGCCTCGGGACCGCCGCCGACGCCGTACTCGGGACCGCGGTCGTAGTAGATCTCCGAGCACGGACCGCACGGCCCGGGGATGCCCATGGACCAGTAGTTGTCCGCCATGCCACGACGCTGGATCCGCTCCAGCGGCAGGCCCGCCACTTCCTGCCAGATGCCGATGGCCTCGTCGTCATCGAGATAGACCGTGGCCCAGAGCTTTTCCGGATCGAACCCGTATCCGCCCTCGGACACCGGGTTGGTCAGCAGACTCCAGGCCAGCTCGATGGCGCCCTTCTTGAAGTAGTCACCGAAGCTGAAGTTGCCGGCCATCTGGAAGAAGGTGTTGTGCCGGGTGGTGATGCCCACCTCGTCGATGTCGGGGGTGCGGATGCACTTCTGCACACTGGTCGCCCGGTCGTACGGGGGCGTGCGCTGGCCCAGGAAATAAGGCACGAACTGCACCATGCCGGCATTGACGAACAGCAGGTTGGGATCGTCGAGGATCACCGAGGCGCTGGGCACCTCGGTATGGCCTGCCTTCACGAAGTGATCGAGGAACCGCTTCCTGATCTCGTGTGTCTGCACGTCGTCACTTCCTGTTCGCGCACCGACCGAGGTGCGCACTCGTCACGGGCGGTTCACCCGCCCTGTTCAAACGCCTAACAGTACCGGTCAGGCCTCGTGCCGCGAAAAGGCGCGGCGCACGTCACCCGCCGAGAAAGCTCAACCGCACCGACCGTCGCGGGTTGTCTCGGTTGAGGTCCACGAGCACCACACTCTGCCATGTGCCCAGCAGGGGCGTGCCGCCCTGCACCGGCAGCGTCACCGACGGCGAGACGAGGCCCGGCAACACATGGTCGGCGCCGTGACCGGGCGACCCGTGTGAGTGCCGGTACCGGTCGTCGCGGGGCAGCAACCGTTCGAGGGCATCCACCAGGTCGTCATCCGACCCGGCCCCGGTTTCGATGATGGCCACCCCCGCGGTGGCGTGGGGCACGAACACATTGCACAACCCGTCGGCGTGCCGGCCGCAGAACCGCCGCACCTCGTCGGTGAGGTCGACGAGGCGGCTGCGACTGGTGTCGATCTCGAGCAGGTCGGTGTTCACCCCACCAGCCTACGAAGCAGCGCCGAGCGTTAATTTTCGGACGCGTTTATTCGACCGGGGCCCAGGGTATGCGGGCTTCACCGCAACTCAGCGCGTCTCCCTGGAGGAAACATGACAGTCACCGGCATCATCACCGCCATCATCATCGGCGCAGTCGTCGGCCTCCTCGGCCGCCTGCTGCTGCCCGGAAAACAGCCCATCGGCGTGCTGCTGACGATCGTCGTCGGCATTGTCGCCGCACTGCTGGGTACCGCGCTGGCGCGGGCCATGGGAATCGCCACCGCCACCAGCGGTGTCGACTGGATGGAGCTCCTGGTCCAGGTCGTCCTCGCCGTGGTCGGCGTGGCACTGGTGAGTGCACTGAGCGCCCGTCGCCGAGGCGGAGTGGCCCGGCGCTAGACACAGCCCCGCATTCCATCCCGGCTGACGTTCCCTCCCCGGAGCGTCAGCCGGGATTTATGTTTTTCCGGTGGCTCACAGCTGGGTCAGGAGCGCGTCCAGCTTCTCGTAGCCCTCTGTCATGCCGCCTTCCATCCCGGAGTTCAGCAGACCGTCGCGCGCCTCCAGCGTCGGGCAGATCGAGCGGCCCCGCAGCCGGCTGCGGCCGTCGCCGAGGTCGTCGAACCACAGGTATTCGATGTTCACGCTGTCGGGCGCACCCTCGAATTCGAAGGTCTGGATGATGAGTTCGCCGGTGCGCACCTTGTGGAACGTGCCGTTGAAGGCATACGCACCCGACTCGTCGGAGTGCACGTACCGGTAGCCGCCGCCGGTGCGGAAGTCCCAGTGCTCCAAGGACATCACCAAGCCCCGGGGTCCTATCCACTGTGTGAACAGGTCCGCCTCGGCGTGGGTCCGGAACAGGGCGGTCACGGGTGCGTCGAACTCCCGGGTGAACTCCATCGCCAGTGTGTCCACCGGTGCGGTGAGGTTGAGCGCGTTCGTCATCGGTTTTCCTCCTCGGTCATCGCCGCCAGCAGTGCGTCGAGCCGGCGGTAGTTGCGTTCGGCGTCGAGCCGGTATCTGTCCAGCCATCCGGTGAGTCGCTCGAGCGCCGCGGCGTCCAGATGCACAGGACGCCGTTGCGCGTCACGGCTCCGGGTCACCAGACCCGCCTGTTCGAGGACCTGGATGTGTTTGGACACCGCCTGTTTGGTGATGGAGAACGGCTCGGCCAGCTCGTTGACGGTGGCCGGACCGCGGGACAGCCGTGCCACCAGGGCACGACGCACCGGGTCCGCCAGCGCCATGAACGCCCGGTCCAGCCGCTCGTCGGACTCGCCTTCGACTTCTACCAATTATCAACCTTCTCATTGATCAACGAATTGGTTGATTACAAAGGTATGGGGCATCACCAGGCCTGTCAAGGGTGGTTCTAGGACAACGCGTCGCCGGGAAAACCGACGCAAGCGTGGATCTCGTAGACGAAGGTGCCCGCCTGCACCCCCGGATCGGCGTCCATCACGGTCTTCGTCTCCTCGACCGTGCCGGTGAAGACCGCGACACCGCAGAATGCGGAATCATCGGGGCAGGGCAACACGATGGCCAACGCGCCGGAGTCGCGGAGCCCGAAGTTGCGCCTGCCGTGTTCCCAGATCAGCGCACCGGCCTCGTCGTCGCGGAAATGCGGGCCGGCACGGAGTATCACGACGCTGTAGGGCCGCGCGGTGGCCAGCTGCTGCTGCATCTCGTCATCGGTGAATCGCCGCATGGTCACGATTTTCGCCTGCGGATGATCGCGCGCAGCCGTTCGACGCGCCCACCGATCTCCCGCTCCGCACCCCGCCCGACCGGGTGGTAGTAGTCCACACCGACCAGTTCATTGGGTGGATACTGTTGCGGCACAACACCATCGGGGTGATCGTGCGCGTACTTGTACCCCTGGGCGTTGCCCAGGGCCGCGGCGCCCGAATAGTGCCCGTCACGCAGGTGCGGCGGCACCAGCCCGGCCTTGCCCGCCTTCACATCGGCCATCGCGGCCCCCAGCGCCATGGTCACCGCGTTGGACTTCGGCGACGTCGCCAGATGCACGGTCGCGTGCGCCAGCGTCAGCTGCGCTTCCGGCATGCCGATCAACTGCACCGTCTGTGCGGCCGCCACCGCTGTCAGCAGCGCGGTGGGGTCGGCCATGCCGATGTCCTCGCTGGCCAGGATCATCAGCCGCCGCGCCACGAAACGTGGATCCTCACCCGCGGTCAACATCCGCGCCAGGTAATGCAGCGCGGCGTCGACATCGGACCCGCGCACCGACTTGATGAAGGCACTGATGACGTCATAGTGCTGGTCACCGTCGCGGTCGTAGCGCACCGCCGCCTTGTCCAGTGATTGCTCGATGACCTCGACGGTCACCCGCTCCCCCGTCTCGGCGGCCACTTCGAGCGCGGTCAGCGCGCGCCGGGCGTCCCCGGCCGACAGCGCCACGATGAGTTCGACGGCCTCGTCGTCCACCGCAACGGCGCCACCGAGCCCTCGGGGGTCCTCGATCGCCCGCCGCAGCACGGTGCCGATATCGGCCGGGGTCAGCGGCTGCAGTTGCAGGATCAGCGACCGTGACAGCAGCGGCGCCACCACCGAGAACGACGGATTCTCCGTGGTGGCGGCGACCAGCAGCACGATGCGGTTCTCGACGGCCGCCAGCAGGGCGTCCTGCTGGGTCTTGGAGAACCGGTGGACCTCGTCGATGAACAGCACGGTCTGCTCGCCGCGCATCGCCGAACGCCGCGCCACATCGATGACGGCCCGCACCTCTTTGACGCCGGCCGACAACGCCGACAGCGCCTCGAAGCGCCTGCCGGTGGCGTGCGAGATCAGCGACGCCAGCGTGGTCTTGCCGGTGCCGGGCGGGCCGTACAGGATCAGGGAAGCCGCCCCGGAGCCGTCGACCAGGCGCCGCAGCGGCGAACCCTGCTGCAGCAGATGCTGTTGGCCCACCACCTCCTCCAGCGACCGGGGACGCATGCGGACCGCCAGTGGCGCATTCGGGGGCGGCTCAACCGGCCCCGCACCGGCATGCGGGGGCTCAGGACCTCCCAGGTCGAACAAGCCGTCGGACACTGTTCAGGATTATCACGCTTTCCGGACAGACTGCGACGCGCGGCTGCCTAGGCTTTTCTGGTGCTGCTCGACCGCGCCACCGCCCAGGGCATCGCCGACGGCCGCATCACCACGGTGCTGCGCAGCTGGGATGCCCCGCGAGCCAAGGCCGGTGGCACCCAACGCACTGCGGTGGGCACCATCCGCATCGACGGCGTGACCGAATATCCCGGCCACTACCGCGTCACCGACACGCAGGCACGCTCCGCGGGCTACTCGGACCGCTCCGCCGCCCAGGCCGCACTGGGTCAGCGGGCCGCCGCGCACATCTACGTCATCACGGTGTCCTTCCTGCACGCCGACGAACGGGTGGCGCTGGCCGCCGACGCCGACCTGAGCGCCGACGACGTCGACGAGATCGCCCGTCGGTTGAACCGGTGGGATTCGGCGAGCACCACCGGTCCGTGGACACGGGCCTATCTGGCGCTGATCGCGGCCAACGAAGCAGTGCGGGCTCCGGATCTGGCCGCGCGCAGCGGTATCGACACCCCGCGATTCAAACGGCGCGTCCGGCAACTCAAAGGGCTCGGGCTGACCCTGAGCCTCGATATCGGCTACCGGCTGTCTGCGCGCGGTAAAGCTTTCCTGCTCGCTGAACAAAGTGATACACCTGTCTAGTGCCTTCACACGCGATCGCCATCACAGTCCCGGGCCGGCTCGTCGCGATCACCGTCGCGGTGGTGACGGCACTGATCGGGTTTGCCGTCCCGGCGGCGGCGATCGTCCCGCCCGCGGACGGCTACTACACCTTCAGCCAGCCGGGGAAACCGAACTCCACCTGGACCATGCAGAGTGTCTGCAGCCAGGCCAGCGGCACCCGAGCGCAGCAGGACTACACCGACCAGACCACACAAACGCTGGGGTGCAGCCTCATCATCGGGAGCCTGGTGACTCCCAGCGGGCTGAACCGCGAGCAGAATGCGGTGAGCTTCAACGGCACGGCCAAACTGGTCAGTGGCCTGTGGACGGTCACTGTCGCGGAGTCCGAGGGCGTCACCTGCCCGGACGGCAGCGCGGCAGCCTCCACCGAGACCTACGCCTTCAGTGAGGCCACCCTGACCGGCACCCACACCTCGATCCATGACGCGGTGTGCGGCCTGCCGCCGGCGATGACCAAAGAGCCCTTCACCCTTGCCTTCGTCGGGCCGCTGGATCCGCCGGTGGTCGAGCGCTTCCCGATGGAATGCAACTATCTGGTGGGCCGCCCGAGCATCTGCTCGTAGTCACTCGTAGTCACTCAGGCATCGGCGCCGTGACGAAATCGATCAGCTCTTCGACCCGCCCGATCAGCGCCGGCTCCAGGTCGTTCCAGTCACGCACCGTCGAGCGGATCCGCTGCCAGGCTCGCGCGATATCGGCCTGGTCGGCGTGCGGCCAGCCCAGTGCCTGACAGATACCGTGCTTCCACTCCATGGACCGCGGGATCGTCGGCCAGGCCTTCAGCCCCAGCCGCGCGGGTTTGACGGCCTGCCAGATGTCGACGTAGGGGTGCCCGACCACCAGGGCGTGCTCTCCGTACGGTCCGCTGCGCACCGCATCGGCGATGCGTGACTCCTTGGATCCCGCCACCAGATGGTCGACGAGCACACCGAGGCGCCGGCCCGAGCCAGGTGCGAAATCGGCCACCAGTGCCGGCAGATCGTCGACGCCACCGAGGTACTCGACCACCACACCCTCGACGCGCAGGTCGTCACCCCAGACCTGTTCCACCAGTTCCGCGTCGTGACGGCCTTCCACATAGATCCGGCCACCGATAGCGGTACGCGCCCGCATCCCTTGCACCGCAACAGAACCCGAGGCGGTGCGGATGGGCGCGCTGGGCGCGGCCTGGCGCGGCGGGGTCAGGATCACCGGTTTGCCGTCCACCAGATAACCGGGTCCCACCGGGAATCCGCGCCTGCGGCCGTGCCGGTCCTCGAGGTCCATCCGGCCGTACTCCACGCGCACCACCGCGCCGACGAAACCGGACGTGACGTCCTCGAGCACCATCCCGATCTCCACTGGCATCTCCGTCGCCCGCACCTTGCGGCGCTCGTGCGGGTTGTTGGCAAGCACATCGATTCCGTAGCGGTCCGTCACGGCGGTAGATGCTACGAATGCCCCGCCGCGCGGCGCGTGATGCCACACCGCGGTGCCGTCGATCGTGATCTGCGTGAGACCTCTTGACTTGAAGCGCTTCAACCTCGGCATAGTGACCCCATGGCCGCCACCACCGCACCGGATGCCGCTGACCTGACCATTGCGCAACTCTCCCGGCGCACCGGGCTGGCCGAATCGGCGCTGCGCTATTACGAACGGATCGGGCTCATCGACCCGGTGCCCCGGGACGAGAGCAGCGGCCACCGCCGGTATCCGGCCGATCTGGTGAACGCCGTCGAGGCCCTGGCCTGCCTGCGCGACACCGGAATGAGCGTCGCCGATATGCGGACCTACGTCCAGAACATGCGGACCGGCGCCGCCGCCACCGATCAGCACCGCTTGTTCAGTCGGCACGCACAACGGCTGCAGGACGAGATCAGCCGCCTGGTGCTGCGCCACCGCTACGTGGCGGCCAAGGCCGAGCTGTGGGGCGCCCGGGAACGCGCTGACCATGCGGCCGAGCAGGCCGTGATCCCGGAACTCATCGAACTCGCCGAGAGGATGTTGCACCCCGATGAAGCCTGACACCATCCTGGTGACCGGCGGGTCCGGTTTCCTTGCCGGGCACACCATCGCCGCCCTGCTCGACCGCGGTCACCCGGTACGCACCACCGCGCGGTCCGACCGAGGCGAACAGCAGATCCGTCAGTCCGTGCGCAGCGACCGGCTGGAGATCGCGCGCGCCGATCTCACCGGCGACGACGGTTGGGCCGAAGCAGCGGCCGGGTGCTCGTACGTCCTGCACGTCGCCTCCCCGTTCCCGCCGGCCCAACCCGAGAACGAGAACGACGTCATCACCCCCGCCGTCGAAGGCACCTTGCGGGTGCTGACCGCGGCCCACCACGCCGGGGTCCGTCGGGTGGTGCTCACCTCGTCGTTCGCGGCGATCGGCTACAGCCCGAAACCGGCCGGCGAACCATTCGACGAAACCGACTGGACCGACCCGGCAGGCCAGTCACCGTATGTGAAATCCAAGACGCTGGCCGAGCGGGCGGCCTGGGAGTACGCGGCCGCGCATCGCGGTGCACCTGAGCTCACGGTGATCAACCCCGTCGGGATCTTCGGCCCGGTAAGGGGCACCGATTACGCGAGCTCGGTCGCCATCGTGGCCAACCTGCTACGCGGTAGGCCGCCCTACCTCCCGCGCGCGTCGTTCGCGGTGGTCGACGTCCGCGACGTCGCCGACCTTCACATCACCGCGATGACGCACCCGGATGCCGCCGGACACCGTTTCCTGGCCGCAGCCGGGCAGCCCGTGTCGTTGCCGGAGATCGCGGCCATCCTGCGCCACCGGCTGGGCAGCGCCGCCGTGGATGTGCCGACGCGGCAGCTCCCGGACTGGCTGGCACGGCTGATCGCCACCAGGGTGCCGGCACTGCGCGAACTGACCGGACTGCTGGGCACCCCGAAGTCGATCAGCACCGCCAAGGCCGCGAAAATGCTTGGCTGGCAAGGCCGCAACCCCGCCGACACCATCGCTGACACCGGCCGCAGCCTGCTGGCCGGAACCGTGACCGAGGCCTGAACCGAACAGCGCCCTGACTGCCCTGGCCCTGCTGTGCAGCCTGAAGCCGAGCCCGGCGGAGTCCAGCAGTGAACTGATCGCCGACCACGTCTTCGCCACCCTGGCCGACCAGGGTGTCTCGACGGAGACGCTGCGCTGCGTCGATTTCGGCCGCCCCATGGCGGCGGGCAAGGTGACGATCGTCAGCGTGGTGGGCACCGAGGACGGCGCCGTACACCGTCCCGTCGCAAGGCTGCATGTACTGGAACGACCAGGCCATGGGCGGAGGCGACTACAAAGACCTCGACGAGGTGCCCGAGGCTGTTGCGTCCGCAACGGCGACCGCGGCCCGCAACGCCGCGCATCAGTGTTTGATCCCCCGCGAGGCCGGGGAATGCACGGTGCATGCTGAAATTGACTGAGCGGGAAACGAAGTGGGATGTCAGCCGGGAGTTCGTGCTGCCCGATCTCAGTGAAGTCGTCTCCGGTGGTCACGTGCAGCGCGACACATTCGACACGGTGAGCGCATACTTCGACACCGACGACGGCGCGCTACAGGCGCACAGCATCGTCCTGCTCCGCCGCGACGGCGACCTGGACAACGGCTGGCACCTGATGTTCGGCGACTCCGACCTGTTCTGGCCGTTATCGGACACTCCCCCGGCCGAGGCGGTGACGTTGCTCACCGGGGTCAGCGGTGGCCGCCAACTGCACAACATCGGCACCATCCACACTGTGCGGCACCGCCATCGCATCAACGAGTCCCGATCCGAGAAGGTGATCGCCGAGATCGCCGAGGACGAGGTGCGCGCGTCCAACAGCGATCGGTTGTTGGCGTGGAAGGAAATCGGCGTCGAACTGGGTCCCGCCGCAGACCGTCAGCCCAAGCAGCTGCGCCGGCTGCTGGAGAAGGCCGGCGCCACCCCGGCCCGGTATCCGACGAAGCTCGCCCACCTCACCGGTACCACCCGGGTGTCGAAGCCCGCCGGTACCGCAACAGCGGCGGTGACGGCCTACCTGAACGCTCAGATCGACGCCGTGATCGCCGGTGACATCGGATTGCGCCGGGGCGTGGACCCGATTCACGACACGCGGGTGGCGTTGCGCCGGCTGCGCAGCACACTGCGGGTGTTCGCCCCGCTGTTCACCCCCGAAGCTCTGGCACTGGAGGACGAGCTCAAGTGGTTTGCGGGGCTGCTCGGCGAGGTGCGCGACTGCCAGGTGCAGTACCGCCGGTTCACCGCCGCGGTGGACGAACTGCCCGACGAGCTGGTGCTCGGCCCGGTGCGGGCCCGCCTGCGCACCGATCTGGCGGCCATCGAACTGCCCGCGCGGGCCCAGGTGCGCGACCAGATGGACTCCTCGCGGTACCTGGCACTGCTGACAGCGCTGACCCAATGGCGCAGCGCGCCGCCGCTGCGGCCCGGCCTGACCAGCAAAGCGCTGCACCGGCGGGCCGACAAGGCGGCGCACAAGGCGGACCGCCGGCTGGCCGCGGCGCTGGCTGCCGACGCCGCCCAGCACGGCGAACTGCTGCACCGGGCCCGCAAGGCCGCCAAGCGGGCCCGCTATGCCGCCGAACTGCTCGAAGAACTCCCGGGCTCGAAGGTCAAGCCGAACATCAAGCGATACAAGCAAATTCAAAGCGTGCTGGGCGATCATCAGGACACCGTGGTGGCACGGGACATGCTGCGCCGGATCGGTGCGGCAGCCGGCAGCACCGAAAGCGAGAACGGTTTCACCTTCGGCATGCTGTTTGCCCGCGAGCAGGCCGTCGCCGACGATTGTTTCGCTGCAGTGCAACACCTCCGGTGAGGCGTTTTGGCGGCATCGCTCCGGGTAGACAGTGCCCATGAAAGCTGTCACCTGGCACGGTAAGCGGGATGTTCGCGTCGACTCGGTTCCTGACCCCAAGATAGAAAAGGGCACCGATGCCATCATCGAGATCACGTCCACCAACATCTGCGGATCGGATCTGCACTTGTATGAAGTGCTCGGGGCCTTCATGAAACCGGGCGACATCCTGGGCCATGAGCCGATGGGTGTCGTCACCGAGGTGGGGCCGGAGGTCACCGGGCTCAATGTCGGGGACCGGGTGGTCATCCCGTTCCAGATCTCGTGCGGCAGTTGCTTCATGTGCGACAAACAGCTGTACACACAGTGCGAGACCACCCAGGTTCGTGACCAGGGCATGGGTGCCGCGCTGTTCGGTTATTCCGAGCTCTACGGCGAGGTCCCTGGTGGTCAGGCCGAATACCTCCGGGTGCCCCAGGCGCAGTTCACCCACATCAAAGTGCCGGACGGGCCACCGGATTCACGGTTTGTGTACCTCTCCGATGTGCTTCCCACGGCATGGCAGGCGGTGGCGTACGCCGACGTGCCCGACGGCGGATCGGTGACGGTGCTCGGGGCAGGCCCGATCGGTGACATGGCCGCACGGATCGCCCAGCACCTCGGCTACGACGTGATCGCCGTGGACCTGGTGCCGGAACGGCTGGACCGCCTCGCCGCCCGTGGGATACGCACCATCAACTCGGCCAGCATCGACGGTTCCGTCGGCGATGCGATCCGCGGGCTCACCAACGGTCGCGGCACCGACTCGGTGATCGACGCGGTGGGGATGGAAGCACACGGCTCGCCGGTGGCCAAGGCCGCGCAGCAGTTGACCGCCCTGCTACCCGACGCACTCGCCAAACCGATGATGCAGAAAGCGGGGATCGATCGCCTCGATGCGCTCTACACGGCCATCGACGCGGTGCGCCGCGGCGGCACCATCTCACTCATCGGGGTGTACGGCGGCATGGCGGATCCGATGCCGATGTTGACCTTGTTCGACAAGCAGATCCAACTGCGGATGGGCCAAGCCAACGTGAAGAGGTGGGTGGACGACATCATGCCGTTGCTCACCGATGACGACCCGCTGGGTGTCGACACGTTCGCCAGCCATGTGCTGCCACTCGAGGAGGCACCCCATGCCTATGAGATTTTCCAGAAGAAGCAGGACGGCGCCATCAAGATGATGCTCAAGCCCTGACCGACACGACACTGTGCCCCAGTGCGGCCATCCGCACTGGGGCACAGTGTTTTCGGGAGCTAGCCGGCGCTGCCCGCGGCCGCCAGTTTGGCGGGGTCGGAGGTCACCTCGTCGATCACCGTGTGGACGAAGCGCATCTTCTCCAGGACCGTCGGCGGCAACACGAACGGGTACAGGTCGTCGCGCCCCATCGAGCGGTTCACCATGTTGAGCCCCCACGCCAGCGGCAACCACATGTCGATCAGGTTGTCGAAGCCGCTGGGGCCGAGCGCTTTCCGCTCGAAGGTGGCGCCCGCCGGGGCGAAGCTGAACGCCGCGGACGTGTCCATGGTGTCGCGGATGTGCAGGTAATGGGCAAAAGTCTCGGCCCAGTCCTCGGCCGGGTGCATGGTCGCGTACGAGGAGACGAAATTCTCCTCCCACCCCGACGGTGCGCCTTCGCTGTAGTGGCGGTCCAGCGCCGCCTGGTAGTCGGCCTCGGAATCCCCGAACAGCTCGTGTGCGCGGTCCTTGTACTGCGGTGAGGTGCCGATCAGCCGGTAGTAGTAGTAATGCCCGATCTCGTGCCGGAAGTGACCGAGCAGGGTGCGGTACGGCTCGTCCATCGAGATGCGCAACTGCTCGCGGTGCACATCGTCACCCTCAGCGAGATCGAGTGTGATGACCCCGTTTTCGTGCCCGGTGAACACCTTCTCGAATTCGCTGCTCAACAGGTCGAACGCCAGCCCGAAATCCGGGTCCTCGTCGCGTCCCACGATGGGCAGCTTGAGCTCGTGCAGTTCGGCGATGAGCCGGCGCTTGGCGCCTTCGGCCACCGCGAAAGCCGCCAGCGCTTTGGTGTCACCGTCGTTGGGCCGGGTGCGGGTCAGCTTGCACGACGCACACAGCTCGCCCTGCACGGTGCTCGCGGGGTTCAGCCGCACCAACCAGTTGCACTGCGCCACATGAAGATTCGCGCACAGTCGGTACTGCCGGGCGTCCACCGCCCCGCTCTGTTGCGCGTCCTCACCGGAAGCGATCACCAGCATCGCCATATCGTCGAGCGAGAATCCCACCGGACTGCCGCACGCCAGGCAGACCGAGTTCTCGAAGGTCAGGTGCTGTCCGCAATTGGGACACAGGAAGTCACGCATCGAGGACTCCCCCTGCCCATCCTTCTGAAGGCGCCACATCCACGGCCACGTCGATCACACTGCTTTCGGAGTCGGTGTAGATGATGCCCCGCAAGGGCGGGACATCCGCGTAGTCTCTACCCCAACCGACGACGATGTAACGCTCGTCGACCATCTGATCGTTCGTCGGGTCCAGCCCCAGCCAGTCCCCCGCCGGTGTCCACACGGCCGCCCAGGCGTGGGTGGCGTCGACGCCGACCATCCGCTCCTTGCCCGGTGGCGGGTCGGTGGCCAGATAACCGGAGACGTAGGTGGCGGCCAGACCGTTGGCGCGCAGACACGCGATGGCCAGCCGGGCGAAGTCCTGGCATACCCCTTCGCGGGCGTCGAGCACCTCCGCGACCTGCGTCGACACCGTGGTGGAGCCCGAGCGGTACGTGAAGTCGGCGAAGATGCGGGCGTTCAGGTCGGTGAGCACCTCGATCAGCGGCCGGCCCGGGGTGAAGCTCGGCGCGGCGTACTCCCGCACCGCGTCGGTGATCTCGGGAGGTCGCAGATCGAGGGTGAATTCGGTGGCCAGAGCACCGATGGGACCCGCGGGGCGGGCCGCCTCCCACGGCGCGGCCGCGGCACCGGAGGTGTACAGCGACGGCGGCGGGGCGTCGACCTCCACCACCGACCGCGCCGTCACCTCCAAGGTGCGGTGGCGAGCGGTCACATGGAAGTACGAGCTGATGTTGCCGTAGGCGTCCCGGCTCACCGAGCTGTCGGCGGCACCGGGCTCGATGTCGAGGGAGTACGACAGGCACCGCTGGCGTGCGGAGTCGCGCGGAGTCAGGAAACCCCGGCCGTAGGAGCTGGTCACCACATCGGAGTACCGGTACACGGTCTGGTGGGTCACCCGGTAGCCCCGGCTGGCCCCCGGACCGGCCGGGCGCGGCAACGGACCGTCGGGGAACACGCTCATGGCATCACCCGTCGCTCGTCGGGACCCCACAGCGGCTGCATCCCGCCGGGCAGCGACAACTGCGTCGCCGTGATGACGTTGGACAGCTCCCGCAACCCGCCGTGCACGCCGTCGAGCAGACCGGCGAGTTCGCTGCGCTGCCCGTCGGGGGTCACGTCCTCGAGCTCACCGGGGTCGAGGCGGCGCAACCGGGTGCTGATCTCGTCGACCAGCCGCTCGGCCCGCGAGGAGCTCGACGCCCCGGGCACCGCACGAAGATTCGTCCGGAGCCGCTCGAGTTGGTACGCCAACGACCGCGGGTTCTCCGCGTCGAACAACAGCAGTTCGGCCACCGCGGCCACACTCACCTTGCCGAGATTGCGGCGCCGGTAGATCACCGCGGACTCGCACGCGACCAGCGTGGCCTCGGTGATGGTCTGTTCGGCGTCGGGACTGCGCACTGTGGTCATGGTGCTGCGCAGCAACGCCGTCAGCAACATGGCGCGTTCGATCCGTTTGCCGATGTCCATCATCGTCCAGCCGACGTCGTGCACCATCGACTCGGCGGCCACCCCGGACAGTGCGAGCATGCCCGCCAGTGTCTTGGCATGCGCCGACGCCATCTCGGCGTCACCGCGCAGCCGCGAATCCGGCGGCGAATCCGAGGACTGCAACACCGCGCGGTCGACGGTGGCCAGGACCATCCAGGTGTCGTTGGACATCTGGTCGCGCACCGCGCGGGCGGCCAGGCCGAGCCGCTCGACGGACTGCGCCAGAGATCCCGGACGCCGGCGATCCGAGGTGAGCAGCCACATGGTGGTGGGAGCGACGGCGATCATCTCGGCGCGGTCACCGTCGCTGCCGGTGTCGGTTCCGGTGATGTGACCCAGCGCTGTCAGCAGCACCGGCACACACTCGCTGGCGTCGAGGTCCTGGCGGTGCCGGTATTCGTGGTAACGCTCCCGGGTGACGTTGAGCAGCCGCGCCATCTGTTCGGCCCGCTCGGCGTACCGTCCGGTCCAGAACAGGTCCGACAGCACACGCGGGGAACTGACCGCCCTGGTGCCCGCCGGGGTGACCGTGGACAGCCCGGGGGGCAGGGTCACCGTGCGTTCGGCCCCCACCCGCGCCGACGGCAGCACCCAGATATCTTTGGCCGCAACGCTGTTCAGCTTGAACGCGGAGTTTCCCGGCGCCAGCACGTAACCGAGGCCGCCGATCATCGGCGCATAGCCGCCGCGCTGGGACACCGCGAACAGCCGCATCCCCACCCCCGCGGCCGACAGGCCGCCGGGATAGTGGTCGGTGGGCGCCGACGAGAACTGCGGCAGCTCCTGGCCCACCCACTGCCACGGCGTGGCAGTGATCCTCTCGGCCAGCCGGGTCCGCTGGGCCGCCGACAGCGCCGGCCCGACGATCGGCGCGCCGCCGGTGGCCGGTTTGATCAGCAGGGAATCGAGATTGGCCAGCAGGTGGGAGCGTTCGGCGTCGATACCTCCCCAGTACAGCGGCGCGGTGGGCAACAGCGGGGTCTCGCCGACCAGCAGTCGGGACAACTCCGGCAGGAACCGCAGGATGCCCGGGCTCTCCAGGATGCCGCTGCCCAGACTGTTGACCACGGTCACCGCGCCACGACGCTGCGCTTCGACCAGGCCCACCACACCGAGGCGCGAATCGGCCCGCAGATCCAGTGGATCGGCATACTCGGCGTCCACACGGCGCAGCACCACGTCGACTCGTTTCAGGGTGCCCAGCGATCGCATCCACAGTTTGCCGTCACGCACCACCAGATCGGCGCTCTCCACCAGGGGAAAACCCAGCAGCGACGCCAGATACGCCTGATCGAAGGCCGTCTCGGAATGGATGCCGGGGCTGAGCACCACCACCACCGGGTCTTCGGCGGCCTCGGGTGCGGCTTCGATCAGCGACAGCCGCAGCGCCTGCGCGAACGGCGAGGTGGGGCGGGGCGCGGTGCGCTCGTACAGGTCGGGGATGGTGTGCGCGACGACCCTGCGATCGGCCAGCGCGTAGCCGGCGCCGGACGGGGCCTGGGTCCAGTCCGCGTTCACCGCGAAGCCGTCGGCGCCCGCGCGGCTGATGTCACATCCGTGCAGGAACAGCTGATGCCCACCGGGCGCCTCGATACCCCGGGCGGCCCGCAGATAGCCCGGATGGGCGAACAGCAGCTCCGGCGGGAACACCCCACTGGTGATCGACCGGCGTTCGCCGTACAGATCCACCAGCACGGCATCCAGTAGCCGGGAGCGCTGGACCAGACCCGTCTGCAGCACCTCCCAGTCCGACGAGGAGATCAGCAGTGGGATGGCGTCCAGGCGCCACGGGCCGGGTTCGGCGGTGCCGTTCTCGTCGACCGCCAGCGCCTCGCCTTCGGCGTCGAGCTGGATGTAGGTGATGCCGTCGTTGTCGACCAACCCGCGAACCTCGGTGCGCAGCCGGTCCAGCCCGACGCGTCCCCGTTCGCCCAGGATCTCGGCGACGTCCTTCCAGGTGTCACGCACGTTGCCCGCGGCGTCGACGAACTCGTCGTAGCCGGGTCTGGTCCTGCCACGGACCTCGAACAACGCCTGTTGAGCGCGGGCGTCGCGGTATCCGGCGAGCAGTCGGTCGGGGTCCTGCCCCCCGGTTTCCCGGCCACCGAGCGACCCGGAGGCGGGCAGCGGTGATGACAACTCT
Source organism: Mycobacterium sp. Soil_C_30 (assembly GCF_057656995.1). Lineage (NCBI taxonomy): Bacteria > Bacillati > Actinomycetota > Actinomycetes > Mycobacteriales > Mycobacteriaceae > Mycobacterium > Mycobacterium sp. Soil_C_30. The sequence goes on along the minus strand of NZ_JBDGJH010000011.1, from coordinate 16,188 downwards.
GTCCTTTCCCTGCCGGTCCGGTCATTGCAGCACGGTGCGCACCCGACGCAAGTCGAGAATGCCCGGCGCGCCCACATCGGTGGACTGTCGGGCCTGCTTCTCGCGGATGTCGGAGAGGTCGACCTTACCGGGGGTGAAGCCGGACGCCTCGAAACGCCTGCCGCGCCGCGATTCCGCTTCCACGGCGTTGACCGGCGGGGTGTCGTAGGAGCGGCCGCCCGGATGGGACACGTGGTAGGTGCAGCCGCCGCGCGACATCGCGGCGGCGACGTCCACCAGCTCGAACCGCAGCGGCCCGTCCACGGTGATGGTGGGGTGCAGCGCACTCGGTGGCTGCCAGGCGCGGTAGCGCACCCCACCCACCTGGATGTCGGGGTTGTCGGTGGCCAGCATCGGGATGGGGAAGCCGTTGCAGGTGACGATGTAGCGGTGCCGATCGGCGCCGATCAGGCGGACCTGCAGACGTTCCACCGACGAGTCGACGTAGCGGGCGGTGCCGCCGGCGGTGGACTCCTCCCCCAGCGTGTTCCACGGTTCGATGGCGCCGCGCAGTTCGATCTCCACCCCGTCGAACACCGCGGTCCCGATGCGGGGGAAGCGGAATTCGGTGAACGGGTCCAGCCAGCTGGTGTCGAAGTTGATGCCCTGGGCGCGCAGATCGGCGGCCACCGTGGCGATATCGTGAATAACGAAGTGCGGCAACAGGTATCGCCCGTGCAGGTTGGCCCCGTGGCGGATCAGCGGCGCGCGCAGCGGCTCATTCCAGAACCAGGACACCAGCGCGCGCACCAGCAGCGACTGCACCATCGCCATCTGATGGTGCGGCGGCATCTCGAACCCGCGCAGCTCCAGCAGGCCCAGCCGGCCACGGGCGCTGTCCGGGCTGTAGAGCTTGTCGATGCAGAACTCGGCGCGGTGGGTGTTGCCGGTGATATCGGTGAGAAGATGCCGCAGAGCCCGGTCGGTGACCCACGGCTGCGGGCCACCCTTCCCGGAACTGAGCCGCGCGATCTCGGCGAACGCGATCTCCAGCTCGTAGAGCGCCTCGGAGCGCCCTTCGTCCACCCGCGGCGCCTGCGAGGTGGTGCCGATGAACCGCCCGGAGAAGAGGTAGGACAGCGAGGGATGGCGCTGCCAGTAGGTCAGCAGCGACACCAACAGATCGGGCCGGCGCAGCAGGGGTGACTCCGCAGGGGTGATGCCGCCGAGCGTGATGTGGTTGCCGCCGCCGGTGCCGCTGTGGGTGCCGTCATTGTCGAACTGTTCGGTGGAGAGCCGGGCTTGTCGGGCCTCCGCGTAGAGCGTTTCGAGTTGGGCGCGTTGCTCGGCGAAGCTGCGGGTGGGCGCGACGTTGACCTCGATGACACCCGGGTCGGGCGTGATGCTCATCGACTCCAGGCGCGGATCCGACGGCGGACCGTACCCTTCGACGACGATCGGGCAGTCCAGTTCGGCGGCGGCGGCTTCCAGTCGCGCCACCAGGTCGACGAAATCGTCGAGCGCCTCGGTGGGCGGTAAAAACACGTAGAGCAGGCCGCCCCGGATTTCGGCCACCATGGCGGTGGTGGGGGCGTCGTCGGAGTCGTCCACCGAGGCGGAGACGTCCGCCGTCTCCGGTGCTGCGGCCCGGCCACCCAGCGATCCCCGTTCGATCAGCGGGTCCTGAGTGTGGGTGGGCCGCGGCGGCTTCCAGTTGATGGAGTTCAGCGGCAACCGCAGACCCGCCGGTGAATCGCCCTCCAGCAGCACGATCCGGCCGCGCCGCAGTCGCCAGTCGGCGCTGGCCCAGCCGAGGTCGTCGTCGCGGCGGTGCAACGGCAACACGTACGCGGCGGGTTCGGTCACCGACTCCTCGAGCCGGGCCAGCAGCCGGCTGCGGTTCTCGGCGTCGTCGGCTTCGAGATCGTCCTCGGGTGCCACCGGTTTTCCGAGCGGCTGGCGGACCGCGGCGGACAGCCGGCTCAGCGCATCCTCGAAGGCGGGCCGGACCTGGGTGGCGGGCAGGCCGAGGCCGTCGGCGATCGCACCCAACAGCTGAGCCCCGGCGTCGGGGGCGATGGACTGGGGGGCTCTCTCGGCATCCCACGGGTCGGCCAGCAACGCCTCGTCGTTCCACAGCGGGGTGCCGTCCTTACGCCAGAACAGGCCGATCTGCCAGCGCGGCAAGGGTTCTCCCGGATACCACTTGCCCTGGCTGCGCTGCACCAGCCCCTGGGGCGCCCAGACCTTCTTCAGCCGGGCGGCCAGCGCGGAGGCGCGTTCGCGTTTGTGCGGTCCGTCGGCAGCGGTGGTCCACTCCGGGTCGACCTGGTTGTCGATCGACACGAACGTCGGCTCGCCGCCCATGGTCAGGCGCACGTCCCCGTCGGTCAGCCGTTTGTCGACCCGGGCCCCCAGGTCGACGATCGAACTCCACGCCGCCTCGGTGTAGGGCAGCGTGACACGGGGGTCTTCGTGCACTCGGGTGACGGTGTTGGAGAAATCCAGCACCGTCTCGGCGGTTCCGGTGGCGCCGGTGATCGGCGCCGACGACGCCGGATGCGGGGTCGCCGACAGTGGGATGTGGCCCTCTCCGGCGAAGAGTCCCGACGTCGGATCGAGGCCGATCCAGCCGGCGCCGGGGATGTAGACCTCGGTCCAGGCGTGCAGGTCGGTGAAATCGGCTGCGGGACCGGACGGTCCGTCCAGCGCCTCCACATCGGAGGCCAGCTGCACCAGATAGCCGGAGACGAACCGGGCGGCCAGACCGAGCTGACGCAGGATCGACACCAGCAGCCACGCCGAGTCGCGGCAGGAGCCGATTCCGGTGCGCAGCGTGAAATCCGGGGTCTGCACGCCGGGTTCCATCCGGACGCTGTAACCGACATCGGCGTTGACGGCCCGGTTCAGCGCGACCAGGAAGTCGATGGTGCGGATGCCGGAGCCGACGTGGAAATTACGCACCCACTCGGTGACCAGATCTCCCGGGCCGGCACCTTCGTCCGCTTCGTCGACCGGACGCAGATACGGCTTGAGATCGTCGGCCAGACCCTTGGGGTAGGTGAAGGGGACGGTCTCGGCCCACTCCTCGATGAAGAAGTCGAACGGGTTGATGACCTTGAGGTCGGCGATCAGGCCGACGTTGATGGTGAGTTGCCGGGTGCGGGTGGGAAACACCAGCCGGGCCAGGAAATTACCGAACGCGTCCTGCTGCCAGTTGACGAAGTGGTCGGCCGGCTGGACCTCCAGCGAGTACGCCTCGATCGGGGTGCGGGAGTGAGGGGCCGGACGCAGCCGCACGACGTGCGGGTAGACCTCGACCAACCGGTCGAAGGTGTAGGTGGTGCGGTGCTCCAGCGCCACTTTGATTCCCATAGCGGTTGATCCCATCACAACCGGAACAGGCTCGCATTGCGCGAGGTCCGCGGGTCCGGACCGGCGCGACACGTAAACGGTGGCGAGGGGCTCAGCTGCGGCTCGAGTGCGGCAGCGGCATCGACCGCGGCCGCAAGACCAGCACCAGCACACCCGCCACCACGATGCCCACCAGGTTGACCACCAACTGCAACGCCGATTTGGCCGCCAGGTCCCAGTCACCGAGCGTGGCGGCCACCGCCGCGAAACCCGCCGCAGTGACGGTGTAGACCGAGATGAACACCCCCACCAGCCCGGCGGCCTTGGCAGAGACCAGCGACAGCATGCCCGCCGCACCGGCCAGCAGCGCCACCACGAACGACATCGGGCCCACCTGGAAGATGAAGTCGACCTCGTCGAGATTGTGCACGCTGTCCACCGTCAGCCAGCCGAACGCCTCGGCGCCCATGGTGGCCAGCGCGGTGATGCCCATCGCGACGGGAAATCCGACCAGCAGGGCAAGTGCCGCCCGCTTGGTCAGGTCGCGGCGGCGGCGCACCAGCGCCACCGACAATGCCGCCAACGGGCCGAACTCGGGGCCGAGCACCATGGCTCCCACCACGGTGACCGTGGAGTCGGTGACCACCCCGATGGCGGTGAGCAGGCAGGCCAGCGTCAGGAACAACACGAACGTGACGCTCAGCGACGACTCTTCGCGCGTGCGGGCGATCAGCTCGTCCCAGACCAGGGCGTCGGCGGGATCGCCCTCGGCGGCGTCCTCGGCCTTGTGCGCCTTGCTCGACAGCACCGTGTCGAGGACCTCCAGCGTGATCGCCCCGCGATGCTGGATGTCGAGCGCCTTGAGTTCTTTGATGACGTGGTTGGCGCACTCACGGGCGATGTCGGCGGTGATCTCGTCGCCGGCGGGCTCGATGGCCGCACCGGGATACAGCAACAAATTTGCGACTCCGACCTCGCGGCGCAGCACGTCGAGAACGGGCTCGCGCAGCTCCTCGGGTGCGATCACCCGTAAATGCAGCACCGCCGCAACTTAACCAAACGTCGTGGCCGAACGGCGCCGGACAGACCAAAAGTTCGCTAAATGTGGGCACTCCACACAAACGTGTTATAGATTCACACCAGAGCACCACGGAAGTAGCGGAATCCCTGATACTCGGAGACATTTCTGTGAATTTTCAACAGCAGGTCAGGCCCTGACCATGGATGTGAAAACTCGCCGGGACCGGATCGAACAGCGCGTCCGCGCGGCGCGGGAGGTCGGTTACGCCGACCTGGCTGCGGAGTTCGACGTCTCCGAGATGACGATCCGACGTGACGTCGAAGCGCTCGAGGCCCTCGGCGTGGTACGCCGCGTGGTGGGCGGGGCTATTGCGGTGCAGGGCAAGGACACTGAGCCGTCCTTCGCCACGAGGATGGCAGATGCCGCGCAGGAGAAGAACCACATCGCCGACCAGGTCGCCGACCTGATCGGCCCCAGCGAGACGCTGATCCTGGACTCCGGCAGCACCGCGCTGGCCGTCGCCCACTCGCTGAAAAATCGCGGTCTGGGACTGACGGTGGTGACCCCCAGCGTGCTGGCCGCGCTGGCCCTGATCGACGAGCCCGACACCACCGTCGTGCTCACCGGCGGCGAATTACGCGCCGGCGAACTGAGTTTGATCGGCCCCAGCGCCGAAGACACCCTGGCCAACTACAACTGCGACACCTATGTGATGGGGGTGGCCGGCATCGACGGTGACCGCGGGATCTCCGACTATCACCAGGCTGAGAGCCGGGTGAAACGTGCCGCCAGCAGCCGCGCCGACCGCGTGATCGTCGCCGCCGACAGGCGCAAGCTGGGCCGGGTCACCTTCGTCAGCATCGCCGCGCTCGCCGAGATCCACACCATCGTCACCGACGGACCGCCCGACCATCCCACCCTGGTCGCAGCACGCAGCGTCGGCGTCGAGGTCATCTGCGTTGCGGGACAGAACTACTCGATCGCCCGCGACGGCCAGTCCGAGACCGGAACACGATGACGAACCAAGCAGGGACGAGCCGCTACACCGTCGGGATCGACATCGGCACCACCGGCACCAAGACGGTGCTGTTGGACAGCCAGAGCGGCATCGTGGCGACCGCCACCCGCGAGACGGCGCTGCACTCCCCCTCGCCCGGTTTCGCCGAAGCCGACACCGGCCAGTGGTACGGCAATGTCATCGAGTCGATCCGGGAGGTGCTCACCACCAGCGGTGTGGCCCCGGATTCCGTCGGCGCGGTCGCGACCTCGGGCATGGTGCCTGCGGTGATCCCGGTGGACGGGACGGGAAAACCCCTGCGCCACGCCATCCTCCAGAACGACGCGCGGGCCCACCGCGAGGTCACCACCCTCGCCGAGGCGCTCGACGGCGTCGATCTGGTGACGTTGACCGGATCGGCGCTCACCCAGCAGTCGGTCGCCCCGACGGTGGTCTGGCTGCGCGAGCACGAACCCGACGTCTACGCCCGCGCCGTGCACTGGGTCGGTTCCTATGACTGGGTGCTGTCGGCGTTGGGCGCCCCGGTGCACGTCGAACAGAACTGGGCCCTGGAGTCGGGATTGTTCACCGTCGACGGCGACACCGCCGACGTCGTGCTCGACGCCGCGGGAATCGACCCCGCCACGCTGGCCCCGGTACACCGCCCAGGCACCCGAGTCGGTGAACTCAGCCGCGAGGCCGCCGAGCAGACCGGTCTGGTGGCGGGCACCGCACTGGTGGTCGGCGGCGCCGACCACGTGCTGTCGGCCTTCGCCGCCGGCGTCAACAACCCTGGTGACGCATTGGTGAAACTCGGTGGTGCAGGGGACATCCTGGTCGCCAGCGACACCAAGGTGGTCGATGAACGGCTGTATCTGGATGCCCACCCGGTACCCGGCCACTGGCTGCCCAACGGGTGCATGGCCACCAGCGGCAGCCTGATCCGGTGGTTCCAGAGCCTGATCGGCGGCACCTCTTTGACCGACCTCGACGACGAGGCCGCCAGCCGCGCCCCCGCCGAAGTGCTGTGCCTGCCCTACTTCCTGGGCGAGAAGAGCCCGATCCATGACCCCGATCTGCGCGGCGTCTTCGCCGGGATGCATCTGGGCCACACCCGGGCCGACCTGTACCGCTCGGTGCTGGAGGGCATCGCGTTCGGCTTCCGGCACCACGTGGATGTGTTCGGGGACATCGGGATTCCGTTCACACGCGTGATGATCACCAACGGCGGTTCGAAATCCAGGCTGTGGAAGCAGATCCACGCCGACGTCCTCGGTCACGAGATGATGCCGGTGTGGGGGCACCCCGGCGCCTCACTGGGCGCCGCGGTGATCGCCGCGATCGGCATCGGTGCCCTCGATGACTGGTCCGACGCCGCCCGGTTCATCACCCTCGAAGCTCCCTTCGTGCCGGACCCGGCCCGCCGCGACACCTATGACGCGGCGTATGCGACCTGGCGGGAACTGAGCACCGCCATGACCCCGATTTCCCACGCCATCGCGCGCACCACCCGTTGAGAACAACTGAAAGGAACTGTGCTCACATGAGATTCGCCCAAAATCCCACTCCGCGGCGGAAGTCGGAAGGCTTCCGCCGGAAGAAAACAGCCCTGATCGCCCTCGGAGCCGCCTTCGCGCTCACCCTGTCCGCCTGCGCCGGCTCGGGTGGACCCGAACAGGCCGAATCCACCGGATCCGGCGAGGTTTCCGCCGATGTCTCGGGCACCGTGCGCATCCTGATGGAGAATGTGCCCGACACCGACATCGTGCAGTCGATGGTGGCCGACTTCAACGCCGACTACCCCGACGTCGAGGTCAACATCGAGACGCTGACCTACGACCAGATGCGCGACAAGCTGGTGTCGTCGTTCCAGTCGTCGTCACCGACGTATGACCTGATCGTCGTGGACAACCCGTGGATGGTGGACTTCGCCAACGCGAACTTCCTGCAGCCGCTCGATTCCCGCATCGACAGCACACCGGACTACGACGCGGCAGATTTCTTCACACCGCTGACCGACATCACCGAAGTCGACGGCAGCCACTACGCCGTGCCGTTCTACAACTACGCGCTCGGATACCTGTACAACACCGACGATCTCGCGGCCGCCAATCAGCAGGTGCCGACCAATCTCGACGAGCTAGTCGCCGTCAGCAAGGCGCTCAAGACCCCCGAGCGCGCCGGTATCGCCATGCAGCCGCAGCGCGGTTACAAGATCTTCGAGGAGTGGGGCAACTGGCTGTTCGCGGCCGGCGGCTCGATCTACGACGCCGACGGCAAGGTCACGCTGAACACCCCGGAGGCCAAGCGGGCCCTCGAGGCGTACATCGACACCTACAACAACGCCGCGCCTGCCAACAGCCTGAACTGGAGCATGGACGAGGCCCAGCGTTCGGTGTCGGCCAACCAGTCGGCGTCGATGATCAACTACAACTGGCAGCTGCCCGCAATCAACGAGCCCGGCTCGGGTCCGGCGGCCGGTAAGGTCAAGCTGGCGCCCATCCCCGGCGGCAAGCAGGTGCTGGGATCGTGGAGCTGGGCCATCCCCACCAACTCGGCCACTCCGGACGCCGCATGGGCCTTCGTCTCGTGGATCACCAGCAAGCCCAACGATGTTGCGCGCACCGAGAAGGGCGGCGCGGCCATCCGGCAGAGCACCCTGAAGGACCCGGCCGTGTTGGAGGGCCGGTTCGGCGCCGAGTACTACCAGACCGTCGAGAAGTTGCTGGCCAACTCCGCGCCCCTGAGCCAGGGGCCCAGCGGTGAAGAGATGATCCAGGCCGTGGGCACCGAACTCAACGAAGCGGTGGCAGGCACCAAGAGCGTCGACGACGCGCTGGCCGCCGCGCAAGCCGAGGCCGAGCGGATCCAGGGCTGACCCACCCCCAGCCGGAAACCGACCACCCCACGAAAGGAGCGAAGACTACCGTGTTATCCCCCCTGAAGTTCCAACACGGCATGGTCGCACCCCTCGTCGCACTCTTCGTCGGGGTGGTCGGTTTCCCCCTCGGTTACGCGGCCTACTTGAGCGTCACCGACTACAAGCTCACCGACCGCGGCGCGCCCGCGCTGGTGGGCGCCGACAACTTCGTCGCGACCTTCGGTGACAGCGGGTTCTGGAATGCCTTCGGCACCACGGCGCTGTACGTGCTGGTGGCCGTCGGCCTCGAGCTCATCATCGGGCTGGCCATCGCGCTGGCCCTCCAAAAGCAGCGCTGGGCCCGCGATCTCACCCGGTCGATGTTGCTGGCGCCGATGTTCATCACCCCGATCGCGGTGGGCCTGACGTTCCGGTTCCTGCTCAACGACCAGCTGGGTGCCATCCCGGCGATGCTGCACGCGGTCGGCCTCGACTACGACTTCTTCGGGCCGGGGCGGGCGTTGTTCACCCTGGCGGTGATCGACGTGTGGCAGTGGACGCCGTTCATGGTGCTGCTGATTCTGGCTGGGCTGGAATCGATCCCGAAGGAACCCTTGGATGCGGCCCGGGTGGACGGGGCCAGCGGCCTCTACGTGCTGCGGCGGGTGACACTGCCGCTGCTGGCCCCGGTACTGGTGGTGGCGATCCTGCTGCGCAGCCTCGATGCGATGAAGGTGTTCGAGTACGTGTTCGCCACCACGCGCGGTGGCCCCGGTACCGAAACCGAGACGCTGCAGTACTTCATCTACCAGACCGGCATCCAGTTCTTCCGGCTGGGATCCGCCTCGTCCATGGCGTTCGTGGTGCTGATCCTGGTGCTGGCGGTCATCGTGTTCGCGTTCCGCCGGATGGAAAGGGCCAAAAGCCGATGACCCGCTCGAGCATGGTCACGGTGCTGCGGGTCGCGCTGCTGTGGGCAGCGGGTATCACGGTGCTGTTCCCCATCGTCTGGATCGCCCTGGCGAGTGTGAAAACGCCTGAGCAGCTCAATGATCCGTTCCTGTTCGCCTTCACCCCCGATTTCGCGAGCTGGCAGAACGTCCTGACCTCGGGCATTCTGGGCGCCGCCGGCCGCAGCGCACTGGTGGCGCTGGTGACCGTCGGCATCAGCGTCGTGGTGGGCAGCATGGGCGCCTACGCCATCGCCCGCTACCGGGCCGGCGGCACCCTGACCCGATTCGGCATGCTGGCCGCCCAGGTGCTGCCACCTGCGGTGCTGGTCTTCCCGTTCCTGACGATGGCGTATGCGCTGCGGCTCACCGACACCCTGGTTCCGGTGATCTTCGCGCACCTGAGTTTTGTTCTGCCCGTGGTGACCTGGTTCCTCATCGGCTTCTTCGAGGCCGTCCCCCGGTCGCTGGAGGAACAGGCCCAGGTCGACGGGTTCACCCGCTTCGCCGCGTTCCGGTTGGTGGTGCTGCCCCAGGTGCTGCCCGGCATCGGCGCCGCGGCGATCTTCGGTTTCACCCTGTCCTGGAACGACCTGTTCTACGGACTCATCCTGGCGCCGGGCAAGGCAGCGATCCTGCCGGTGGCCATCGCAGGCTTCAACACATTCCGCGGGGTGCAGATCGGCTCGATGAGCGCGGCGATCCTCATCGCGGTGGTACCCGTCGTCATCGCGAGCTTCTTCATCCAGCGCAAGCTGGTGCAGGGCATCAGCGGCGGCGCGGTCAAGTTCTAGACAGTGAGGAATTGCGCGCTCCATGGCAACCGTCAGATTCTCCGGCGTCACCAAGTCGTACGGACCCACCACCGTCGTCAGTGACCTGGACCTGGAACTGCCCGATGGCTCCTTCACCGTGCTGGTCGGTCCGTCCGGCTGCGGCAAGTCCACCTCGTTGAGGATGCTGGCCGGCCTGGAGACGGTGACCTCGGGCACCATCAGCATCGGCGACCGCGACGTCACGCACCTGCAACCGCGTGACCGCGACATCGCGATGGTGTTCCAGAATTACGCCCTGTACCCACACCTGAGCGTCGCCGAGAACATCGCTTTTCCGTTGCGGGCCACCAAGACACCACGACGCGAAGCGCTGGCACGCGCGGCCACCATCGCCGAGTCATTGGGGCTGGGCAAGCTGGTGGACCGCAAGCCCAAGGACCTCAGCGGCGGCCAGCAGCAGCGGGTGGCGATCGGTCGGGCCATCATCCGCGAACCCGCGGTGTTCCTGTTCGACGAACCGCTGTCGAACCTCGACGCCAAGCTACGGGTCGAGACCAGGACCGAGCTGCTGCAGATCCAGCGCCGCCTGGGCATCACGTCGGTCTACGTCACCCACGACCAGGAAGAGGCGATGACGCTCTCGGACCGGATGGTCGTGATGCGAGACGGCAAGATCGCCCAGCAGGGCGCCCCGCAGGAGGTGTACGCGCGGCCCGCGGATACCTTCGTCGCGACGTTCGTCGGCAGTCCCAAGATGAACCTGCTCGAGGGTGAAGTCACTGACGGGACATTCACGCTCCCAACGGGATTCACGTTGACCACCGAGACCCTCGGTACCCGCGGGGCCCTCACGCTCGGAATCCGGCCCGACGATCTGCTGCCCAGCCCGTCCGACGCCGACGATGCCGCCCGCGTGGTCCTGATCGAGGACCTCGGCCCCCGCGCGATCGTCACCATCGACGCCCGGGGTACCGAGTTGACCAGCGTGGTGGAGACCGCACGCCTCAGCGGCATCAGTGAGGGCGCCGCCGTCGACCTCGCAGCGCGCCCCGGCGCCACCCATCTCTTCGACACCCACACCGGCCAGCGTCTGGCCGGCTGACACAACAGATAGGAATCCAGCACCTGATGACCAACACAGTCGTAGTCACCGGCGCAGGCTCGGGCATCGGCCGTGCCATCGCGAACACACTGGCCCAACGGGATTGGCGGGTCATCGTCACCGATCTCGACGCTGACGCCGCCCGCGAGGTGGCGGCCGCGCTGCCCAACCCCGAGGCGGGCCACGAATCGGCCCAACTGGATGTCACCTCACCGGAGGCCGCGGCAGCGGTGGCCGCCGACGTGGCCGGCCGGTTCGGGCTGGACGCCTGGGTGAGCAACGCCGGAATCTCGTTCATGCACCGGTTCCTCGACGCGTCGGTGGAACGCTACGAGCAGACCATGGACGTCAACCTCAAGGGCGTCTTCGTCTGCGGTCAGGCCGCCGCCCGTGAGATGGTGCGCGCACGCACCGCCGGCGCCATCGTCAACACCGCTTCGATGGCGGGCAAGCAGGGCCGGGTGCCCTTCCTCGCCGACTACGTCGCGTCCAAGTTCGGCGTTGTCGGTCTCACCCAGGCCATGGCCTACGAACTCGGCGAGCACCGCATCACCGTCAACTGCGTGTGTCCCGGTTTTGTCGAAACGCCAATGCAGTCACGGGAATTGGAGTGGGAGGCCGAACTCCGCGGCACCACCCCCGACGGGGTCCGCACCATGATGATCGACGACACGCCGCTGGGCCGCCTCGAGCAACCCGAGGACGTGGCACGCGCCGTGGCCTTCCTGCTGTCCGAGGATGCCCGGTTCATCACCGGAGAAGCGCTCGCCGTCAACGGCGGCGCATACATGGACTGACTCCCGCAGCCCCCAGCCCAGTTTCAAAGTAGAGAAAGGCACTCAAGTGACCACCACCTGGCTCGACGAGGTATTCGGTGTCCGAAAACCCGTCATCGCCATGCTTCACCTCAGCGCGCTTCCGGGCGACCCGGGCTACGACAGCACGAACGGCATCGCCGCCGTCGTCAACCGGGCCCGCACCGAACTCGACGCACTGCAGAGTGGCGGGGTTGATGGCGTCATGATCTCCAACGAGTTCAGCCTGCCGTACCTGACCAAGACCGAGCCCATCACCGCGATCACCATGGCCCGGATCATCGGCGAACTGCTGCCCGACATCTCGGTGCCCTACGGCGTCAACGTGTTGTGGGACGGCCGCGCCTCGATCGACCTGGCCGTCGCCACCGGCGCGAAGTTCGTCCGGGAGATCTTCACCGGCGTCTACGCGAGTGACTTCGGGTTGTGGGACACCAACGTCGGTGAGGTGGCCCGCCACCGCGCCCGGGTCGGCGGATCCGATGTGAAGTTGCTGTTCAACATCGTCCCCGAGTCGGCCAAGTACCTGGCGGACCGTGACCTCGAATCCATCACCAGGACCACAGTTTTCGCCACCCTGCCCGACGCCATCTGCGTCTCCGGGGCCACCGCGGGCTCCCCCACCGATTTGGAGTCGCTCAAGGTGGTCAAGGCCGCGGCGGGCAAGGTGCCGGTGTTCGTCAACACCGGGGTGCGTGCCGAGAACGTGGCGCTGCAACTCGGCATCGCCGACGGCGCCGTCGTCGGTACCTACTTCAAAGAGGATGGTGTGTTCGAGAACCCCGCCCAGAAGTCGCGGGTCGAGGAACTGATGGGCGCCGCCAAGGAGTTCCGCGCCACGCTGTAATCAGCACCTTCAGTTGAGGCAGAACTCAGACAACGATTTCGGTGATTTCTGTTGCCTGAGTTCTGCATCAAACCGCATGCACGCCGAGATCTCTGGAGTCGGCGGCCGTCCTGACCGCCCGCTCGACTCACGGATCGTCGGGGGCGAGGATCCGGTCGGGGTGGTGATAGACGTTGATGCGGGTTTGCCCGCAGTCCAGTTCCGGGGGCGGAATCCATTCGGTGACACCGTCCTCAGGCCGGTTTCTGGTGGTCCAACCGGTGGTCTCCACCATCCGGTTGTCCGGCCCACACGCCAGGGTGAGGTCTTCGATATTGGTGTCGCCGCCGTCTTTCCAATCGCGGTTGGCGTGATGGACCTGGCAGCGGTACCCGCAAGCGGTGCATCCGGGCATGGTGCAGCCACCGTGTTGGGCCAACAGCATGATCCGCTGCCCCCGGGAAGCGGTCCGGCGGGCCCGACCCAGGTGCAACGGCACCCCCTTCCCGTCGAACAGGGCGAGGTAGTGGAAGGCGTGGGAGGCCATCCGGATCACGTCAGGCATCGGGATCAAGGTGCCGTCGGCGGTCAGGCCGTGCCCGACGCCTTTTTCCAGGTCGGTGAGGTTGGCTTTGACGATGATGGTGACGGGCAGCCCGTTGTGGTAGCCGAGGTCACCGGAGGCCAACAACGCCCGACCCATCGCCAGCAGCGCATCATGATTGCGTTGCCCTTGAGTGCGGGCATCGGTGCGGGCGCGCTCCGGATCCGGTTCCCCGTCGACCTGCGGGGCCTCATCGGCGGGGTTGCACATACCCGGGGCGGCCAGTTTGGCGTGCGCGGCGTGCAGGGTGGCCGCGCATTCCGGGGTGAGCCTGCCGTGCACCGGCACGTTACCGTCGGCGTCCTGCTTGCCGATGGTGAAGTACCGGCCGGCCTGGCGGTCGACATCGCTGTACTCACCGTCCTGGTTGAGGAGATACTTCAACCGGTCGGCCACCTCGGTGAAGCCGTCGACATCCAGGGTTGAGGCGTGGCGGGCCAGGTCGGCTTCGGCGGCTTCACGGGCGGAGAAGTCCACCGATGCCGGGAGTTTCTTGAAGAACGTTTTGACCTTCGCCACATGCTCCGGACCGATCAGGCCGTGGGCCTGGGCGGCGGCGATGTTCGGCAACGCCGGCTCCAACGGTTCCCCGGTCAGCGCGGTCCGCGGGCCCAAAAGTGAGGCCGACGTGAGGCGGCGGGCGGCCTCGGCGTCACTGATCCGCAACCGGGCCGCCAAGACCTTTTTGAAGCTGGTGGAGCCCAACTGTTTCGGCGTGCTTTCAGCGGTTAGGCGTTGGTACACCTTGTGATCCAGCGTCGGTTGCATCCAGGTGACGGTTTCGCGGCGCTGCTGCAGCGCCAACAACTCCAGCGGGGTGAACGCGTCGATCGACAACGAGTTCATCTGCGCGGTCAAGACTTCGATCTGCGCTTGGGCAGCCAGCATCGAATCCTTGTCGGCGATCGCTGAAGTACCCATGCCACGAAGCTAGACCCAGGGTCCGACAAAACAGCCCGCGGAGTGACACCTGATAGTCAAGGGAAACAGGAGTTTTGGTTGAAGTCGAGGCGGAACTCAGACCGGCGATGCCCGCGCCGATTTCTCTCGTCTGAGTTCTGACTCGAACCGCATGCACGCACCTTCAGCCGGCGGATCCACTGGGTCGTCGGCTGTCGGTATTTCAAAACACCAGCAAGGGTGCCCCGGTGAGCATCTCGGCCAGGAAGTTCACGAAGAAGAACCCGAAGAACGGGACACACAGCAACACCGCCCCGTTCGCAAAGATCGTCGGTCGTGCCGGTTGCGGTAGACGCCGGTTCAGGTAGACCACCAGGAGCGGGAAGATCAGCATTCCCAGGGTTGCCATGTTGCCCGAAATCTGCAGCAGGGTCGCCGGGACGGCCAGGTGGAGCATCACTGCCATCACCGCCGCGAAGCCGATCATGGAGATGAAGTAGAACCGGCGGGGGTCTTTCCGCACCCGGCTGCCCAGGCCCGACGCACTGCCATTGATGGCATCGACGAGCACCCGAACCAGACCTTCGAACACGTTGATCGAGGTCTTGACGAGCAGCAGGGCACCCAGGATCAGTATGAGCCAAAACAACATCCGGCCGTGCTGAGCGCCGAGAATGTCGGCAACGTAGGTCGGCATGGTGCCGGCGGTCGGCTGGTTGTCGGTACTGCGGGCCAGGTGTGATACCAGCACCGCGGGCAGCAGCATCCCCAACAGGGCTGCGGGGAAGAACACCACCCACATGTCGATCCGCAGCAACCGCATCCACCGTTTCCACTGCTCACGGTTGTACTCGGTGTCCGCGAACGTCACACCGATGGCGTGAATCTCTCGTTGTTCCCCGCGTCCACCGGCGATGAAGCCCACTCGATGACCCATGCCGTATCCCTTGTCGCGAGTGGCCCATGATGTACCAGTTGAGTCCCGATACCAAGGCGGTGTAGCCGACAAGTGCGCCGACCGCAGTGGCAGTGGTGCCGGACTGCGGCAACGTAGGTGTGACGAACGCGCTGAGCGCCTCTCGCCAGATGCCTGCGGGCACCAGCGCAAGGTCCAGAATGACCAGCCCCGCCAGTGAGGCGGTGACGATGACGACGTTGAGGCGTTCGAGTGCCGCGGAGACCTTTTTGGCGACCAGCACCAACACCATGGCAGCGGCCAGCACTGCCAGCGCGAGGAGGCGGGTGATCTGAATATCACCTGGAAGCGCAACATGTCCGAACAACAAGGGATACAGCGCCTGTCCGGCGACGGCAAAGGTGCCCCCGAAGATGTAGCTCAGATACAGGACACCGAGACTGATCGGTACCCAGAACAGGAAGCCCGGCGGTACCCGGCCGAATCCGACGATCGGGACTTCGCCGGTGGCAAGAACGTAACGGGCGATTTCGATGTTGTAGATGGTCTGCAGCAGGGCGGAAAGGAACACGGCGAAGAACACTCCGGTGAGCGGACCGTCTCCGATAGCGAGTGGGCCCAGGATCCATTCCCCACCACCGATGGATACTCCCAGCGCGATCAGGCTCGGGCCGATGGCGCAGGTGAGGATTTGCTTGCGGCCGAGCCGTGGGATGTCGACCAGCGGGGCGCGACGGCCCAAATGGAAGCTGTGTGTCATATTGTGCTTCATCAGTATTCGGTGACAGTGCGCGTTGGCTAGTACTCGTTGGCGACGAACAACTCCTGGGCCGGGAACTTCGTGAGGATCACCGGGCCGTCGTCGGTGACCACCACTTCCTCCTCGATCCGCGCGGCGGAGGTCCCATCAGAGGCCGGACAGTAGGTCTCCATCGCGAACACCATGCCCGCCTGCAACTCGATCGGATTCTCCAGCGAGTTCAGGCGCGAGATGATCGGCCGCTCATGCAAACCCAAACCCAACCCGTGGGCGAACTGCAGCCCGAACGCGGCCATCTCGTTCTCGAACCCGAAATCCTCGGCCTTGG